>JBNKKA010000230.1:0-5961 GCA_050291585.1 Desulfobacteraceae bacterium
GGGGTATAAGATCCGCGAGGAGGCCAAGCTCAAGCGCCTGGCCGTGGAGTACGGCGTCGCAGTTGAAGACAAGCCCGCCCTGGAGGTCGCCGGCGAACTGGCCGATGCCATGATGGAGGACTACGGCATGCGCCGCAAGGCGATCACCCTGGTCAAGCGCGCACCGGCCAAGCGGCGGGCCCTGTGGGACGAACTCGGCATCACGCCGCGGGGGATCGACCGGGAAACATCGGAGACCCTCCACCGCACCCACATGGGCGTGGACAATGGTTGGCAGAGCCTGCTCCTCCAGGGGCTGCGCAACGCCCTCTCGGACGGCTGGGGTGGCTCCATGATCGCCACCGAGGTGTCCGACATCCTCTTCGGCGTGCCCACCCCGCGGCCCACCACGGTCAATGCGGGGGTCCTGAAGGCGGATCAGGTCAATATCGTGGTCCACGGCCACAACCCGGTGGTCTCGGAGATGGTCTCGGCCGCCTGCCAGGACCCCGATCTCCTGGCCCAGGCCAAGGAACAGGGGGCCGCGGGCATCAACCTGGTGGGGCTCTGCTGCACAGGCAATGAACTGCTCATGCGGCGGGGCATCGCCATGGCCGGCAACCACCTCATGACCGAGCTGATTCTCTCCACCGGTGCGGTGGAGATGATGATTGTCGACTACCAATGCATCATGCCCGCCATCGGCACGGTGGCGGCCAGCTACCATACCCAGATGATCTCCACCAGCGACAAGGCGCGTTTCCCCGGCATGGACCACCATGAGTTCCATCCCCACAACGCCGCCGAACTGGCTATCGGTCTGGTGAAGAGCGCCATTGCCAATTTCGGCCGGCGCAAGGAGGTCTATATCCCCGTGGCGCCCCAGGCCGCCGTGGGCGGCTTTTCGGTGGAGACGATTCTGGGCGCATTGGGGGGCACGCCGGATCCGCTGATAGAGGCCATTAAAAGCGGCCAGATCCGCGGCGCCGTGGGTATCGTGGGATGCAACAACCCCAAGATCCTCCACGACCACGGCCACGTCACCCTCACCCGCCGCCTCATCGAGAATGATATTCTGGTGGTGGATACCGGCTGTGTGTCCGTGGCCAACGCCAAGGCGGGCTACAAACTACCCGAGGCTGTCGAGATGGCCGGCCCGGGTCTCAAGGCGGTCTGCGGCAGCCTGGGGATCCCCCCGGTGCTGCACCTGGGCAGCTGCGTGGACAATGTCCGCATCCTGGTGCTCCTTTCGGCCCTGGCCGAAAGCCTGGGGGTGGACCTCAGCGACCTGCCCGTGGCCGGATCCGCGCCCGAGTGGTACTCGGAAAAAGCGGTCACCATCGCCGCCTATTTTGTGGCTTCGGGGGTCACTACCCACCTTGGCCCCATGCCGCCCGTGACCGGCTCCATGAATGTGGTCGGGCTTCTCACCGAAGGCCTCAAGGATGTGGTGGGGGCCAGTTTCGCCGTGGAGCCCGACCCTGAAAAAGCGGCCCTTCTCCTTCGCGGGCATATAGAGTCCAAACGCGAGGCCCTGGGGCTGGACGCCCGCAAGGTTTCCTGAGACAAGCCGGAGATCACCGGCCAATGTGCCCGACATCATCAAGAGCAAAACGGCGCTGTGTGTCCCCAAGCGCCGTTTCTCTTTTTGGGTCGCCGTCAGCGGCAGAGAATCAGGCGTTGACGCTGTTCAATCATCGTCAATATCCATGTTTGGATAGATCACCGCTATGCATTCAGGGCAGATACCATGGGAGAATTGGGCGTCAGTTCTGTCGCTGATATAGGTTTCGATCTGCTGCCAATAGCCCTCATCGTTCCTGATTTTTTTGCATCTTGAACAAATGGGCAGGAATCCGCGCAGTTCTTTTATTTCTGCCAAAGCGGCTTGCAATTCGGTAATAAGTTTCTCTCGTTCCTTCTCTATGTGTTTGCGCTTGCTGATGTCGGTAATGATGGCGCGTATGCCCGTAAACACGCCTGATTTCAATAACGGGGAGGCGTTCAGCAGCACCCATGCGCTTGTCTGATCTTTTTTTATCACTCGGTATTCGGTGTCGGTCAGCGGCTTGTCGACGAGGCGCTCGGTCAGCCGGTCCCGGGCGTTCTCCCTGTCCTCCGGATGAATCAAATCCAATCCATTCAAATGATTTGCAATGACCGCTTCATGGTATCCGAAGAACTCCAAACCATATTGATTGAGATAAGAGATCTTCAGGTCGGCCTTCGTTTCAACGATGGCCCCCGGTAGAAGTTCGGCCATCTCTCTGAAACGTTCCTCACTTTGACTCAACGCTTCTTCTGTCAATTGGCGTTGTTCATTTTCCAATTTCAGATGATGATTGGCTTCCTGAAGAGATTGGGTCCGTTGGGCGACCAGGTCTTCGAGCGATGCCCGCAAGCGTTGCTCCTTGGTTATGGAGCGGTCCAATCCCGTAGAGATGATGGCTGTGCAAAAGGCGGTGGTCGACGACCATAACAACAGCCATAGACACCATCCGGGATAACGCGCCATGCTCATCTGCTCGACGCCCCAAGCCATGGAGTTTGACGCGATCAGTTTGCCAAAAACAGCAAGGGTCAATGCGATCATTGCCGTGGAGACGGCCGCGCCCTTGATACCAAACATTATAGCGGCAAAGGCGCAAACAGCTACAAATTCGGCAGCGGCGACCGAGTTGGGGCCCCATTCATAAAGCGTCATGATCGATGCCAGGTATACAGCAGCAACGACGACAACGGATCTATAAAAATAGGAAATACGGCCTCTTGAGATAAAAACGATGACTAACCACGATAGGGCGCATATCTCGATGACGAGCGTTAAATAATAACTTTCCCGGATTTGATAGCCCAGCGCGGTAATGAAGGCCGCCATCGGGAGCACCAGGAAGGCAATCAAATATCCAACCAGGAGATTTCTTTCACGCCAATACGCCAGGGTTCCTTCCTGCCCTTTGGGCCATCCGAGTTTATCGCCTATTGTGGTTATATAGTCTCTCATTTCCAAATAGCGCCAGTCTCACATATGTCAGATGGTCGGCTCATGATTCCATTCAGGCGGATGCGGTTTTTTCAGTGCCAGAAATCGCTTCCCAACTGCCTGTCGCCTGTATGCCGATCTCAATCTGAGGGGGCAGTTTTGTTCTCGGCTTTGGTTACGATTGACTGAAGCGGTTTCCCGAATTAATGACCTGACAGGCGGATTTTGCATGCCTTATCCTGGTGTTCTTGTCCGCTCTGGTCAACAGCCTGGCAGTGGACCTCAGCG
Organism: Desulfobacteraceae bacterium; assembly: GCA_050291585.1. Lineage (GTDB taxonomy): Bacteria > Desulfobacterota > Desulfobacteria > Desulfobacterales > Desulfosarcinaceae > JASJCL01. The sequence continues at coordinate 3,251 of JBNKKA010000230.1, forward strand.
ATCTGCCCGTGGTCGAATCGGCCCCCTATTGGTGTTTGGATGAAGAGGACAGTGTGGTGGCCCTTCGGGAGAGCGGCAAGTTGACGTGAAACAGGGCCTGGGATGGCGGCGGGAGTGGTGGACTATAAGCAGGCAACCTCATCCCGAAAAAGTTCATAGGCCTCCTCTGCGGCGCGCACCTGGCGCTTTATGCGGGCCATCGTGGGCGAGACCTCAATGGCCTTTAACCGCTGGCGCAGTCCGTAAAGGGACCGGTTACGCATATCATCGCCTGCTGCATGCTTGTCCAGATGGGATTTCATTTTCTGGATCAGGGCTTTTGCTCTAGAGCGTCCCTCTTGACGACACGCTTCCGTCAATTGCACGACAATTCGGTCATGGGCGGGCCTTAGTATTCCAAGCAGGCGGCAGGCCTCGTCTACCTGATCATAAGGCCGAGGATTTGATAAAATCTGTTTGAAGCGTTCATAAGCGGCGGCGATATCTGCCTCTAATTCGGTCGTGGCCAGGGTTTCTGTGGCCCGTCGGGCGAATTGGACTAGTCGTCGCCACAAATCGCCGTGTTCGTTGTAAAAAGTGGCTAGTGTTTTGACCTCCGCCTCCAGCCGGGCAAGGGCTTCGCTGTGTTCGAAGAAAGCGTGGATGAGGGATAGGGCATCCAGTTTCCCAGAGATGGAACGGATGAAGGCCAGCCCGCTGTCGATCTCCGCCTCGCCGGGGAAAGCAGATTCGCGGGCGAGGATTTGACAGGATTCGAGACGGCGTTTCCATTCACGGATTTTCCGGGCCAGGCGGCGGGCCAGTTCGGTTTCGTCCCGGGGCTCCTCCGCACCGCTTTTTTCATTTATCTGCCCAAGCAAGCGCTTGACGTGATTAAAAACTTGCGCCTCAACCGACTGGTTAAGCACCACCTGCACCGGCCATTGCGGTGAGCGGATCAAGAGGGTCCGCGCCTCATTGGGTGAGATCGCCTTGTCGGCGTAAATGAATTGGATCTTCAGATCCTGGGCCAGCCAGAAAAGGTGTTGCAGGACCGTTAAGGCGGGTAAGGCCAGCGCGTCGACGGTGGACCGGGTGAAGGCGATCACCTCCGCCTCTCCGTGCGCCTGAACCCAGGCGGTGAGACAGGCCATGACTTGCTCCTGGTCTGCTAAAGTGCGGTCCTCAAGATCGAATAGATACAGCTGCCGGGGGCCCAGTTCTATTTTTTGGATATCTTCGGCTTTCATCATCGGGGCTGACTAAAGCGGATCTTTATTTTGATCTGTGTTTGCCATCCTGATCTTTACCAAACTCCCAACAAGGCCGCCAAACCAATGGAGGTCGAGTGACGCCATCAGGCCTTGGCAGGCCAATCGGAATATTTAGAACGTTTGCGCAATGGGCGTCAGGTAGGTGTCCAGCCGCTTATGCCAGCCGGGTAGCCAGCGTCGTTCTTTGACTGGATCGGGGGCGTTGGCCACCCGTTGGGTCAATACGGCTTTGGCGGCGCTCACAAAGGCTTCCAGAGCATTTCGGGGAGATGTCGGTAAGGGCATCTTCTCGAGCACCTGGAGCAATCCCCAGCCTTGGCCTTGATAGCGTTCCTTGGGGCTGAGTCCCTCGCCCTTGAAGTTGACGTAGTCGATGAGGGCAAAGACGCCGCCGGCGCTGCGGCCCAGCCAGAAGAGCCTGACTGCCAGCCCCAGGCGCTGGGGGATGCCGGCCTGGGCGAGCAGGGGTTTCAGACCGGACACCAGGCGCTGGTGGGCGAAGGCGGCCTGGAGGGCGGTGGTCGTACCCAGAAAGTCCCTCAGGGAGCGGGCCAGATCACCGTCGAACTGGTTGTAGAAAGCGGCCCGGTCGGGCCAGGGGCAGCCGGTGCGGAGGGCATCCTCGATCCAGGTTGGCGTCGGCTGGCCCTGCGTCCGGCAGAAGCGCACGAAGTCGGGGAAGGTCTGTCGATAGGTCTCCGCCACGCCGCCGGGATACCAGAGCATGTGCAGGATGCCCAGGGAGATGAAGCCTTCCCCCGGGTTCCAATGGGTCAGCTTGTCCGGATCATTGCCACATTCGTTGCGGAAGAAGCGTTTTCCCACGCGAGCCAGTTCCCCGTCGCTGAGGTTCAGATCCAGCACCCTTTTCATGGAGAGGCTGAGCCCCAGAGCGGTGATTCCCACCACGAGTCCCACCCCCAGCACCATCCACCACAGGCGGATGGATCGAAACCTCCCGTGGCTTGTCCGGCGCAGGCTAGCTCCCCGGCGTTTCATGGTCGGTCCGATCTCCGTCCAGTTCCCGGCGGACGGCCATTCCCAGAGTCTCCAGGCGATAGGGTTTCTGAATGAACTGGCCGGCGCCCAGGCGTTGGGCCTGGCGCACACGTTCGTTGTGGGAGTAGCCGCTGACGATGATGGCCTTCTGCCCGGGGTGACGCTCGGCGATGCGGCGGTAGGTCGCAAGACCGTCAATCCCCGGGGGCATGAGCATGTCGATGACAACCAGATCGACCGGGTGGGTTTCCAAGAGGGTCAGGGCGGCTTTGCCGTTGGCTACGGTGGTGACGCCATAGCCTAATGCCGAGAGGATCTGGCCGGCGATCTCGCGCTGTTCGGCCACATCGTCCACGACCAGGATCGCTTCGCCGCTACCCATGTAGGCCGCTATTGGTAGGGGCTGGTCCTCCGGCTGGCGGGTCTTTCTGGTGGCGGGCAGATAGAGGTGAAAGCGGG
>JBNKKA010000231.1:0-5850 GCA_050291585.1 Desulfobacteraceae bacterium
GACGCCCGATGGGGTCCTCGCAGCGGCCCGTATTTGTTTTGGGAGCGCCCACCACAATGGCGCGATACCATTTGCGTGTCTCGCGAGCCTTGAACTGGTCGGACAGCCGACGCTGGCTGACTTCGTTTTTTGCAATGAGGAGGACGCCAGAGGTGTCTTTATCCAGACGATGAACAATCCCTGGCCGAATATCGCCCCCAGAGCCGCTGAGGTCCGCACAATGGTACAATAGGGCGTTGACGAGGGTACCGGTATGGTGGCCGGGTGCTGGATGCACCACCATACCGGCAGCCTTATTGAGGACGATGATATCGCGATCTTCGTACAAGATCTCAAGGGAGAGTGCCTCGGGAGCTGCTACCAAGTGTTTGGGTTCGGGCAGACGGCCCTCAATGACTTCGCTGCCATCCAAGCGATAGGAGGGTTTGACCAGGCGTCCATCTACTCTGATGGCGCCGGTTTTTACCAAACGCGCCACCATAGACCGACTGGATTCAGAAAGGTGTTCACTTAGGTAGACGTCGAGGCGCAGATCCGCGTCCTTGGAGAGGGCCTGCAGATGAATGTCCCGTTCACCGGGCATGGTAAAAGTGGTAGTTATTTCTCTTCAGGGAGGAAGAGATCATCGATCTCCTTAGCAATCGCCTTTTCATCCGATTGCTTGGCGGTGGACAACTCTTTGACAAGCAGCCCCTGGGCCGTGTCGTAGAGTTTTCGTTCGCCAAAAGAGAGATCTTTCGTGTGTTTGAGCAGGGAGAGATCCCGGAACACTTCGGCAACTTCGTAAAGCGAACCGGTCTTAATTTTGTCCATATATTCGCGGTAGCGCCGATTCCAGGTTTGGTTGTCAATATTGATGTCTGGTTTTTCGGTCATCACGCGGTAGATCTTGGGAATCTCTTTTGCGCTGATGACATCGCGCAAGCCTACGGAGGCAACATTCCAAGTGGGGATCATAATGACCATGCCATTTTCGATCACCTTGAGAATGTAGAAGTCATGCGTTTCGCCGTTAATGACACGCGATTCAATGGCCTCAATGCGTCCGACCCCATGGGCCGGATAGACAGCCAGATCGCCGATTTCAAAGCGTTTTAGCGCTTCGGGCTCGGCTGCAGCGTTATTTTCAGAACCATTGTCAACCATTTACCCACCAGTGTGTCGTCGTTTCCGCATTCGTATCGGACATATAATTATTAGCACTGTAACCCGCAATAATCAATAAAAAAGGGGTTGGCGCAGGTTTGCGCCAACCCCTATGGGTACAATGGACTCATCGAGCCCCGGACTCGAAGGTGCTTACATCAGGAAGGGCACCATGAGCAGAGCGACGACGTTGAGGATCTTGATCATCGGGTTGACAGCCGGGCCCGCGGTATCTTTGTACGGGTCGCCGACGGTGTCGCCGGTAACAGCGGCCTTATGGGCGTCGGAGCCCTTGCCACCCAGGTGACCATCTTCGATATACTTCTTTGCATTGTCCCAAGCGGCGCCACCGGTGGTCATGGACAGGGCCACGAAGACACCCGTCACGATGGAACCGATGAGCAGGCCGCCCAGGGCAACCTTGCCGAGCAGGAAGCCCACGATCAGAGGTGCGATCACCGGCAGCAGGGCGGGCACCAGCATCTCTTTGAGGGCGAACTTGGTAACGATGTCCACGCAGGCGCCATAATCGGGCTTGGCGGTACCTTCCATGATGCCCGGAATTTCGCGGAACTGGCGGCGAACTTCCTCGACCACGGCGCCACCGGCGTTACCAACAGCCTTCATGGCGATGGAGGCGAATAGGTAGGGCAGCAGACCGCCGATGAACAGCCCGATGATGACGTTCACATCGGAGAGGTCGAAGCGAATCGCCTCGCCCTTGGCGCCCCTCATCTGGAACTCCATCACATAGGCGGCAAACAGCACCAGGGCGGCCAGACCGGCGGAGCCGATGGCGTAACCCTTGGTCACGGCCTTGGTGGTGTTACCAACGGCATCCAGGGGATCGGTGACGGCGCGCACACTCTCGTCCATCTCGGCCATTTCGGCGATTCCGCCGGCGTTGTCGGTGATGGGGCCGTAAGCATCGATGGCGATGACCATACCGGTCATGGAGAGCATGGAGATGGCGGCCATGGCGATGCCGTAGAGTCCGCCAAACTTATAGGCCATGAAGATGGAGATACAGATGGCCAGAACGGGCAGGGCAGTGGCCTGCATGGAAACGCCCAGACCGGCGATGATGTTGGTGCCGTGGCCGGTGGTGGAAGCTTCGGCAATGCTCTTCACCGGACCGTAGATACCGGTATAATACTCGGTGATGATAACGATCACCACGGTGAGGATCAGACCGATGAGGGTGCAGTAGTAGATGTTTAAGGGGCTGATATCGCCCAGACCGCCCATGAGCTTGAAGCAGGCGTAGTAGAAGGCGACCCCGGCGATGATGGCAGCGCCGAACATCCCTTTATACAGAGCGCCCATGATATACTCGCTCTTACCCAGACGGACAAAGAAGACGGCGATCATGGAGGCGATGATGGAGATGGCGCCCAGCACCAGGGGAAACTCAGTGGCCATCAGTATTTTGGGGTAGATCAGGTGGCCGATGAGCATGGCGGCGACCATGGTGACCGCATAGGTCTCGAACAGGTCGGCGGCCATACCGGCGCAGTCGCCCACGTTGTCGCCCACGTTGTCGGCGATGGTGGCCGGGTTGCGGGGATCATCCTCGGGAATGCCGGCTTCGACCTTACCCACCAGATCGGCGCCCACGTCGGCGCCTTTAGTGAAGATACCGCCACCAAGACGGGCGAAGATGGAGATCAAGCTGCCGCCAAAGCCCAGAGCCACCAGGGCGATGACGTCATGGGTAGCGGTGTAGTAGCCAGCCACGGAGGTCAGGGCCAGGCCGGCAACGATCATGCCGGTGACGCTGCCGCCCTTGAAGGCCATGCTGAGGCCCGCGGACATCCCTTTGCGAGCGGCTTCAGCGGTTCTAACGTTGGCCAGAACGCTGACACGCATGCCGATGTAACCGGCGCAAAAAGAGGCCACAGCACCAATCAAAAAGCCGATGGCGGTCTTGGCGCCCATGGTGGCGAAAATGACGATGAAGATGATGATGCCGGCGATGCCCATGCTTTTCATCTGGCGGTTCAAGTAGGCGATAGCGCCTTCCTGGATGGCAGCAGCGATCTCCTGCATTCTTTCATTACCAGCGGGAGCGCCCTTGACAACGACGGCCAAAATAATAGCAAACAGGATACCAACGACACCAACCAGTGTGCATACCAGCGGTATATTGTTCAATACAACTTCCATTCTTTCCTCCATTGAAGTGTTTAGGCGAAAAAGTGTTTAAACAGCGTTCACCCCTCGTTTGTTAAACACGTTCATCCCCGTCATCGTGCCCTGGTTCAGTATGGTCTCTACGGCTGCGGCTGCGGTGTTGAGAACCCCGTCGAGTTTAGCTTCTTCATCCTCACTAAAATTGCTGAGGACATAGTCGACGATGTCCGTCTTAACCGCCGGCCGCCCGACACCCAGACGCAGGCGGATGAAGTTCTGCGTATCAAAGGCAGCGATGATTGATCCTAAACCTCTGTGTCCTCCACTCCCCCCTTTCTCTTGGATTTTAACTCTTCCATAAGCAAGGTCGATGTCGTCATAGATAACCACCATCTCCTTGCAATGAATCCGAAATTTTTGAGTGAGCGCCAGCAACGGCGGACCGCTGCGGTTCATGTAAGCCAGGGGCTTGGCCAACAAGGTGTCGACGGAACCGATCTGTCCCCGGCCGCAAACTATATCTGCGCAGCTGAACTGCCAGAACGCTTTGTTCGCGCGGACGAGATGATCGATCACCCGGAAGCCAATGTTGTGGCGCGTGTGGGCGTATTTGCGCCCGGGATTGCCCAAGCCCACCACCAGATGGACCTCAGGCATGGGTGACACTCAGGACCTGGCGATGGTTATACATGTTTGGGATGCCATGGGTTTACCAGGTCGATACGGAGTACCAAACAATTCTCAAAGCTTGAACCGATAGCGCCGGCGTTCCTGGCAAGGATCGAAACGCCGGCATAGCCGGTGCAACCAGTTTCTTATTCAGCGGCCGTTTCTTCGGCGGCCTCTTCACCCTCGGCGATCTCCTCGCCCTCTTCCTCTTCAACTTCTTCTTCTTCCTCAGCCTTGGCGGCCAGGATGGTCAGCAGGGTGAAGTTGGCTTCGTGGGGAATCTCGATCCCTTCGGCCAGGGTCAGATCTTCCACATGTAACGATTCACCGACATCCAGATCGGTGATGTCACAAACGAGCTCATCGGGAATCTGGTTGGGGTAGCAGAGCACATCGACTTCGCGCCGGATGATCTGGAGCATGCCGCCCATCTCGACCCCCTTGCATTTCCCAGTGGTGACGATGGGGATCTGAACCGTGATCTTGCGCTTCATATCGACCTCATAGAAATCCACATGCAGGATTTCACCGGTCAGCACGTTGCGCTGCATATCTTTAATAATCGAAGGCTTAGCTGCACCGCCACCTTCAATCTGAATACCCAGAAGGGTCTGGCCGGCACTGGCGGTCTTGAGCAGAATTTCCATTTCGTGGCTGTTGATGGACAGCAACACGGGCTCGGTTTGGGGCCCATAGAGCACGGCCGGAGCCATCCCCTCACGGCGCATGGCTTTCGCCGCTCCGTCGCCTTTGGTGGTACGCGGCTTGACGTTGAAGTTTATGAGATCCAAGAGATCGTCCTCCTTACCTAAATCAAAATGGTTGCATGCGACCCAGTACGGAAAATAGTAATATTTTTACCTGAATACCCAAACACCGCTTTTAAAGAGAGGGCCCGACGTCAATACAGTCTCTGGTTTCGACCAGAATCGGCATCCGCCAAACAGGATCGCTGGTTAAGCTTTTTTCAAAGCAGGTTGACATGCAAGGCAGAATCACAAGCGTAAGCATGTAGACAAGCAAAGCATGTTTACAATTTATTAAATCATGTCGGCAAGCGTTTTACCGCTTGCTTATACAAAGAGTGAGGTAACCGAATCGCCTCTGAAACTGCGTATGATGGCTTCTCCGACAAGTTCAGCGATGGAAAGCACGGTGATCTTGCCGGTAGCAGCCGCCCGCTCACTCAAAGGGATGGTATCTGTGGCTACCAGACTGGTCAAACCGGACTCGACGATGCGATCCACCGCGGGGCCGGAAAGAACCGGATGGGCGCAACAGGCGTGAACGGTTTTCGCGCCGTTGCGCAACAGCACACCCACCGCCTCGGTCAGGGTGCCGGCAGTATCCACCATGTCGTCTAAAATGATAGCGGTCTTATCGGTAACATCTCCGATGATGGCCATAGCCTGGGCCTGGTTGGGAGCGCTACGGCGCTTATCGACAATAGCTAGCCCAGCATCGAGGCGTTTGGCGAAGGCGCGCGCGCGTTCGACGCCGCCGGCGTCCGGGGATACTATCACCAGATCCTTGTTAAAATTGCCTTTTATATAGTCCAGCAGCACAGGGGCGGCAAATAAATTGTCAACCGGAATATTGAAGAAGCCCTGGATCTGACCGGCGTGCAGATCCATAGTGATGACCCGTGTGGCGCCGCTTGCAGTCAGCAAATCGGCGACCAGTTTGGCGCTGATGGGTACCCGCGGAGCCACTTTTTTGTCCTGGCGGGCGTACCCGTAATAGGGAATCACGGCGGTGATTCGTCGGGCGGAAGCACGCTTGACCGCATCGACCATCAACAGCAGTTCAACCAGGTTGTCGTTGACCGGCTGACAGGTCGATTGAATGATAAACACGTCCTTGCTGCGGACGTTGTCTTTGATCTCAATCTGCGCCTCGCCG
>JBNKKA010000232.1:0-5839 GCA_050291585.1 Desulfobacteraceae bacterium
CGCGATGGTCGAAGCGGAAATAGGCTACCCCCTGAGTTGTGAGGCGCTCGGCCAGGGCGATCTGCTTGGGGGAGTCGGCGGTGGCCAGCAGGCCGTGACAGCCGATGACCAGGGGGAAGGGGGCGGTTCCAAGGGGAGAGTGGAGTGTGCCGTTTAGTTCATAGGCACCGCTGGTGAAGGTGATGGGCGTGCGGCTTTGACTTGCTGGTTGGTTGTGATTCTTGGTATGCATAGCGGTTTTCCAAATGGTTTCGACAACCGAATGATTGTCAGGTAGCACCTATCGGCGCAACCTGACCTACAGTGTTCAAGGTAACCTTGTAGGTCAGGTTGTGAGCGTACCGAATTACCTGACATCTACCACATAAGGATTCATTAGGATAAAATGAAAATTAAAAGAGGACAAGAGCTCGAAATCGAGGTCACGGATATCGCCTTTGGTGGCCGCGGAATTGTGAAGATCGACGGGTTTACGGTCTTCGTGGACCAGGCGGTGCCTGGAGATGTCGTCAAGGCGCGGGTGTTCAAGAAAAAACGCTCCTATGCGGAGGCGCGCGCAGTGGAGATCCTCACGCCGTCGCCAGACCGGGTGGAGACGCCCTGTCCCTACAGCGGGTATTGCGGGGGCTGCAAGTGGCAGTTCTTGGATTACGACAAGCAGCTCGAATACAAGCGCCGGCATGTGGCCGAATCACTCGAGCACATCGCCCTCATGGAAGGGGTGCGGGTACACGCTACCTTGCCCTCCGACCGGGTCTTCGGTTATCGCAACAAGATGGAGTTCTCCACCTCGGACCGCCGTTGGCTATTGCCCTCAGAACTCGGGCAGGAGATGGACACCAGCTTTGCCTTGGGGCTGCACGTGCCGGGTACCTTCAACAAGGTGCTGGATATTGACGCCTGTCTGCTCCAGCCCGATCTGGGCAATACGCTTTTGAACGAGATACGGCTTGAGATGAAGGCATCTACCTTGCCGGTCTACGGCTTGCGCAGCCACGAGGGGTTCTGGCGTTTTGTGATGCTGCGGCATTCTGTGGCTAAAGACCAGTGGATGGTCAATCTGATCACCAAGACGGACGAGAGCGCTCACCTCATACCCATGGCCGAGCGGCTGATGGCGCTTCATCCCGAGGTGGTGGCGGTGGTCAACAACGTGACTGCGTTAAAATCAGGGGTGGCCATCGGCGAATATGAGATACCTCTGGCTGGAGCAGGGCAGATCCAGGACCAGATCGGGGCCCACATTTTTAATATCTCGGCCAACTCCTTTTTCCAGACCAACACCCGCGGAGCCGGCCGGCTTTACGACCAGGTGATACGTTATGCCGGTTTGACGGGCAGTGAGAGCGTGGTGGACCTTTACTGCGGCACGGGCACCATCGCCATCTGTATGGCGGGACAGGCGCGGGAGGTGGTCGGTTTCGAAATCGTGGAGAGTTCCGTTGCCGATGCCGAGGTCAATTGCCGCTTGAACGCCATCGACAACTGCCGCTTCGTCCTGGGGGATATCCGCCACAGTTTGGCGGAGCTTTCGGAGACGCCGGATCTGCTGGTGATCGACCCCCCCCGGGTGGGCATGCACAAGGACGTGGTCAAGCAGGTTCTCAAGCTGGCGCCCCCTCGCATCGTCTACGTCTCCTGCAACCCCGCCACCCTGGCACGCGATCTGGGGATGATGAAGGCGGATTACCAGGTGCTGGAGGTGCAGCCGGTGGATATGTTCCCCCACACCTTTCATATCGAGGCGGTGGCACTGCTGGAACGGTTGTAGGGGGGAAGGGTAGTTGGCAGGCAGTTGCTATCAGTACAACCCGAGCTACAATCGGTCGGTATCTGGTATTGTAGGTCAGGCTGTGAATCTAACGAACTACCTGACACTCCACTCGTAAAAAAAATTATACTGCGTAAATCCGCAAAAATATACCTTTAAATTTGATCAAAACGGCAGTGCAATTTTTGGATCGACTGAATCAATCAGAAGGCAGCCGCACGCTTCGAATCCACAACCACTCCCCATCTTTGACAAGTTTTTCCGAATCGTCTATGCCTGGTTCTCGTTCTAAGTCTTTTAACTTCGGGCAGTTCCGGTGGTATCCTGTGTAGCCTCGCAACAGAAACTCACTTCCGGACGATCTCCAGCAACCCCCATTTCGAATCACTGTTACACCTGTAAGGAGAAGCGTAGAATGAAGGTATTGGTCAGCGACAACCTGGGCCAGATCGGCATCGATATGTTTGAACAGGCGGAGGGCATCACGGTGGATGTCAATACCGGCCTGCCCCCGGAAGAACTCAAAAGCATCATCGGCGACTACGACGCCCTGGTGATCCGCAGCGCCACCAAGGTGACCGAGGATCTGCTCTCGGCGGCCACCAAGCTCAAGGTGGTGGGGCGCGCGGGCATCGGTCTGGACAACGTGGATATCCCGGCGGCCACCCAGCGCGGTGTGGTGGTTATGAACACGCCCACGGGCAACGTGATCACCACGGCCGAGCACGCCATCGCCATGATGATGTCGCTGACGCGCAATATCCCCATGGGCACCCTCACCATGAAAGACGGCAGATGGGAGAAGAAGAAGCTCCAGGGTCGTGAGGTCTACAACAAGGTGCTGGGGGTAATCGGCTTTGGCAAGATCGGCTCCATTGTCGCCGACCGGGCCCGTGGCTTGAAGATGAACGTCATCGTCCACGACCCCTTTGTGACTCCGGAACAGATCCAGAAGGCGGGCTACAAAGGGGTGACTCTGCCCAAGCTCCTGAGCGAAGCCGATTATATCACCGTGCACGTGCCCAAACTCAAGGACACCGCCGGTATGATCAACAAAGCGGCCTTCGACCAGATGAAGGAAGGGGTGATGCTGATCAACTGCGCCCGCGGCGGGATCGTCAACGAGGAAGACCTCTGCGATGCGCTGAAAAGTGGTAAAGTGGCCGGTGCGGCCATGGATGTCTTTGCCACGGAACCTCCCGGCGAACACCCCCTATTAGCCTTCGACCACGTCATCTGCACCCCCCATCTGGGTGCCTCCACCAAGGAGGCCCAGACCAATGTGGCCGTGGCGGTGGCCGAACAGATCATCGACTACCTCCAGACCGGGACGGTCAAAAACGCCGTCAACGCACCCTCGGTGGCTGGCGAATTGTTGGAGAAGGTGGGCCCCTACATCACCCTGGGGGACAAGATGGGCTTGCTCCAGGCCCAGCTGGCATGCGGCCCCATCAAGGAGGTCCAGATCGAGTATACCGGTGATTTCAAGGACCTGGACATGGCGCCTGTCTCCATCGCCATCCTCAAGGGGCTCTTGACCCCCATGGTGTCGGACATGGTCAACTTCGTCAACGCGCCCCTCATGGCCAAGGACCGCGGCATCAAGGTGCTCGAATCCACCAGCTCCACCTCGGAGGATTTCGTCAATCTCATCACGGTCAAGGCCATCACGGCGGTGGGCACCTCGGAGATCGCCGGCACCATCATCGGCCGCAACGACCCGCGTATCGTACTGATCGACGACTTTCGTCTGGAGCTGGTGCCCGAGGGCCACATCCTGCTGATCTACAACGACGACAAGCCCGGGGCCATCGGCGGCATCGGCACCATCCTGGGCAACCACAACATCAACATCGGGCGCATGCAGGTGGGCCAGGATTTGGCGGGGAAGAGCAACGTCGTCTTCTGTCAGACCGATACCCCCGTGTCGGCCGATGTGGTTGAAGAGCTGCGCGCCGCGCCCATGGTGAGGGTTGTATCGCCGTTAGACCTCTAATTTATAATAACGCTCAGAAAGCACCCGGCTTCGCTCCTGCCTGATATGGGCAGGAGCGAGGCGATCGGGGAATCATGCCGGACTCCCGCCTTCCTTTTTTAGAATGGCCGTCGTTGCTTGAATGCTTGGGTCTGGGAAGCGGCGGGGTGGTCACCCTTGTTGGCGCGGGGGGCAAGACCACCCTGATGTTTGCCCTGGCCGGCCAGTTGGCCGCCGCGGACCATACCGTTCTCACCACCACCACCACCAAGATCCAACCCCCAACCTCGGCCCAGTCGCCCCTTGTTCTCGAAACCCAGCATGCCGATGATCTGTTGGCCCAGATCCACCGACTGGACTCTCTGCCAACTCACCTGACCGCCCTTGCCCCGGTGCAGGATTATCCAGATAAACGCGTCGGTCTATCACCCTCGGATATCGACGCCCTTAGCGCTAGCGGTTGTTTTCGCTGGATCCTGGTGGAGGGTGACGGTGCCGCCCGCAAACCCCTTAAGGCACCCGCCGAGCATGAACCGGTGATTCCCCCAAGCAGTGATCGTGTGATCGTTGTGGCCGGGTTGGACGGCGTCGGCCAGCCTCTGGATGAAGACCATGTGCATCGCGCTGATCTTTTCGCTGCCCTGGGTGGTCTGGCCCTGGGACAAATTGTAACGCCCGAAGCGCTGGCCAGGGTGCTGACCCATCCCCAAGGGGGTTTCAAGGGAGTTCCCCAGGGGGCCAAGGTCACTATTTTTTTCAACAAGGCGGATACATGTCAGCGAGGGATGAGGGGCGAAGCGTTTGCCCTGCAGTTAAAGAACGCCCTTAGCCAGAGGGTGGCCGTTGTCATGGGAGCTGCGTTGAAGGGTAGGGCGATGCGAGTTTTATAGAGCATTGCATCATAGTAAAATTGTGGGATTGGTTGCGGATCTCACCTATCAGGGCGGGGCACATGTTATTAAGCCACAATGGTTTTCGAAGGGATCGAAATCGCGATCATTATGGAGCAAGGGCAGCTCCTCCATGATACAAAAGGTCGCGATAAGAACATCTATGGTTTTTCCAACGGCAACGCCTGCCTTTCTCAGCCGACGGTAATTCTGGGCACTCTGAACAGCCACATCGTAGCCACCTATCCGTTTAAATGGCAGCGCCGTAAGCAGATTCTTGGCCGTTTCGTAATCTGTGTCCGATCTGAAACCCTGGAGGACTTCGGCGAGAATCAGATCGCCAATGATGACGGGTGTGGTCGAGAGCGAGTGGTCCAGCAGATCGGTCTGCCATGAAGAGATTCCATTGAAGTAGTCGATCCATACCGATGAATCGACCAGGATCACTGATCCCGCCGCATTGCATCGAGATCATCATCCCAGTTTAGCTTTCCACGATAGTTTTTGATGCGTTCCTGTTTCTTCATCTGAATCAGGAGCTTGAGTCCGGACTCAACGACCGCTTTTTTGGTTTTGAGCTGGCTGACCGCAAGAGCCTCATTCATGAGGTGGTCATCTATTACGATATTGGTCCGCATGTTGTGCGCCTCTTTTAAATGTGTATTTAAATTAAATTATATACACACTCGCGTGGTGTCAAGGTGAAATGGCAAGCGACTGGCTGACTATTTCAATTCAGGAAGTAATGACAGATAAAAAGCCCCCATCTACATCTTGTGGTTGGGGGCTTTTTTGTAGGCAACACATCTAATCCGCCATGATCTTCCTCAGCACATAGGGCAGGATGCCGCCATGGTGGAAGTAATCCACGTCCACCTCGGTGTCCAGGCGGGCGATGGTGTCGAACTCGACCTTGGTTCCGTCGGCTTTGGTGGCCGTCACCGAGAGGGTTTTGCGGGGCACCATGCCGTCGATGCCGCTGATGGTGTAGGTCTCGCTGCCGTCCAGGCCGAGGGCGTCCGCGCTGTCGCCCTCCTTGAACATGAGGGGTAGGACCCCCATGCCCACCAGGTTGTTGCGGTGGATGCGTTCGTAGCTGCGGGTGATCACAGAGCGGATGCCTAGAAGGTTTGTGCCCTTGGCCGCCCAGTCACGGCTGGAACCGGTGCCGTACTCTTTCCCGCCCAGGACCACTAAAGGAAT
>JBNKKA010000233.1:0-5782 GCA_050291585.1 Desulfobacteraceae bacterium
GTCGTTGGCCAGGGTCCGATGCTCATGGGGATCGCGCTGCATCAGGGCCTGGAGTTCGCCCAGGTCGCGACCGGCGTATACTTCCGCTTCGGCGAGGTTGAAGATCTGCAAAAAACGCTTGTTCCAGGAGACCAGTTTCCCGGTGGAGGAGAAGACACTCAGGCCGTCGTTAATTTGATTAAAAACGGTTTCGAGGAGTACTTTCTGACGGGCCAGGCGGCCGCTATACTCTTTTATCTTGAGCGCATAATCCCGAAAAACCGTGTAGGCCCTGGCGATTTCGCCGATCTCGTCCTCCCTCTGGACACCGATGTGGCGCGTATTGGTGTCACCCGCTTCCGCCAGGCGCAGCATATCCTCGGTCACCACTGCCAGGTCGCGCGTCATGCGGGAGTTGAAGCGATAGTGATGCAACATGCCCAGGGCGAGCAAAATCGCGAGCATCAGCATGAGCACATAAGCGTTAAACACTGTCGCCTGGACCCGCTGGCGCTGTTTGACCACCTCGGCCTGCAAGTCTGCGGTGAAACGATTGACCTGTTCGGCCAATTGTTCGGACTGGGCCCGCAAGGAAGCCAGGAGATAGGTCTTGCGCTCATCGATGGCGCGCTCCTGGGTGCGGGTGGTGAAAATCTTGGCTAACAGGGTGTCAATCCGCTGATAGAGAACCGGGTCCTGTCCCTCGGCCGCCAGACGGGCCATCAGGTCGTGCGCCAATTGCCGCTGAAACGCCGTTGGCTGGCCGGAGGGATCCACCAGGAACCCCAGGGCGGAGACGATGTCGAAGCTGAGATCGGCCTGGGTGGCGGAGGCCAGACGCCCGCCGCGCTTCATTTCGGCCAGGGCGAATTGGGCGGCGAGCAGGTCCTCCCGGAGGAACAGCTCCGTTTCGATATGTTCGATCAACTCGGCGAGGGATTTTCGAAAGACGGTCAGGCGCCCTTCCAGGTCCTGCTTAAAAACGGTGTTCTTCAGGCTGGCGGCCACCAGCTTCAAGTCGCCGAAGCGGGTCTCCAGGCGCTGACGCTCGGCCTGCAGTTGAAAGGGCTTTGCCGAACCGGCCACATAGGGGGCCAGCGCGGCAAGTTGGGCGACCCCTTCGGACAGATTCAGGGCCGTACTCATCTCGGGGAGATTGATGGCCTCAAAATCAGCGATGGTGGCCTCGGTGCGATGCAGCCCGTACCAACCGGCCAGCCCCAGGCTTATTGCAAGGATCATCACGAGCACAATGGTCCGAAAGACCTGCTTCTGAATGCCCCGCATCAGCCCACCCTCACCTTGGCCGCCAAAAAGTAACCGGCGCCGCGCTTGGTGAGAATATGGCGCGGTTGTTTGGGGGTGGGTTCGATTTTGCGCCTGAGGCGCAGAATCATGACGTCGATGCTGCGATCATATACATCGCAGGCGCTGCTGTGGAGAAGATCGAGGAGTTGTCCGCGGGAGAAGACCCGTCCAGGGGACTTGACCAGGATCTCCAGCAAGGCGTACTCGCTGTAGGTCAGATCCACACGTTCACCGCCGCTGTCGCGCAGTTCGCGGCTGGTGAGGTCCAAAACCCACTCCCCGAAGAGCAAACATTCATGTGTGGACGCGATGGGTTCGCTGAAGGTGCGGCTGAGCTGAGTCGTGCGGCGGATATTGGCGTGCACGCGGGCCAGCAGCTCGCGCAGGTTGAAGGGCTTCATCAGAAAATCGTCCGCCGCCACTTCGAGTCCCAGGATGCGGTCGGTTTCGTCCCCCTTGCCCGTCAGCATGATGATGGGGATGGCGCTCGCCGCCCTCACCCGACGCGCCAGGTGCAGGCCGTTTTCACCGTCGAGATACAGATCGATGATCAGCAGGTCGCAATGTTGTTCGTTGAGCACCGGCCACATGGCGACCCCACCGGCCACCGTTGTGGCCAGGTATCCATTGTCCCGTAGGGCATCCGCCAAGGCAAGGCGCACATCCGCATCGTCATCCACCACCACCACATGGCGCTTCGCTGTTCGGCCCAAGTGATCACCTCGCCATATACTAATAAATATAGGTGTTTATAGAGGTTATCTATGGCATTTGAGTCTAGCTTTGTCAAGCATGGAGGGGGGCGCAAACCCTTGGCTTTGATCAATGGGGCGATCACTATCGATTAAAGTCGCGCAGAGGCGTCAGAACCAAAAATAAACGCGTAACGGCGGCGCTCTTACTCCTTGCTGTAGGGGAGCCCCACCGCTGCCGGCGGCGTCGCCCTGCCGATGGCGCTGGCCAGGACGAAAATGGTCAGCAGGTAGGGCACCATGTCGATGAACTGGGAGGGAACTATTTTTGGCAGATAGGGCTTGACCGCTTCGCCAAAGCCGAAGAGCAGGCCGGCGCCGGCGGTGCCCAGGGGCGTCCACTTGCCGAAGATCATGGCTGCCAGGCCGATGAAGCCACGGCCGGCGCTGATCCCCTTGACGAAGTAGTGGGCGTGCTCCAGGGAGAGGTAGGCCCCCCCCATGCCGGCAAGCCCGCCGCTGATAACCACCGCCAAGTAGCGCATTCGGTAAACGTTGACCCCCAGGGTGTCAGCCGCTTTGGGGTATTCGCCCACCGAGCGCAGGCGCAGGCCGAAGACGGTCTTGAAGAGAATTACGTGAGAGGCCAGCACAATGAGAACGGTGACGAAGACCAGTGGCGGAATCTGGCTGAAGAAGGCCTCGAAGAAGGCCATTTCGTGGAGGACCGGCACCTTTAGGGTGGCGATGGCCTTGATCTGGGTCTTGTCGAAGATCAGCCAGGAGAAGAAGACGGTGATCCCGGAGGAGAAAATGATGATGGCCAGGCCGCTGACGATCTGATCGGCCTTGAAGCTGATGCAGACAATGCCATGAACCAGGCCCAGGAGCATGCCCACACCGATGGCGGCCAGCAGCCCCAGCCAGGGACTGCCCAGAAGGTTGGTCACCGCCACGGCGGCGAAGGCACCGCTGAGCATCTGCCCCTCCAGGCCGATATTGACCACGCCGGCACGTTCGCTGTAGGTCCCGCCCAGGCCGGCGAGGGTGTAAGGGACGGCCATACGGATGGTGGAAGCGAAGATCGCCCAGAGGGTTGCCATCATGCGCGGGCCTCCTCTCGTTTCTGAAGTCTGCGCACCATGCGGTTGGTGATCTCGGTGCTGAGTACCACGAAAATCAGAATGGTGGCCTTTAGAACCAGGACGATCTCCCGGGGAACTCGCGTGGAGACGTCGATGGCCAGCCCGCCCTGGTCGAGAACCCCGAAGAGCAGGGCCGCCAGCACCACGCCAAAGGGGCTGTTGCGCCCGATAAAGGCCACCCCGATGCCGTCGAAACCCATCCCCTCCATCACCCCGTAGCGAAAGCGGTGCTTGTATCCCAGGATCTGGTTGACGCCGACCAGACCGGCCAGCCCGCCGGCCATGGCCATGGCCAGGATGGTATTGCGACGCACGCTGATGCCGGCGCACTCCGCCGCGCTGGAGTTGTGACCCACGGCGCGGATCTCATAGCCGATCTTGGTTTTTTTGAGGAGAAAGGCCACGAGCACGACGATGGCCAGGGCCAGGAAGATGCAGGTGTTAAGCAGGTTGCTCTTGGGGAAATCGATCCCCAGGGGATTGAGATAGACCCACAAACGTGACAACTGGGCGCTTTTGGCGACCTCGTAGGTGTGGGGGATCCAGGACTCGGGCGGCTTGTAGGCCATAGTGAGGTATTGGATCAGGGCCACGGCGATCCAGTTGAGCATGATGGTGGTGACCACCTCGTGGACCCCCCGGCTGGCCTTGAGCCAGCCGGCAATGCCTCCCCAGAGGCCCCCGGCCAGCACTGCCGCCAGGACGCACAGGGGCAGGTGGATAAACCAGGGCAGGCCGGTGAAGGTAAAGCCCACCCAGGTGAGGGCGAAGCTACCGATAACCATCTGGCCCTCGCCACCGATGTTGAACAGACCGCACTGGAAGGCCAGCGCCACGGCCAGGCCAGTGAAGATCAGGGGGGTGGCGCGGTAGACGACATTGCCCCAGCCGTTCCTGTCCTTGAGGGCCGCTTTGAAGATTTCTGCATAGACGTGGATGGGGTTTTCGCGGATGAGGGCCGCGTCGACCAGTTGATCGGTGTGGGCCCTGGTTTTCTCTTCACCGAGGATTTCGTTTATCCGCGTTAGGAAGGCGTCGCGGGTGGCAAAGTCCTGTCCGCTCATTATCCCGAGGCTGGCGGTCACTTCGGCGGACAGCCCTTTGGCCTGAAGCGCCTCCAGAGTCTGTTCAGAGAGGCTGTAGGTGGTGATAAACCCGAGGATGATAAGCCCGCTGACCACGAAGGCCAGAAAGACGGCCACCAGTGGTGCCAGAACGCCCATGAGGGCTTTGGAACCGAGCATACGGAGAATCAATGAGGGAGTCGGTTTCGGCACGATTTCTGGTTCTCCCGCGGCTGGGCCGCTACGGTTTTTCAGTACACATCTTCAGCAGTTCCTCAGACAACGGCGTAAACTGGGCCCCAGCCAACTGCGGTAGCAGTTGGTATAAGGTTCCGGCACTAGCCGGAACCCGTCATAAGGAGCCCCAATCGCTCCTCGTTAGCCTCCTCGGGCATCAACTCCCCAACGATCTCCCCCTCGTAAATCACCGCGATGCGGTCCGAGAGGGAGAGGACCTCCTCCAGGTCGGCGGAGATCACCAGGACGGCCGCACCCGCGTCGCGGGCCTCGATCAGGCGTTTGTGGATGAATTCGATGCTGCCCACATCCACCCCGCGGGTGGGCTGGGCGGCAATGAGCAGCCGAGGCTGCTGGTCCATCTCGCGTGCGACGACCACCTTCTGCTGGTTCCCGCCGCTGAGATTGCCGGCCGGGTTCTGGTAGTCAGTGGGGCGGATGTCGAACTCCTCGACAAGGCGTTCGGCCTTGGCATTGATGGGGGCCTCGTCCAATACATCCACTCCCCAGGACTTGACGAAGGGGGCCTTGTGGTGGATGCCCAGGATGAGGTTGGCGGCCACGGTGTACTCCAGGACCAGGCCACGGCGGTGGCGGTCTTCGGGGATGTGACCGACCCCTTTGGCGTGTACCTGACGGGGGGAATCGCCGAGAATCTCCTGGCCAGCCACGGACACCTGCCCATTCTCCGCCCGCCGGAGGCCGGTAAGGACCTCCACCAGTTCGGATTGGCCATTGCCCTCCACCCCGGCGATGCCCAGGATCTCTCCAGCGCGGACGTCCAAATCGACGCCTTTGAGGGCCGGAAGTTTTTTATTGTCCAGGGCCTCCAGAGCCGCCACCTTGAGCACCGTCTCACCGGGCTTGGCACTGCCGCGATCCACCTGGAGGAGCACCTGACGCCCCACCATGAGGGTGGCGATTTCGGCCTTGGAGGTTTTGGCGGTCTCCACCGCGCCCACCATCTTGCCTTGGCGCATGACCGTCACCTGGTCGGAGATGGCCATCACCTCGTGAAGCTTGTGGGTGATGAATATGATAGTTTTTCCCTGTGTTTTTAGGGATTTGAGAATATCGAAGAACTCTTCAACCTCCTGGGGGGCCAGGACGGCGGTGGGCTCGTCCAGGATGAGGACGTCGGCCCCGCGGTAGAGCACCTTGATGATCTCGATGCGCTGCTGGATGCCCACGCTGAGGGTTTCTACCTTAGCGGTGGGGTCGACTTTGAGGCCGAACTGATCGGAAAGGGTCTGGACGGTTTTGACGGCGCTGTGCATGTCAATCATCCCGCGCCGGGAGGGCTCCTGGCCTAGCACCACGTTCTCCGCCACGGTGAGGGGGGGGATGAGCATGAAGT
>JBNKKA010000234.1:0-5740 GCA_050291585.1 Desulfobacteraceae bacterium
ATCTCCGATGGGCGGCGGGCCGCCGTGTCGATAGACCGCTACCTGCAAGGCGTATCGCTCACCGCCTCACGGCAGCGCGAAGGTAGCTATTCAACCGGCCTGTATACGAACACAACCGGCATCGATCCTCTCAGCGTTGTACCGTTCGACCAGGAGCATGTCTACAGCGAATCCGCCGCTGTTCAGGAAGCACGACGCTGCATTCAGTGCGAGTGCCTGGAATGCGTCAAGGTGTGCGCCTACCTGGCTCACTATAAAGGTTACCCCAAGAAGTACGCCCGGGAGATCTACAACAATGCGTCCATCGTCATGGGCACCCGCCAGGCCAACAAATTGATCAACTCCTGCAGCCTCTGCGGTCTCTGTGAACAGGTCTGTCCCGAGGGCTTTGCCATGCAGGAGCTCTGTCTGAGCGCCCGCCAGGGGATGGTGGCGCGGGACAAGATGCCGCCTTCGGCCCACGAGTTCGCCCTCCTGGACATGGCCTTCAGCCAAGGCCCCGCCTTCGCCATGGCGCGCCAGGAACCGGCGCTGGCGTCGACAAAAATATCAAGCGCCCACCTCTTCTTCCCGGGCTGCCAGCTGTGCGCCTCCGCGCCCCAGACGGTCTTCGACACCTACGCCTACCTGCGCGCTAAACTGGAAGGTGGCGTGGGCCTGCTGCTGGACTGCTGCGCGGCACCGGCCCACTGGAGCGGTCGCCAAGTCCAGTTCCAGGAATCCCTGACTCGCTTGCGGCAAAAGTGGCACGACCTGGGAAAACCCCGCGTGATCGCCGCCTGTGCCACCTGTCTGAAATTATTCCGCGAACACCTCAAGGAGGTGCCGTTGGTCTCCATATGGGAGATCATGGCCGAGGTGGGCCAACCCAACCCCCAGAAATATCAATTTGATCGTACCCGCCTGGCCATCCACGACCCCTGCACTGCCCGCCATGATGCCGCCGAACAGCAAAGGGTCAGAGCGCTGGTGGCAGCAGTCGGAATGACGGTAGAAGAGTTGCCCCTCAGCGGCGCCCATACCGAATGCTGCGGTTTTGGAGGCTTGATGCAGAACGCCCACCCCGAGCTAGCAACAGCATCCTTGGAAAAGCGGGCGGCCCTCAGCCCATTGACCTACTTGGCCACCTGCGCCATGTGCCGGGATAACCTGGCCGCCGTGGGCAAACCCGCCCTGCATCTCCTCGACCTGCTCTTCCCATCCGTGGATCTGCCCGACCCGGCCGCGCGCCCGCGTCCCGGGTGGTCCCAACGCCAGGAGAACCGGGCCCGCTTGAAGGCGCGCTTTAAAAAAGAGGTCTGGAAGGAGAACTTACCCGAGATGGAGGCCCATGAAAGAATCCAGTTGAGAATGACGCCCGATGTTGAAGCCCTCCTGGAGCAGCGCCGCATCCTGGTATCCGATATCCAGAAAGTGATCCTCCACGCGGAGGCCAGCGGGCAGAAGTTCACCCATTCAGCCAGCGGCCGCTTCAAGGCGGCCCATGCGCCTTACAAGGCGACTTTCTGGGTAGAATACGAGCCCTATGGGGATGACGATTCTGGAATGGATGCTAACGCCTACACCATCTATAATGCCTACATGCACCGCATGACAGTGAGTGCGCCCACTCGTATGGCGGTTGATCTCGATGGCAAAGGGAGCGGCCAATGAGGGGGGAACATGTCCAAGCGGAAGATATGGAGTGGCAATGCGCCAAATGTGAAGGTCCCCTTGTAGTCGGACCGGTGACGGCAAGCTATATGGGCGCCCGATTCAAGGCGGAACTGGCCCATTGCCCCCGCTGTGGCCTAGTGATGATTTCCGAAGCGACCGCCCTGGGCAAGATGGCCGAAGCCGAGCAGATCCTGGAAGATAAATAAAAACGACGATTGCCATGTTACGGTTGGAAGAGACGCAGTTGCCGAACCTGTACGAAACCGACACCCTAAAGGCCGTCACCGGCCCCGCCATCCGTCCCGGAGGGGTAGATCTGACGGACAGGGCCCTCGCTTGCTGCCGGCTGACCGCAGGCGCCGCCGTGCTGGATGCCGGCTGCGGCAGGGGAGCTACTCTGGCTCATCTCAAAGACCACTACCATCTGAAAGCCATAGGTCTGGATCTCTCCCAATCGCTTCTGAAGGAGGCTCGCTGCAGCCACCCCGCCCTGCCCTTGATCCGGGCCGATGCCGCCCGCATACCGCTGCCGAATGCCAGCTTTGCGGCCGTGTGCTGCGAGTGCGTCCTCTCCCTGGCCCCCCAACCCCAAAGGGTCCTGGATGAATTCTACCGCGTCCTGGCTCCCGGTGGCTTTCTCCTCCTTAGCGATCTGTATCGACCTGCCCCCGCGTCAGTCGCTACGGCGGTTGCCTATTCTGTCAGCTGCTGTCTGAAGGGAGCCACCACCCAGGACATGATCATGGATCGCGTTACCACTGCAGGCTTCAAGATCTCTGTCTGGGAGGACCACTCCCATCTGCTCAAGGTGCTGGCCGCCCAACTGGTATTCGCCTACGGATCTCTGGACGCCTTCTGGAACACCATCAGCAAGGGCAACGGCCCCCCGGAGATGACAAACTGCTGCCGGCAGCAGGGCTATTTTCTGCTGGTGGCCCGCAAGGAGAGCTAGCATGGATGACTTGATGCTGGAGATGATGCAGCTGGCCGCCAAGGGCTATGTGTGCAGCCAGATCATGATGAAGATGGCCCTGGACCTGCGCGACGAAGAGAACGCGCCCCTGGTCAGGTCCATGGCCGGCCCCGGCTATGGCTGCGGTGAGGGCAGCGCCACCTGCGGCACCCTGATGGCCGGCTGCTGCATCCTGGCCCTGTACACCGCCAAAGGCAGTGACGATGAGATTGGATCGGAGCTGCTGCATAGCATGCAGAGCGAACTATCCGAATGGTTCAATCAGCGGATCGGCGAGCGGTTCGGCGGCGTCACCTGTGACCAAATCGTGGGAGAGGCCGGGCCGGTGGCCAGCCAGCAAACCTGCGGGGCCCTCGTGGCCGACACCTACTCCAAGGTTATGGAGATAATGACTGCGCATGGGATCGACCCGACTGCGGCATGACCAACATGGAAGATAAGACGATCGCCACCGAGAGCCTCTGCCCGGTATGCCTGGCCAAGCTCCCTGCCACCGTCAGGGTGACGGGAGGCACAGCCATTCTGGAGAAGCGCTGCACCGAACATGGTCATTTTGAGGCCCCCATCTGGCGCGGAGAACCCGCCTATGACACCTGGCAACGCCCCAAGGTTCCCCAGCGTCCGCCCCATACCCTTACACGTGTCGAAGCGGGGTGTCCCCATGATTGCGGCCTGTGTCCGGCCCATCACCAGCGCTCCTGCACCATCCTCATGGAGGTCACCCAGCGCTGCAACCTGAGCTGCCCGGTGTGCTACGCCGACGCCGGCGGCGACGCCGGCCAGGATCCGACGATGGACACCATCGCCGCCTGGTTCGAGACCGCCCGCACATCCGCCCCTCAGGCCAATATTCAACTCTCTGGAGGAGAACCCACCGTGAGGGACGATCTGCCCTCCATCGTCGCCCTGGGCCGCGCGGCGGGCTTCGCTTTCATCCAGCTCAACACCAACGGCGTGCGTATCGCCCAGGACGACGCTTACCTGGACGCCCTCAAGAACGCCGGATTGGCATCGATTTTCCTGCAGTTTGACGGCGTGGACGATGCCGTCTATAAGAGGCTCCGGGGGCGTGCTCTGCTGGACATTAAACTCCGGGCGATCCAGGCCTGCGCCGCAAGGGGGATCGGTGTGGTGCTTACGCCCACCCTGGTACCGGGCATCAACACCGACGCTATCGGCGCGATCCTGGACAAAGCGATCGAGCTCTCCCCTGGGGTGCGCGCCGTCCACTTTCAGCCCATCAGCTATTTCGGGCGCTATTTCACTTCCAGAGAGGAGAAGCTTCGCCTGACCCTGCCAGAGCTCATGCAGGCCATTGAGGTTCAAAGCAAGGGACGTATCAAAGCCGCGCATTTCAAACCGCCCGGCTGCGAAAACGCCCGCTGCTCCTTCCACGGCAGCTTCCTGGTGACGCCGGGACGACGCATCATGGCCCTGCAGGGACGAAGTGATGCAAGCTGCTGCTCCTCGGACAGCAAGGGACCGCCCGGCAAGATCTTCCAGCCCCCTATTCCCGCCGCGGAGGGGGCCGCCAGGGCCATGGCCTATGTTCGCCGTCAATGGGCAGCGCCAGCACAAGCCGGGGAGAGAACGAATGGGGACACCCGAGGGGAGACAGAGACAAACCACCGAAAAGCAGGCCAGGGAGATCTCCCCACCCTGGATGATTTTATCGCCAGGGCCAAAACCCACACGCTCTCCGTCAGCGCCATGGCGTTTCAGGATGCCTGGAATGTGGACCTCGATCGGGTGCGCGACTGCTGCATTCATGTGATGTCACCGGATCACCGATTGATTCCCTTCTGCCTCTATAACCTGACCGCTTCGGACGGTCGCAGACTACATCGCCAATAGACAATGAAACCTTTACCGCAGACACCCCTCCACAACTGGATCGCAAAGAAGATTGGCCTTCCTGAGGAGACGCCCCTGACCCCGCAAACCCTCGCCCGCTACCAGGTGTGCAAGCTCAATGCGACCATCGCCTTCGCGTGTTGCAACAGCCCCTTTTATCAAAAGCACTTCTGCGGCCGAACGCCGCTCAATCTGGAACGCCGGCAAGATCTCGCCCGCCTGCCCTTCACCACCGCAGATGATCTCCGCCGGGATCCAGATCAATTTCTATGTGTCTCCCAGGATGCCGTCGCCCGGGTGGTAACCCTCAATACCTCGGGAACCACCCAGTCTCCCAAGCGCGTCTTCTTCACCGATGCGGATCTGGAACTGACCATCGACTTCTTCCATAGGGGGATGTCCACCCTGGTTACTCCCGGACAAAGGGTGCTGGTTCTCATGCCCGGCGACCGCCCTGCCAGCGTGGGGGATCTGCTCAAGCGGGCACTGGCCCGCATGGACGTGCAGGCGTTTATCCACGGACCCGTGGCCCATGCCGCCGCAGCCATCGAGGATATCCAGCAATACAAGATCGACTGCCTGGTGGGGCTTCCGGCCCAGGTCAACGCCCTGGCACGCTGTCACCCCGCTGGGGCCATCCCCCCCGGACAGATCAAAAGCGTGCTGCTGACGGCCGACTACGTACCCCAGAGCATCGTAGCGAACCTCGAAAAGCGCTGGCGCTGCAAGGTGTACCAGCATTATGGCATGACCGAAGGCGGCCTCGGCGGCGGGGTGGAGTGTGCCCTGCGAAACGGCTACCACTTGAGGGAGGCCGATCTCTTCTTTGAGATCATCGACCCGGAAGATGGCCGGCCCCTGACCGATGGCGAGGTGGGCGAGGTAGTCTTCACGACCCTGACCCGCCGGGGCATGCCCCTGATCCGCTATCGCACCGGAGACCTGGCCGCCTTTGAATCCGCCGCCTGCCCCTGCGGCAGCACCCTGAGGCGCATGCGACCGGTGCGCGGGCGTATTGACGGCGGGATTGCCCTACAAGGCCTGCCCGCCCTCCACCTACCCGACTTGGATGAGGCCATCTTCGCTGTTGACGGGGTGATGGACTATCAAGCAAAAGTCAAAAACGGCAGTCGGCAGCCGCATCTCAACCTCCAGGTGGTGGCTTGCGGGCCCAGGGAAGCGGATACCGCCGCAGCTGTCCGGGCCGCCGCCCTCTCCGTCCCCAGCATCCGGAAGGCCGTAAGCGCTAAAAAGTTG
>JBNKKA010000235.1:0-5537 GCA_050291585.1 Desulfobacteraceae bacterium
AGGAGTTGAACCTGCGCAAGCCCGGCTTCGGAGGCCGGTGCTCTATCCACTGAGCTACGGGCGCTTGGTGCTGCGGGGGATGGCCGTGTGAGACCGTCCAGAGATCGCTTATGTAAAAGATAGCCCTGCGGAAGTCAAGCGGCTTCTCCTTGCTGAAGGCCTGTTATCAGATGATGAGGCTCGGTGTGAGGGTTGGGTCGAGGGCGGTTTTGGCCTCGCCGACGACGTAAAGGGAGCCGGCAATGCAGATGACATCGTCCGGAGCGGCGCTTTCGACTGCGGTTTTGACTGCGGTGGCAACGCGGGGGATAATCTGTGGCGTGATACCCATTTCGAAGACGACGGGCTCCAGCACTTCCGGTTTCAAGGAGCGGTCGATGACGGGCTGGGTTAGGATGACGCGGCTGCAGGCAGGGACCAGTTCTTTGAGCATGGCGGTGTAGGGTTTGTCGTCGAGGATACCCGCCACGAGGGTGATGGATCTTTCCTTGAGGCGGGTGCGCAAGTAGTGACCCAGGTTGCGGGCGGCCGCCAGGTTATGGGCACCGTCAAGGATCACCAGGGGTTTTTCGCGGGCCACCTCCAGGCGACCGGGCCAACGGGTGTTTAGCAGCCCTTGACGGAGGGTCTCCTCCTCCAGCGCGACCCCTTGGTCCTTGAGCAGTTCACAGGCGGCCATGACAAGGGCGGCGTTTTCGAGCTGGTGGTCGCCGGCCAGGCTTACTTTAAGGTCGGACCAGCGCTGCCACATACCATAGTAGGTGAAACCTTCACGGTTTTTATCGGGACGCCGCACGCGGAAATCGCGGCCTTTCAGATAGAAGGGCGCTTTTTGATGCGCGGCGGTTTGGGCAATCACCTCCCGGGCGGCGGGTTGGCGGACAGCGCTTACCACTGGGATGCCGGGTTTGATGATGCCTGCCTTTTCGCCGGCGATGGCGGTGAGGGTGTCACCCAGGTAGCTGCGATGCTCAATGGAGATGTTGGTGATGACGGCCAATTCGGGGGAGAGGATGTTGGTGGCGTCTAGGCGTCCGCCCATGCCGGTTTCGACGATGGCCCAGTCCACCTGGTGCTGCGCGAATGACTTCAAAGCCATGGCGGTGGTGAACTCGAAAAAGGTCAGGTCGCGCTCGCCGGCATAGGCCTCTCGCACGGCCGTATATGTCTCAAACACTTCGTCGTCGCTGATGGGGGTACCACCGATAGCAATGCGCTCGTTGAAGCGCACCAAATGGGGTGAGGTGTACAGGCCTACTTTATGGCCCGCCATCTGCAGGATGGTGGCCAAGTTGGCTGCCACCGAACCCTTACCGTTGGTGCCGGCGATGTGGATGCTTTTGTAGGCAGTGTGGGGGTTGCCGAGCTTGGCCAATACCGCCTGGATGGTATCGAGGCCGAGTTTGATACCAAAACGGCGCAAGGCGTACATCTCCTCCAGGCACTGGGCATAAGTGGACGGGGGGGCGATCATGGTGGTGTTCTCCAGGGGGTTCGGTTTAGCCGCCCAGGGTTCCGGGCGTTGGTATCGGCTTCGCCACGCGGCTTAGGCTTCGCCACACGGCTTAGGCTTCGCCACGCTTGGCGCACACACCCTGACCTATGGTGTGTGAAGTCGAACGGTGCCTTGTGGACTGGCCAAACGCAAAAACCCGGCTTGGGACCAAGTCGGTTCCAAACCGGGTGAGCAAATCTTAATTCAGTGGGGCGCAAACGTCGATTGCCGTTTAGCGAAATCTGTAGCGGGATCTTTTGGCGGCTGCGATGCGCTGCCGACGCAGTGCTTCGCGTTGTTTGCGACGTCTAAATTCGCTTGGTTTTTCATAGCTTTTCTTAAGCTTCAAGCGTTTGAAAAGGCCATCGTTCTGAATTTTCTTCTTCAGAACCCGCATGGCTTTTTCAAGGTCGTTGTCGATAACCTTAACTTCAATTGCCTTCAAGCTTTCACGCCCCCTTCGTTCCACCTTAGAATTGTCTGGAACTTGGCTGAGTTGTCCAGAACGGTGGTTATTTTAAACTTAAAAGACGTCTTGTACCCGATACCGCCGGCTTTGGCAAGGGGAAATGCGCACACTACCACTGTGATCCGGACAGCGTTTTCCCCGGCAGCCGATACCGACGGCAGCGATCTGATAATTGTGTTGACAAGATACCAGGTTTTGATAGTAATTTAAACTTTTTTGTGGTTCTTGCAACCGCTTTCCATTCGCATCCACAACACCGCTTTTAGCACATGCGTCCATAATACTTACTGACCCACCGCACGAGCTGTGAGCAGCCGGTCTGGTGGTAGCGCTGACGAGATCAGACGTCCGGCCTCCGCGACATTACGCGTGGGGGCGGACGCAATAGAAACCCCATATCTGTATTAAGGAGGAGTATTCATGCGTCTAATTCTGTTGGGCGGCCCCGGGGCTGGTAAGGGAACCCAGGCAAACTTCATCAAGGAAAAGTATCAGATCCCCCAGATCTCCACCGGCGATATGCTGCGCGCCGCGGTGAAGGCCGGTAGTGATCTGGGCAAGAAGGCCAAAGAGTATATGGATTCCGGCGGATTGGTGCCCGACGAAGTGATCATCGGCCTGGTCAAGGAGCGTATCCAGGAAGCGGACTGTGCCAAGGGGTTCTTGTTTGACGGCTTTCCGCGCACCATCCCCCAGGCGGACGCCATGAAGGAGGCCGGTGTGGTCATCGATTCGGTGGTGGAGATCGACGTGCCTGATGAGGAGATCATCAAGCGTATGAGCGGTCGCCGGGCTCACCTGGCCAGCGGGCGCACTTATCACGTCGTCTTCAATCCCCCCAAGGTAGAGG
This sequence comes from Desulfobacteraceae bacterium, assembly GCA_050291585.1. Lineage (GTDB taxonomy): Bacteria > Desulfobacterota > Desulfobacteria > Desulfobacterales > Desulfosarcinaceae > JASJCL01. The sequence goes on from JBNKKA010000235.1 coordinate 2,815, forward strand.
GCAAGGATGATGTCACCGGCGAGCCTCTGGTTCAGCGCGATGATGACAAAGAGGAGACCGTGAAAAAACGTCTGGACGTTTATCATGCCCAGACCGAGCCTCTGGTGGAATATTATAAGAAATGGGAGGCCTCCGGCGAAGCGGCCGCACCCAAGCATATCGGCATTGCCGGCGTGGGTAAGGTCGAGGAGATTCGGGATCAAATTTTTGCCGCTCTGGAAGCAAAATAGCAAGTTTCGGCCGACGACATTCAGCATGTTGCGGCCAAAGCCCCGGCGGTCATACGCCGGGGCTGTTTTTTTCATTGCCACCGCCTCGCCGAAAAGGCTTGACAGCCATAAGGACGGTGTTTTAATAATTTAGGGAACAGTTCCCATCCGTATTTACGGTCAAATAAACTCCCAGCCCAGGCTAACCGGCACACTATTCAACCTTAGAAAAATGATTCATGCCTTGGACCCGATGGGCCCTTGTCTGTTACTGCTGGTTGAGAAAAACGCTGTTGTAGATGGACGATCATTCACCCGTTGACCAGGAACCCGCCTCTTGAGCGGCATAAGGGCCCCTCGCATAGCAAGACGGTTCTCAAATTAAAACGCTCAACATCTTCCGAAACCGCCAACACTTTTAGCAGCTTCCGTCATGCCTCACCAACCGAACAGATTCGCAATGCTTACTAAATACCCAGGGGTGTGTTTGTCTTACGCGATACGATTGGGGGCGGCCTCCAGATGGAGACGACCTCCCGGCGATCAGATGCCGATGGATAGAGGGTTTCATTTAGGTTGTATGCGCATATGTGCGATTGCGTTGCGTTCACCGGGGCAGGGCGTATGACTTGTGGCGGGTCTCTAATTAATCAAGCCTTGAATTGAAAAATCAATGCATGACAGACGATAGACGACGTGGCGCTCCACGTCGCAAGGATAATGCTTCAGTTTTTTTCTTAATTCAATCGCGGCGCGTCTATTGTGGCCCAATGGGCCACCTTTTAGGGTATCCAGATAGACGTTTACCGCACTTGCCACGACAGGGTAGGGGAGTCAGATGAACATTGTTGAGTTGAAATCCAAAAAAATTAACGAGCTCACCGAGATGGCCAAGAAGTTGAAAATCGAGGGGGCGGCTGGCATGCGCAAGCAGGAGCTGATCTTCGCCCTCCTCCAGGGTCAGATCGAGAAGAACGGCCTGATCTTCGGTGAGGGGACCCTTGAGATCCTGCCCGACGGCTTCGGTTTTCTGCGGGCGCCGAGCTACAACTATCTGCCCGGGCCTGACGATATCTACGTGAGCCCGTCCCAGATTCGGCGCTTCAACCTGCGCACCGGTGACACGGTATCCGGACAGATCCGTCAGCCCAAGGAGTCGGAACGCTATTTCGCTTTGCTCAAGGTCGAGGCGGTCAACTACGAAGACCCCGAGGTGGCGCGCGATAAGATCCTCTTCGACAACCTCACGCCTCTATACCCCGACACCAAGATGCTGCTGGAAACCGACCCGGAATCCTACTCTCCCCGCATCATGGACCTGCTAACGCCCATCGGATTTGGTCAGCGTGGCCTCATCGTCTCCCCCCCGCGTTCCGGTAAAACCATGCTGCTGCAGACCATCGCCAATAGTATCATGGCCAACCACAAGGATGTGGAACTCTTCGTGCTGCTCATCGACGAACGGCCCGAAGAGGTCACCGACATGGAGCGCTCGGTGCGCGGTGAGGTGATTAGCTCCACTTTCGACGAACCGGCCGAGCGCCATGTGCAGGTGGCCGAGATGGTTATCGAAAAGGCCAAGCGACTGGTGGAGCACAAGAAAAACGTGGTCATCCTCCTGGACAGCATCACCCGTCTGGCCCGTGCCTATAACTCGGTGATGCCGCCCAGCGGCAAGATCCTCTCCGGTGGTGTGGACTCCAACGCCCTCCAGCGTCCTAAGCGTTTTTTTGGAGCCGCTCGCAACATCGAAGATGGTGGCAGCCTGACCATCATCGCCACGGCCCTTGTGGATACCGGCAGCCGCATGGACGAGGTGATTTTCGAGGAGTTCAAGGGCACCGGCAACATGGAGATCCAACTGGATCGTCGCCTGGCCGATAAGCGCATCTTCCCGGCCATCGACATCAAGAAATCCGGTACCCGCAAGGAGGAACTGCTCCTCGACGAGGCCACCTTGAACCGGGTCTGGATTCTGCGAAAACTGTTTTCTTCATTGAATCCGTCCGACAGCCTCGAATTTTTACTTGAAAAAATGAACGGAACGCGTGATAATGCCGATTTCCTGGATTCGATGAATGCTTAAAATTATTTATAGGGGGTTGAAATCACAATGAAAACCGATATTCATCCGGAATATTTCGATACAACCATCCAGTGTGCCTGCGGCAACGTCGTGGAGGTTGGATCGACGAAAAAGGATATCCGCGTGGAAATTTGCTCCAAATGTCACCCGTTTTTCACCGGGAAACAGAAACTGGTGGATACGGCCGGCCGCATCGAGCGGTTCAGAAAAAAATACGAAAAGTTTCAGAAGAATCAGTAGCGCGTTTATCCCCATCTTTCTTTTCAGGCTGCATTCGGTGCCCGGTCGAGCGGACCGGCACCGGATCCTGCCAGCCCCGAGCGTTTCATTACCCGATCCCATCTCACAATAGTAGGCGGATGTCCAGCCGGCGACACATCGGTAATTGGCCGGAAAGGTTGTCCGTTAGTATCCGGGGGTGCCCATGT
>JBNKKA010000236.1:0-5530 GCA_050291585.1 Desulfobacteraceae bacterium
AGAGTTATACCTAAATTTTTTTCCATAAATTGAAATATACGAAGCTTTTTACAAAAGTGTCGTTAGTTAGTGTCTGTCCAGAAATGGTGAATCTCGCCTGAGTTCAAGGCGAGCGATGGATTCAAACCGGAGGAATATTGTTTATATTTCGAGGATTTGAATCCATCGTCCAACGCCGAAATCGGAAGAGAGGCGCCGCTTATGGACAGGCACTAGTTGTGGGCCTGACGCTCAACTGCAGGGTGTTGTTATCGTCTATCCCTGGCGTTATCGGCATTCGCACTTATTAAAAGGGATCAGACGAGAAACGGCCAGTCGCAATTATTAACCCTGCGGCTGGCCGTTTTCTGAAAGCGATGGGTAGGTAGTGTAGCCAGTTATTGTGATATCGGAACTGGTTTAGCCTTCAGCTGGGCTTTTGAATCCATTGAGCATTTTGACGGTTTGAGTGGGATCAGCAGCTTCGATCATTTTTTGTGTATCCCGAAGATATGGGCATCCTAGCCGGCCAGAGAGGGGCTTTGCCTGATCAAACGGCAAAGTCCTTGTGCACCAAGACCGAGGTCGCCTGCCGGTAATCAGGTAACAGGGGCGGCAGCGACCGCAGCTTGATCTGCTGTCCGGCATCTTAAAAAACTATTGTTCTACCTTTATCACGACAAGGGTGACGTCGTCGGCGGTCTTCTGACCGCGGGTGAATTGTCCCAGAGTATCAAAGACGGCGCTGAGGATTTTGGCGGCCGAAGCCTGGGCGTGGCGGCGAACCACCTCGCGAAAACGCGCCTTGCCGAACATTTCGCCTTCCGGGTTGAAGGCTTCCCAGATCCCGTCGGTGCCGATGGCGATGATCTGGCCCTTGACCAGCCCCTGCTTCATGTATTGGCCATAGCGCATCTCGGGATCCACTCCCAGGGCCATACCGCTGCCTTTGAGCTCTTCAAAGCGATCCAGCTCGGGATCGTACAATAAAGCCGGATCGTGGCCGGCGCGCACCCACTCCAGACTGCGCTGTTGGGGATTGATGATCATGAAAAAGAGGGTCATAAAACGACCCATTTCGAGCACATCCCGGGCCAGGTGGCGATTCATCTCCGTGATGATTTCGGCCAGCGAACCGGGCTGGGCAGCGCGCATGCGCAGAAAGGCCCTGGCGGAAGTCATCAGCAAGGCCGCGTCCACGCCATGGCCGGTGATGTCACCCACCACGATGCTGAAGGGGGCTTCGGGGTGCTCGCGGCGCCAGAAAAAGTCGTAGTAGTCGCCTCCGATTTCGTCACACGATATATTACGTCCAGCCACATCAAAGCCACTCACCAGGGGTTTGGTGTGGGGCAGCAGGCTTTTTTGCACTTCCCCGGCCAGGGCCAAGGCTTTCTTCTGTTCACTCAGATCGGTCACGAAAGCCATGTTGCCGATCACCTCACCCTTGTCACCGCGCAGGGTATTGCCATGGATGAGGATGGGAACCTGGTGGCCCGCTTTGGTCACCATCGTGCCTTCGAAGCTGCGATATTCCTTGGCCATGATCGTGTCGCGATTGGCCAGCATGAACTGACCAAATGCGTCGCTGGCAAAATCGAAAGGCCGCTTACCGAGGATCTCCTCGCGCGCATAGCCTAATAAACGGCAGTAGGCGTCGTTGACGTCGATGATGGTCAGATCCTCATCCATCAGCACAAATCCCTCTCCGGCGGTCTCCACGATGCGGCGAAACTTTTCTTCGCTCTCGCGCAAGGCGTCCTCCACCAGCTTGCGCCGGGTAAAATCGATCAAAATGCCTTGGTTGAAAATTTTATTCCCCGCTTCGTCCCGAACCACCGAGGTCTGATCCTCTACCCAGTGGGCCTGTCCAGAAGGATCGACGACCCGGTAAACCTGGGTATATGCTTCCACGTCCTGTTCCGCGTAGGCCCGGATCTCAGCGCCCACCCGATCGGAATCATCCGGATGAACGATATTCTTAAACTCGATTCGGCCATTGATGAAATCTTCGGCGCGGTACCCCACCTGACGAATATTCTCCGACACATAGTCCAGCCGGCTCTCCTCGCCCGCTTCGCGCCGAAACAAGATGACGGGGCTGCGCTCGATGATCAGATTGGCAAGCTGTAGCGCCTCCTCGGTCTCGCTGCGAGCCTGGCAGGCATGCTTGAAGGAGGTCGCCTGGGTGGCGGCGGTCTGTTTCAGCGCCTCATGGGCCTGCCTCAATTGGCGCAGTTCATGGATGATTTCGGCTTTCGATCTGTCTTCATCAGCCTGCATCGTTACCTCCAAAGTGTGGTAGACACCGGTGAACGTCCGAACTTCAAACGACAGACCGAAGGTAAAGCGCGGGGGAGTGGGGGTCAAGTCGGGCGCCGGGGCCTTGACCTCAATCGGGTCTTGGAATAGAGCCCTGGCCGAGACTGCCCGCTTTGAATACCGTGATCGGCGAAGCTTCTTGATAGCGGCGGAGAAGGCGGCGATCCAGGCCGACCTCCTGGCCATGGCACCGCACTATTACGGTCACCCGGATTTCGTCGCGCGTTTGCACCAAAAAATATATTCAAAGCCAGAAAAATTGCTGGTTTGGGCGGGGATAGGTGACGGGGTTGGTCGTACGGATGTGACAGATCATCGATCCGGCGGCCCTCCCGGGGCTGCCGGATCGATCCCGAAAATAAAGAAAACGGCCCCTGAAATCACTCCACGTTATACTTGAAAGAGAGGTTCACCCGCGCCCGGAAGGCCGTCACTCTACCGTCCTCCACACGCATATCCAGCTTACCAATCTCGGCGATGCGCAAATTTTTCAATGACTTGCCCGCCGTCTCCACGGCGTTTTTAGCCGCATCTTCCCAGGATGTGGGGCTCGTTCCCACCAGTTCAATCACCTTGTAAACGCTTTCGCTCATGGTCTCCTCCTCGTGTTCAGCGGTTGATGGATCAATCAAACCATTGGAACGCCCCAGCGGGTTCCAATGGATGGACGCTAGCTCCGATTTAGGTTGACCCCAACTTGGGTCATTGCAGATCCAGTGACGCCTTGAAGATGAAGGGGGGGTACAATTATCGAAAGCACGCAAGCTTGGTTAATTCTTCAGTGTCAATTGAGAAGTAGAGATGTGGGCAGAGGCGATGTGGATTTGTTCAGAATAATATGCCCCAACCAAACGGTCAAGCAAAACGATGGCACCCAGGGGGGCAGTTGGGCGCTAGTGCGGTGAGGATGTCCCCCTGCCCCGCCCGGACCGAGCGACCATATCGGCCATGCGGCGGTTGAAATCATCGGCCGCCAGCAGTGCTTCCAGGGGTCGGTGGAGGCGATAGCGCCAATAGTGGTCCGGGTCGCTGGGGGTGTTGATCCGTTCGGCATAGGGGTCCGGGTGGCGCAGCTGCCCGTCCATGGCCAGGAGGTCCTGGATGGGGAAGATGGCCCACATGCTGGGGGCGCAAAGATGCTGCCAAATGATGGCGGCGCAGAGCTCAGGACTGGCCTCCTGGGGCGCCTCCCCCTCCCAGCCGATAAAATGTTGGTAAAAACCCTGGATCCGGTGGCGCTCTCGATCCCAGCATGACTGCCACCATTCCCGCAAGGGGGCCATATCGTGGGTGGCGGTGGTGCAGACGCTGGCGTAAGGGTAGTCCGCCGGGTGGTTGAAGTCGGTGTCCCGCCGGGTGGGCATGCGCTGGACCTTCAGGCTCAGGATGCCCAGCTGATCCATGACCGCTGGCACACTGTCCGGCACCATGCCCAGGTCTTCGCCGCAGATCAGCATCCCGGTGGCATCGCAGAGGGCCGGCAGGCGTTTAAGGCCTTGGGTTTTCCAGAAGTAATCGTGGCGCTGATAGAAGAAGTCAACGTAAACCTGCCAAAGGCGTTCACGGGTCCCATCGTCCAGGGCCATGAAGGAATCCGTCTTATGCAGGTTGATGCGGGGGTGATAGTGATCCGGCCGGTCCGGATCGGGGAGGAGGAGCACCTCCCCGCAGAGGCGCATGAGATCCCGCCTGGTGGCGACCTCCACCGCCGGCCCCCTATTGAGAATCGCCTCGGGCAGGGGCAGGCGAAGCAATTTGTGCTGGGTGTCGGCTTCGGGCTTGAGGGTGTATGTGCCGGGTGCTGTTTGGACGCAATAGGCGGCGATGATCGCCCCGGCCAGTTCTCCAAAAAGCGCCTCCAGCAGGCTGTGGCGCAGGAAAGGTCGGCAGAAGCGCGCCGCGTCCCTGGGGATATGGATGCCCCGGGCCGCCAGCGCGCTTCCGCTCAGGGGCAGGGCCGGGTTGAAGCGCCCCATGAGACCCTGGAGCATGTCGGTGGGGATCTCCCAGATGCGAAAAAAGCCCAGGATGTGGTCGATGCGCACCGCGTCGAAGTATTTTCCCATCTGGCGAATACGCGCCCGCCACCACTGGTAGCCGCCGGCCGCCATGCGGGGCCAGTTGTAGGTGGGCATGGACCAATTCTGGCCGTTTTCTGAGAAGTCGTCCGGCGGTGCGCCGGCCTGGCGGTCCAGGTTGAACAGCTCCGGCGCCTGCCAGGTGTCGACGCTGGAGGGGCTCACCCCGATGGGGATGTCGCCCTTCAGAGCCACCCCGCGTTCACGGGCATAGGCGACCGCCTCGGCCAGCTGGCGGTGGAGGTGGTATTGGGTGAAGTAGATCTCTGTTAGGGCGACGGCGTCTGGGCCGCCTTCGTCGGTGAGAGCTTCGATCTGCGCCCCGGGGCTCTGGGCATCGTCCGGCCAGGTTCGCCAGTCGGCGGTTCCGAAACGGTCGCGCAGCAGGCAGAAGGCCGCATAGGGCTTGAGCCAGTATGCGTTTTCGTCGAAGAAGGGCCTAAAGGCGGGGTCATTCAAAAAGCGTTCCCGCTCCCGTCGGAAGATATCGCCAATCAGCTGTCGCTTCAGATCGATCACGGCCTCGTAATTCACGTCAAGCTGGGCGTTGAATGCCTCTGTTTGTGAGGCGAGCCTAGCCTGGATCTCGTCTGGAAGCGCCTGCGACAGGGCACTCACCCGCAGATATATGGGGTGCAGGGCGAAGACGGAGATGGCCCGGTAGGGGTAGGAGTCGCTGCGGGTGGCCGTCATTGAGGTGTCGTTGATCGGCAGGAGCTGGATCATCTCCAGGCCGGTGAGCCGCGCCCAGTCCACCAGCAGTTTGAGGTCGAGGAATTCTCCCACGCCCAAACCGTCCCGGCTCCGCAGGGAGAAGACCGGAACGGCCACCCCGGCCCCGCGGCGCAGGCCCCGGGGATAGCGGAAAGCCGCCTCAGTGCGGATAAGGGTGTCGCATACGTCTCCTTGGGGCTCCAACTCCAGGTGGCGGTTGGGGCCCGCTTCCCAGGCGACGAATCTATCTGCCTGCGAATCCCAGAGGCCGTATTTATAGTCGAAACCCATCAGATCGGTGGGAAGCTCTGTATCTAAAGACCACCAGGGGCTGCCGTCGCCGTTGGGATGCCGCCGCGCAACCTCTTCTCCACCACCTCAACAAGGTCGGGTCGCCGCTTCCCCCTCCTTGCCCAGCGGGTAGCCCTACCCTCGAC
>JBNKKA010000237.1:0-5495 GCA_050291585.1 Desulfobacteraceae bacterium
GACAGCGACTATCCGTTGTTTATCAATTTCACTGATGGCTGCAGAGGAGCGTTTGGGTGCTCTTGATTTACTTTTATACCATTCACGATCACCCGATTTATAGCGTTTGAGCCATTTGAAGAACCAGTTTTTAGACCGGTTCAGATCCGTATAGATCGCTTTAGGCGTTTCCCCTTTAATATGACGTTCAATCGCGGTTATTCGCAGCTTTTGTTCCATTTTGGCACCCTCCTATCAGTGTGTTGTTACTGGCAGGGTACCAGAGTTTAGAAAGACCCGATAGGGTCACCGATGTCTTGGCGCAAATGGCCTTTAGGGTAATCGATCTCCTGGCACTTTCGGGTAATCGATGTCTTGGCATCCATCAAATAGCAGCTACTCAATCAACCCGGGACGCATGATCGCCTCCAGGTGTTGGCGCTGTGTCTCGAAACCCTCGCTGTCCACCTTCCAGTCGAAATGGATGGGGTCCTCAAACCGCAGGGTGACTCTGGAGAAGGGCTTGGGGAGCAGGAAGCGGTCCCAACTGTTGAAGATCCAGCACCTGTCTGCAGTTACATAGAAGGGGACGATGGCGGAACGGCTCACATGCGCCATGCGGATCACTCCGGATTTGACCACCCCGGCCGGTCCTCGGGGCCCATCGACGATGTGGCCCGCCAGCTTGCTCGCCTTGAGATGTTTGATCATGCGCTTCAAGGCAGCTCTGCCACCCCTTGAAGATGAACCGCGCACGGTTCGCCAGCCGGTCCGCTGGGCCACGCCGGCGACGATGGCGCCGTCTGAGCTCTGGCTGATCATAAGGGCGGGGCTGTATTGTCGGTATTTTTGAAAATGGCGGATGGCAGCGAAGAATTGCTGGTGCCAGGTGCAGAGCAGCACCGATCCCCCCTGTTCGAGATGGTCCAGCCATGTTTTTTCGTTCTCAATTCTCAGCCTGAACGTCGCGCAGTAGAAGCGTGTAAAATAATAGATGAAGGTGATGAACCCTTCCGAGGCGACGATAGGTTTCAGATTGAGTCCCAATGGCCCATCCCTTGAAATGGTAGTGGTACCTGACAGCAGTGCAGATCAAGATCAGTTCAGTCGCCGGCGCCCGCTCTCCTAAACCAGGACGTGGGCGAGGATTTTCTTGGCGGCGGCCCGCAACTCTTTGAGGAGCGCTTTGCGAGCGGCCACGGGGCTCCCTTTGCCCAGGGCGGTGATGGTCTGAGCGTGACTGTCGGGCATGACCCTGCCTGTGTGCGTCATTACCATGAAAGGTGCCAGGCGGTCCAGACAATGAACATGGCCAGCGTCCCCTACGCCCGCATGGGGACGGCAGCATGCCGCCGCATCCATCTGGCCACCCATGAGCACATGACAAGCGAGGAGCGGATGGGCGTGGGGATTGACGACGGCCTCATCCGCCTTTCGGTGGGGCTCGAGGATCAGGCCAACATCATCGCCGATCTTGAGCAGGCGCTGAAGGCTATCTGAGATGAGGCTTGCTCATCCGCCTTTCGGTGGGGCTCGAGGATCCGGCCGACATCATCGCCGATCTGGAACAGGCGCTGAAGGCCCTTTGACAAGCGCTAAAAAATTATTGCAGTTTCTCTCCAAGGGCGTATTTTGGATGTGTGAGGGTGCCAGCCAGCCACCAACACGGCCCGTACCCCTTTGGGCGCTCCTCTGGCCGCGCAATCCCGCAGCCTAAACATTATCTCACACCAATGGTTTAGACCGTTTTTTTCAGCATAAAGGAGTCGCGTCATGCAGCGCACCGAATTTTTCGCCCATCTGGCCGCGGAGGCAGAAGCCCTCAAACAACAGGGCCTCTTTAAACATGAAAAGCAGATCACCTCCCAGCAGCAGGCCGACATCCGAATCGCTCCCGATCAGTCCGTCATTAACTTCTGCGCAAACAACTACCTGGGGCTGGCCAACCACCCCGAGGTGATGGCCGCCGCCAAGGCGGGGGTGGAACGCTACGGTTTCGGCATGGCTTCGGTGCGTTTCATCTGCGGCACCCAGGCGCTGCACACTACCCTGGAAGCAAAACTCAGCCAGTTTCTCCAGACCGAAGACACGATTCTTTACTCCTCCTGCTTCGACGCCAACGGCGGCCTCTTCGAGACCCTCCTGGGGCCTGAGGATGCCGTCATCTCCGACGCCCTCAACCACGCCTCCATCATCGACGGCGTGCGCCTTTGCAAGGCCAAACGCTACCGCTACCAGAACAACGACATGGCCGATCTGCGGACCCAACTGGAAAAGGCCGCCGCCGACGGGGCGCGGGTCAAACTGATCGCCACCGACGGGGTCTTCTCCATGGACGGCATCGTGGCCGACCTGGCTGCCATTTGCGACCTGGCCGATGAATACGAGGCCCTGGTGATGGTGGACGACAGCCACGCGGTGGGCTTCATGGGCACCCATGGGCGCGGCACCCCGGAGCACTGCGGGGTGGCCGACCGGGTGGACATCATCACCGGCACCCTGGGTAAGGCCCTGGGGGGCGCCTCGGGGGGCTACACCAGCGGCAAGGCCGAGGTGATCACCTGGTTGCGCCAGCGCAGCCGTCCCTATCTCTTCTCCAACACCCTGGCCCCCATGATCGCCGCCGCAACCCTAAAGGTGCTGGAACTGCTTCAGCAAGGTGACGAACTGCGCGCCAAACTCGTTTCAAACAGCAATTACTTCCGCAAGGAGATGACGCAGCTGGGCTTTACCCTGGCCGGGGCCGACCACCCCATCATCCCCGTCATGCTGGGGGACGCCATGCTGGCCTCGAAGATGGCGGCACGCATGCTGGAAGAAGGCATCTATGTGGTGGGCTTCAGCTATCCGGTGGTCCCCATGGGACAGGCGCGCATCCGCACCCAGATGTCGGCCGCCCACGACAAGGCCCATATCGACCGCGCTCTGGACGTGTTTGCCATAGCCGGCAAAGAATTGAACCTTATCTCCTGAGATATGCTTGAGATGTCAGCCATTTCCCGGCAAGGGTACGAAAAGAGTAAAGGTTAGAGGGAGATCTTTCCATGAAAGCACTCGTCAAAAGCAGCCGGGAGCCCGGCCTCTGGATGGAAGATCAGCCCCAGCCGGTGTGCGGTTACAACGATGTGATCATCGAGGTCGTAAAGACGGCTATCTGCGGCACCGACCTGCACATCTACAACTGGGACCGCTGGTCCCGGTCGACCATCAGAACGCCCATGACCATCGGCCATGAGTTTGTGGGCCGAATCGTTAAACTGGGGGGCGGCGTCACCGGCCTGGCCATCGACGACCGTGTCTCGGGCGAGGGGCACATCACCTGCGGTTACTGCCGCAACTGCCGCGCCGGCAAGCGCCACCTCTGCCGCAAAACCGTCGGCCTGGGGGTCAACCGCCCCGGATGCTTCGCCGAGTACCTCAGCCTGCCGGCCTTCAACGTCTATAAAGTGCCGGAGGATATCGACGACGAGACCGCCAGCATTTTAGACCCCTTCGGCAACGCCACCCACACCACCTTGAGCTTCGACCTCATCGGCGAAGATGTGCTCATCACCGGGGCCGGGCCCATCGGCATCATGGCCACCGCCCTGGCCAAACACGTGGGCGCCCGCCACGTGGTCACCACCGACGTCAACGACTACCGCCTGGCGCTGGCGAAAAAGATGGGCGCTTCCCGCACGGTCAATGTTCTTCATGAAAATCTGACCGACATCCAGCAAGAGCTGGGCATGCGCGAAGGCTTCGACGTGGGCCTGGAGATGTCGGGCATCAGCAGCGCCCTGCACGACATGCTGGCCAGCATGAACCACGGCGGGCGGGTGGCCATGCTGGGGATCTTCGCCGAAAAACCCGTCATCGACTCCGACCTGATCATCTTCAAGGGCTTGACCATACGGGGAATATACGGCCGCGAGATGTTCGAGACCTGGTACAAGATGGGCGCCCTTCTGCAGTCCGGCCTGGATATCTCGCCGGTTATTACCCACCGCTTTGCCGTGGACGATTTTGAAGAGGGTTTCAGGGCGATGAACAGCGGCAACACCGGCAAGGTGATTCTGGAGTGGCGGTAAAGCGAGGCGTTCACCAAGGGCCACGACGCATAACGCTTTCTTTGCATCTATTTGGGGTGTTAAAAATTCGCGCTAAAAAAAGGTTCGACATGCGTCGGATTTTCGAAATAGGTTGAAGGGCTGACGCCGGTGTAGTGCTTAAAGTCGTTAATCATATGGGCCTGGTCATAGTAACCGCAGTCAAGCGCCGTCTTCAACCAGGACCCATCTGGATTTTGTACTTTACATGACAGAACTTGTTTAAACCTCAGACTTCGACATAGTTGTTTGGGCGACAAACCGACTCTTTCTTTAAACTTTCTTTCCAAATGACGGCTGCTGATACCTGTTTTTTTGGCAAGATAGCCTACGCTTATCAGCCCTTTGCAGGATTCAATGGCTTTGATCGCCTCAACGACACAATGATCTTGCGGATGGTTTCCCCTTAGTTGATGTAAAAAAAAGCGGTTCAGATAATCAATTCGTTGATGGCACGTCATGCACGTCTCGAAAAACCGTTCCACAAATTCTCCACCCTTAGCGCCCCATACAGCTTGAACATCTGGGAGGTAATTTGTCATTTGGTGCGCAGGAAATGGAAAAAAGGCGTATGCTCCCCCTGGACGAAAGCATACGCCTAAAATATCAATCCGTCCGTTTGCCTGCAGCTTCATGGGTTTTGTCAACGGTCCTGAAATTGACAACTGTGCAACGCTTTTTCGGGACGAATCCGGACTGGTGATCTCCACTGGATCTGCCAAGTTGAAGGAAAGTTCAACGCCTTCAGCCAAAAACTGTTGGGAAACCGGCTGGGGTGACGGCTTAGGCGCTTTTAACATCCAGTAATATCGGATGTGGCCTTCTAATGCTTTGTGAGGTCTAAATTTATCAAACTGCATACTGGTAGCCGCTCTCCTCTTCACCAAGGAACTAAGTCACACGCGGAAATCTCTTAGTGTTTTTCCACATCTTTTTATTTCCCATGCACAGCCATAACCCGCGAATGAATCGTGGCTCGTTTTTGAACAAGAAATATGAATCCAGGTTGACATTCAATTCTTTGTCTATATTCAGGTATTCCCGCGATGGTCCGGCTATGGACTCCGAATATAACTGCATATTATTGGTTCTATCCCAATCGATCTGCCACGCCACACCTTCCGGTTTAAAGAAAGTCTCATAAGTGGTACGATCCAGGGTGGGATCCAACGATATCCAATTGCCGTCGATCAACACATTGGTAAAGCAGTGATAAAATGGATCGGAAAAGAAAGCGTGCACGAAACCCACCGAAGGTTTAGTAAAGGTTTTATGAACGGGATTAGCCATCAGTTTAGATTGAACATTTGCTGCCCTGAGCAATGCTATCATCAATACGTTTTTATTGTAGCAAGCACCGTAACCTTTTAACAGGGTTTCAGATGCCTTCACCTGCCAGTGGTCCCCTCCAAACACAATCGTATCTCT
>JBNKKA010000238.1:0-5382 GCA_050291585.1 Desulfobacteraceae bacterium
CGGGGGCACGGACGGTTGCCCCCCAATAATTATCCGCCACGACCTCGGCCACATGTTTCGGGACGGTGTGCGCCGGGTCTTCTGCGCCGTAGAAAAAACACTTGTCCCCGACTTCATAATCTTCATAATAAGCTAATTCCCTGAGCAGCCCGGCGCGGGTAAAGTCTTTGTACACCACGTCCACTACGGGCGACCAACCATAACCACCGTATGGCGCATCACTACAGCTGCCGCCGTGGCAGTTCAGCTCGCGGAAGACCCAGCCAACACAATTGAAACGCCGGGTCGATTGGCCGTTGTCGATTTCCGGTACCATCCTTCCGCCCGCGTCTTCGATATCTTGCACCCGGTCTACAGTTACAGAGATATCCGCATACTCTGTGCCTTGGATGGTTAAAGGCTTGGGATTGCCCTGATCATCAACAGTGGTCAGTTGGTTCCCATAGGCGTCCACCACCTTGTAGTAGCGGACACAGGTCGCCAGCTCGGTGGATGGTGGGTTGTCGCCTCGGTTGTCGCCGCCACCGCCATCATCATCCCCACCGTCCTCGACCCCACAGGCGATGAGCGTTATGGCCAGAAACAGGAAAAGCGCCCAATCCTTCAGCTTGTCGACTGGTGTTAGCATCTTGTCCTCCCCACCTTGGTCAGATCCTGCGTGAAACCAGAAAAAAGCCCATACCGCCTTCTATTAGGTGGATGTGCCCCGACAACATCTCGAGGATTCCTCCAACCCCACCGATCGTTTCGCTTTGCTTCTTGCGCCCGGTTTATGGCGGGGCGCATCTCACGATTACTCCCTTGCCGGTGCCGCGTTCCAGGTCCCTTCACACAGGCTGTCATTGAAATCGGCCGTGTAAGTGCCCCTCGCCGCCGTACCGGCCTGGGCGAAGCTGCCCTCCAGCCGCATCTCCTGATCCAGAGTTTGGGACAGGGTCAACTGGATGGAGAATTCGTCGCCAGTGACGGGCCAACCGGCTTCATCTGTGAACGTGATCGATCCGGAGGTGTCCACAACGTTGCCGCAGCTGAAGTTTTCAAACTCGAGCTTGACCCTCTCGATGGCGGTCCCATCTGAAGCCAGTCGGTATTCGATCTGCCCGAATCCGGTCGTGCCGCTCCAGTGGCCCGCCACCGGGCTGCCGATGGCCCCTTGGCCGGGTTCGAGGCGCATGGCGCTGATGGCATAGCGGCCGACGCACTCGTACCAGTTCCGGTCCGTGTCATATACGGGATAGATGTTTATCGAATTGGTCCCGACGGTCGCCGGTGAACTGAACACAACCGTATCCCAGTCGAGGGGATCGCAGGAACCCCAACCGCTCAAGTCCACTTCGGTGATGAGGGTATAGGTCTGGCCGGCCTGCACGTTCACATCGGCCGATTGTTCGGCCAAGCTGGTGGGATCCGTGGCCGTCGCTTTTATTGCCGCCGTGAGTCGCAGACTACCCGATTCCCCGGTGGCCCTGAAATCCTGGTAAAAAATCATTCGCACGGCAGCCCCACCGGCGTATTCCCACTTGGAAACGGGAATTGTCGGATCGTAGGGCTGCACCCACAGCAGGCTGGTTTCGCCAGCTACTTCTCCGTCGCAGTTCGGATCGGAATTACAATCACCATCCTCACAATCCGCATCCCCGTCACAGTCGTTGTCGCTGCCGTCGTCGCAGACCTCGTCGGCTCCCGGGTGGACGTTGGCATCGCCATCATCGCAATCCCCCTCATTTTCGCTGTAGCCGTCTGCGTCGTTGTCGCTTGGGTCGTGGCTGGTTTGAAGCGTGCCAAGATCCATGGGCGTGTCCGCCACGCAGGTGAAGGCATCTTTATAGATCTCCGTTGTGGCCATGGTAATGGTGATGGTGTGACTGCCGGGGATGACCAGGGCGACAAAGTCGCCCTGGCTGTCGGTGGTCGCCGTGACAGGATCGCTGGTAATCGTCACCAGGGCCCCTTCCACCGGGATTCCATCGATATCATTCACGGTGCCACTCACACTGACCAGATCTGGATCAGGGCCGGCCTTGTTCCGACCCCCCCCTGAATCGGAGCAGCCTATGGGCATTAGCGTCAGAACGCACATCATTATCAGCCACTTTATAGAATACCCCATCATCATAGTCCCCTTTTCATGCGATTATGGGTTTCAAACGACCCGTCACTGCGGGATACCATTCGCCCGTGGATCTCTGGTCCGGTGGCTGGCCGCCGGATTGAAATCAGAAGCCGTTGTCCCTCGAGCAATTGCGAATTGCCCGAGGGTTGGGATTGGGGTTTCTCAGAAGCCCTGTTTTGCAGACAAGTTTCACCTTCTGTTTCACCTCGCCCTGGGTCTTGGGTGATGATGCCGATAGTGGTGAGGAACAGTTTGAGGGGAAGTGGCTCGGATGTGGGTGTGGATCGTGGCGTCGGTATGAAGTGCTGGTGCCTTACCTTGAATTCTATAAATCAAGGCGCTGCCTGTCAACTATTGGGAGGACGGTTATTGCACCGCTTGCGGATCTCGCTCATCTGTCGATCCTGGCTGATGGAAGGACAACCACTAGCTATTGCAGATCGGTAATTGGGTAAGAGGCTTTTTTGGCGATTGCCTCGCTTCGGCTTGCCTTTTTCCGCAATCCTGAGCTAACCTAGTATTCAGCATACCTATTGTATCGTTGCCCTTTATCTGGTGTCCCCCTCCGCTGTGGCTGTGAGCGCCTTTGCTCAGATCCTTTGCGCTCAAACCTATTAGGCTCAATTGGCCAGTGTCGTGTTCGTCGTCGAACGCTCCCTCAAAACTGCCCACATTAAAAAACCACAGCAATTCATTCTGTGAGGACCTCATGGAAAATGAAACCATCGGCTCCATGAATGGAGGATGTGACCCTGTTTCTGATGATGCCCGCGCTAGGCATATCAAGGCGGAGAAAATAATTACCGCCCGCCTAAAGCTGTCCCGGTATGCCTTGACCCATTCGATGCCGGCATTGCTGCAAAAAACCTTGGATGAGGTCTGCGACCTGACAGACAGTTCCATCGGGTTTTACCACTTTGTAGACCCTGACCAGAAGACGCTTTCTCTACAGATGTGGTCGACACGCACCCTGAACGAGTTTTGCCACGCGGAGGGGGCGGGGATGCACTATGGCATTGAGCAGGCGGGCGTTTGGGTGGATTGCGTGCGTGCACGCAGGCCCGTTGTCCACAATGACTACGACGACCTTGCTCATAAAAAAGGCCTCCCGCCAGGGCATGCGGAGGTGATTCGCGAACTGGTGGTGCCCATCTTCCGAGGGGAAAATATCGTCGCGATTCTGGGGGTTGGCAACAAACCGATTTTTTATAATGATGACGATATCGACCTGGTGAAGGATTTTGCCGACTTGGCCTGGGATATCGCTGAGATCAAAATCGCGGAGAAACGTTTAAACCGCAACCAGGCCATATTAAATGCCACCCAGGCATTGACGAAAGTTGGCGGGTGGGAGTGGGATATAAAGCGCCAGGAGATGTTCTGGACGGACGAGGTGTACCATATTCACGGGTATTTGACTCAAGCGATCGTCCCTGGGTCCAAGACGCACTTCGAACGCAGCTTGGAATGCTTCGCCCCCGAGGATCGTCCCATGGTCCTGAAAGCCTTTGAGAAGTGTGTTCAAGAAGGCGTGCCCTATGATCTTGAATCTCGGTTCACAAAAGTCACCGGTGAGCGGATCTGGATTCGTACCATTGCAGAGCCGATTTTTGATGCGGGTCAGGTCGTAAAGATCCTCGGCAGTATCATGGATATTACCGAGGCCAAAAAGCTCCAAGAGGAGATGCGGACGAGTGAAAGAAGACTCCAGGCGATCCTGGAAGCTTGCCCCGAGCCGGTTGTGGTCTATGACCTGGAAGGGGTTCCCCAGTATTTTAATCCGGCCTTTATCGAGGTCTTCGGGTGGACCCTGGAGGAGCTGAAAGGCAGGCGGATCCCTTTTGTTCCCGAGGATCAGAAGGAGATTACGGCGGCCAAGATTGACGAACTATTTAACTTCGATATACCCGTCCGGTTTCTGAGCACCAGACTCACCAAGCAGGGGGACACCATCGAGGTCGCCATCAGCGCTGCGTCCATCAAGGGGCGCAAGGGCAAGCGAAAAGGGATGGTGGTGAACCTGACGGACATCAGCGAACGCCGTAAACTCGAAGCTCAGCTTCAGCAAGCCCAAAAAATGGAGTCCATCGGTCGTCTGGCCGGGGGGGTCGCCCATGATTTCAATAACATGCTCGGCGTCATTTTAGGCCATGCCGAGCTGGCCATGGAGCAGACTGAGGTTTCCCGTCCGGTGTATTATGATCTTCAAGAGATCTTCAATGCGGCCCAGCGCTCGGCAAACCTCACCAAGCAACTCCTCGCCTTTGCCCGCAGACAGACGGCGGCGCCTAAAATTCTTGATTTGAACGCCACCATCGCAGGTATGTTGAAAATGCTCAGGCGGATCATCGGAGAAGATATCGACCTGGTCTGGGAGCCGGCGGTGAATCTGTGCAAGGTTAAAATCGATCCGGTCCAGCTGGATCAGATTTTGGCAAACCTATGCGCCAACGCCAGGGATGCCATCGACGGGGTCGGCAAGCTCACCATCGAAACGAAAAACGTAAGCATTGATCCAGATTATTGTGCCGGACACCTTGGTTTTCTTCCGGGAGATAGCGTGATGCTGGCTGTCAGCGATGACGGACGGGGGATGGATGAGGAGACCCTGGAAAACCTTTTCGAACCGTTTTATACGACCAAAGGTGTCGGGAAGGGAACCGGACTGGGGCTGGCCACGGTGTACGGGATCGTGAAGCAAAACAACGGATGTATCAATGTCTATAGTGAGCCGGGACGGGGCACGACCTTTAAGATCTATCTTCCCAGCGTGGCAGCGCCCGTGGAGACCCAAACTGAGCCCATGGTCAGGACAATTGCCAAAGGCACCGAAACGGTCCTGGTGGTTGAAGATGAAGCCTCTATCCTCACCCTTATCACAGCGGTTCTTGAGCGTTGCGGCTACAGGGTCCTGGCGGCGGGGTTGCCTTCGGAAGCGCTCCAAATGGTCGCCCGGTACAAGACTCGGATTGATCTTTTGATCACGGACGTGGTGATGCCGGAGATGAACGGCAAGGCGATGAAAGAGCGGGTTGCGGAGCGCTATCCAGATATCGGCGTGCTCTTCATGTCGGGATACGCCACCAGTGCCATCGTTCACCGGGGCATCCTGGAAGAGGATGTCCACTTTATCCAGAAACCGTTCTCGGTGAATTCACTTGCCAATAAGGTTCGGGAGGTCCTGGATGCATCGGCAGCGTCGGTGCGAGGGGCCAAGCTATAGCAAATTGGTTTTTGATAAGCGCAATTAAGTCGTCCCGCAAAAAGAT
>JBNKKA010000239.1:0-5320 GCA_050291585.1 Desulfobacteraceae bacterium
ATGAAGGATTTCAATCCGGAACAGGCCTTGTCTGAAACGCGAAGGGAATTTGGCGAGCACGGTGGCGTTACCCCATCCATTTCCCGGTCTTCCACCTTCACCGTGATCGACCCGGAAACCATGCCGGAAATATTCGGGGGCATCCGCGGCCCGCAGCAAGGCGGCTGTTTTCTCTACAGCCGACACTTCAACCCCACTCTCAGCATCTTGGGCCGCTACCTGGCTGCCATGGAGAATACCGAGGCGGCCGTCTGCACGGCCAGCGGCATGTCGGCCATCTCCTGTGCCCTGCTGCAGATATGCCAGCAGGGCGATCACATCGTCAGCAGTGACACCATCTACGGCGGCAGCCACGCCCTCATGAGCGACCTCCTGCCCCAGATGGGCATCTCCACCACCTTCGTGGATCCCACTGACACGGACGCCTTTGCCGCCGCCATCACCCCAGCGACCCGCGTGCTGTACACCGAGGCCATCGCCAACCCAACCCTCAAGATGGCCCACATTCCCAAACTCGCCGAGCTAGCCCACAGCCGAGGCCTCAAGCTGGTGGTGGACAACACCTTCACCCCCATGATGATCTCGCCGGCGGTCCTGGGGGCCGATGTGGTCGTCTACTCCATGACCAAGTTCATTAACGGCGCCAGCGACGTCATTGCCGGAGCCATCTGCGCAGACAAAGCGATGATCCACCAGCTGATGGATCTGCACACCGGTAGGGTCATGCTCCTGGGGCCAACCATGGACCCCCGCGTGGCATACGACATCATCCAGCGACTGCCCCACCTGGCTATTCGCATGCGTGAACATAGCCGCCGGGCGACTATCATCGCCACCCGCCTCCAGGAGTTGGGGGTCCACGTCATCTATCCGGGGTTGCCCACCCACCCCCAGCACGACCTGATTACGGAACTGATCAACGCAGAGTATGGCTACGGCGGCATCATGGCCATCGACTGTGGTACCCAGGAGAAAGCCGACGCCTTCATGAACAAGCTTCAGAACGAGGAGGACTTTGGCTACATAGCCGTATCCCTGGGCTACTACGACACCCTCATGTCATGCAGCAGCGCTACGACCTCTTCGGAGATCCCGGAAGATGAACAGCAGAAGATGGGCCTTTCCCAGGGGCTGGTACGCCTCTCGATGGGTTTTACGGGCAGCATGGATGAACGCCTGGCCCAGATGGAACGGGCGGTGAAGGCCGTCGGTATCAACAAGCCCTGAAGCCATGCCAAAAACCTCTGATACGGACGCGGCAAAAAGGGACCGCGCCGCTGCCCTGGCGCTGATCGCTCAGAGCGCGGTGATGACCCTGGCGGTGACCACCGCCGAGGGTCCCTGGGCGGCGCCGGTCTACTACACCTACCTGGCTGCGGACGTCGGATTTTACTTTTTCTCCTCCCCGGAGAGCCGGCATATCAAAGCCGCCCTGAACCTTGGTGCCTGCGGGGCGGCAATATTCAGACAAGCGCACCCTTTAGAGACGCACGCCCTGGAGACTTGCTCCTGGGAGACGATTTGCGGCCTGCAGATGCGCGGAGAGCTGAGCACCGCCGGTGTTATCCGGGGCCCCCGGGCCCTGGCCCACTACCTGAATAAATTCCCCTTTAGCCGTAGCCTGCTACCCCAAGGTAAAGATACGATTGAGGTCTTCCAACACCACCTGGGTGTGCGCTTTTATAGATTCAGCGCCACTCGGATTGAATGGACCGACAACCGTGTCCGCTTCGGGTATCGGAATGAAATAACCCTTGGTTAGATGAAATAGCCACTCTCAAGGGTGCTTGCGTTGCGGTGCAAGATGTCCTAAGTTGGAGTCGCCGTCGCCGCTCAATGACAGCGTTAATAGTGAATACAATTCAAACAACTTATTGAAATTATTGAGTAGAGAGGTAAATCATGCAGATTCGCCTGACCCCTGCACGAGTCCTGCTGCCGAGTCTCTTTTACATCCTGAGCACCCTGTCGGGCTGCACCAGCCAGAACGTCACGCTGCAACCACCGGGAAACAGCGAAGACCCCCTGGAGATGGTCAACAGCCTGGGTAACGAATTGTCCGAGGCGCGTGGACAGGAGGTGCATGTCCTGGCCCCCGAGTGGTTTGAAAAGGCCCAGGAATCCTACGTAGATGCCAAAAAAGGGCTCGAGAGCGGCAAGGCCCTCTCCGCCGTAATCAATCATGTTGCCACCGCCGAAGCGCAATTGCAGCGCGCGGAGACTATATCAGACCTCAGCCGGGATACCCTGGCCAAAGCCATAGATGCCCGCACCATGGCGCGTAAGGCTGGCGCCGCGAACTTCTCCAAGGATTACGCCAAGGTCGAGGCTGCCTTTCTCAACCTGACCCGCGCCGTTGAGAAAAATAAGCTTAAGCAAGCCCGCACCGACCAGCAGCCGGTGGTGGACGGCTTCCACGCCCTCGAAATCCGGGCCATCAAGGTGGAAAACCTGGGGGAAGCCCGCCGCCTCATCGAGGCTGCCGAAGATCAGGGGGGCCGCAAGCGGGTGCCTATGGCCTATGTGGCCGCCAAAACCGAACTCGCTGCGGTGGACGCCTTCATCAGCGCCCATCCCCACGATACGGAGCAGATGCCGACCAAGGCCGCCAAGGCCCTCTTCATGGCCCAGCGCCTAAACGTCCTCACGGAGGAGAGTGCCAAAGCGGCAGACATGAAGCCGGAAGCTGTGGTCCTCTGGGTGGAGGGCATCCTCAGCAAACTGGGTAAAGGCATCTCGGCCCCCGACATGCGCAACCGCAACTTTGCCACCCAGCAGGCCAACATTTTAGGCACCATGGACGCCGTCCAGTCGGATCGCAGTTTTTTATCCGATGAGGTTAAAAAGAAGCAGCAGGAAAACACAGAGCTGATGGCGTCCAAAGAGACCCAGATAGAAGCCCTCAACAAGCGCATCGCCGTACTCGAGGGCAAGACCAAGGCGGACCAGCAAGCACGAGAGCGCCTGTCGGCCGAACGCCGGGCCGCCGAACAAAAGCTGGAAGAACAGAAAAAATTCAAGGCTAAACTGAATCAGGTGCAGCAGCTGTTCAACGCCGAAGAAGCGGAGGTCTACGCCCGTGGCAGCCAGATGGTGTTACGTCTCAGAGCCATCGAATTCCCCGTGGGCCAGGATATCATCCTGCCGGCCAACTACCCCCTCATCAGCAAGGTGCAGCAGGCCATCCGCACCTTTGGCGAACCCCAGGTGGTCATCGAGGGCCACACCGACAGCACCGGTTCCTACGCTGTCAACCAGCACCTCTCCCAGGCGCGTGCAGAGGCGGTACGCCAGTACATAATCGCCAATCAGATCCTCCCCGCCGATCTGCTTACGGCGGTGGGCTATGGCTCCGAACGCCCCCTAGCCTCCAACGCCACGGTGGAGGGACGTGCCATCAACCGCCGGATCGATGTCGTCATCAACACTGCGCCCTAGTGTCCCCCAGAAACGGCATCTCTCAGAAGGATGCAAAGGTCTGGGGAGTCGGTAGGTTTTCCGGAAAGACAGCAAAGGAAGGGGAAATCCATGGCGAAGCAAGCTTATCCATGCCAGGCTCTGGACCATCCCAATATTTTGGCCGCCCTCTTCCACCCCCGCCGGGAGCCGCCCGGCTGGCAGCCCCCGGAGGGGGCCAGGGATCATCTCATCCCGGTAGCTGATCGCACCGCTGTGGGCGGCCCAGCCAAGGTGGGGGCCCGCTTCCATATCGCCGGCCCTGAGGCGCCCAACCTGTTGTTCTTTCACGGCAACGGCGAGATCGTTGCCGACTACGACGATATCGGACAGGCCTATGCCGAGGCCGGTATCAATCTTTTGGCTGTGGATTACCGCGGCTATGGGCGCTCCGATGACTCACCAACGGCGACCACTATGTTGGCCGACAGCCGGGCGATCTTTATCTGGATCCGCCAGTGGCTCCAGGCCGAGGGCCATAGGGGTCCACTAGCCGTCATGGGACGCTCCCTGGGTAGCGCCGCGGCGCTCGAATTGGCGGCAGCCTGGCCCACGGCCATCGCCGCCCTCATCATCGAGAGCGGCTTTGCCCACACGGCCCCCCTCCTGGAGGTCCTGGGTGCCTCATATGAGGATCTTGCGGCGGACGCGGGTTTTCAACAGCTCGCAAAGATCAGATGCTATCACGGCCCCACGCTGATCATCCATGCCGAACAGGACCACCTCATCTCCTTGAACGAGGGCAAAGCCTTGTACACAGCCGCGCCCGCCGCAAGAAAAGACTTTTTCTCCATCCCAAACGCCAACCATAACGACATTTTCATGCACGCCTGGCCCGATTACCTCTCGGCCGTCAGTCGGCTTTTAGACGTCCGAGGCTGAAAGCCGATCGAACCGGAAGCGTGCCGCCAGAGAATCGATGACGGTTTCTGAATCGACGAAACTAGACCGTCTCGCGCACCTGCAGCGACTCCAAACGAGCCGCGGCCGCCTCACGCACCTCGACCGCATCGTCCTTCTCGACGATCTGGGCGAGAAGCTTGGCATCTTTCAAGCGACCGATCGCCTTGATCCGGACCTGGGGGTTGGAATTCTGCCAACGCGGGACGAAAATATCGGAGAATCGCATCTTGTCCTCCTATGGGGTTGGGGACAGCCCGGACACCTGCCAACGGCGCATGCCTCCAGTCTGAGGCCACTCAGCGGTATGCGCAAGCGGTCCGGATCAAGGCTCAGTGGACAGACAATGGCGACGGTTCGAATATGGCGCGACGCAAGGGATTAGGGTCTCTCAAGGCAGTATGCAATCAAGGTCAGGTAAAAGCGGTGTGACTTCATTCTCACGGGAAAAACTCGGGAGGGAACTCCGAACGAGCGATTACAATTACCGTCAACAGCGGCAAGCGGATAGGTATGCATAAGAAATCGTTTGGCAGCGGGGCTGTCAGATTATGATTACCTTTTATAAACTTTAGACGCAAAATCGGTTCTGTCAACCTCTAATTTAACTATGCCCCATCAACGATTGGGCCTGTAAGGCCCCATTCTGTCGGTATACCCCGGCCAAATCGCGATAATGGGTCTGGGCATCTCTGATAGTTGCGGTCGCCTCGGTTGAGAGGGGCTTCTTGATCGTCGCCGGGGTGCCGGCGGCCAGTTGACCCGGTCCGATGGCATAGTCCTGACGTACCACTGAGCCCGCTGCGATGATGGAGCCTTTCAAAACCTTAGCCCGGTTCAGCACCATGGCGCCCATGCCGATGAGGCAATCGGCCTCGATGGTGCAGCCATGCACCACGGCATTGTGCCCGACAGTCACCCCTGGACCGATGAAAAGCGGGGTATCGATGTCGGTGTGCAGGGT
>JBNKKA010000240.1:0-5167 GCA_050291585.1 Desulfobacteraceae bacterium
CCATGCGAGAACCACGTCGCCGGAAACCTCTAGCAACGGATGGGCATGGGCGAAAGCGGTGAGTACCTCGGGAGACATGGCTTTGCCGCCCAGGTGCATGGCCACTTCGCCGAGTTTATTGAGCCCGGCCTCCAGACTGGCGGCCATGGGCTGGAGACTCTCGAACGCCTTGGCCTGGGCCAGGGTCTTCTGGATCTCGCCCATGAGGTCCATGATGGGTTTGCCCTTGTTGAGGCCCAGTTTGCGGCCTAATAGGTCCATGGCCTGTATGCCGTTGGTGCCTTCGTAGATCATGAGGATGCGCGAATCGCGCAGGAGCTGCTCCTGGGGGTACTCCCTGATGTAGCCATAGCCGCCGTAGACCTGAACGCCCAGGCTGCACACATCCCAGCATTTGTCCGTCACGTAGCCCTTGCAGATGGGAATGAGCAGATCGATCATGCCCTGATATTTGGCCTTGTCTTCGTCCGAGTCGCTGGTTGCGATCAAGTCGGACAGATATCCGGTGTAGTAGAGCAGGCTGCGCATGCCCTCCACATAAGCCTTCATATTGATGAGCATGCGACGCACGTCGGGGTGCTGGATAATGGGTACGCTGGGGGCGCTGTGGTCCATCATCTGCAGCAGGTGACGGCCCTGGACGCGCTCACGGGCGTAGTTGACGGCGTTCATGTAGGAGGAGGAGGCGCAGCCAAAGCCCTGCATACCCACCAGCAGACGGGCTTCGTTCATCATCAGGAACATGGCCCGCATGCCCTTGTTCTCCTCGCCCAAAAGAGTGCCCACGCATTGGCCCTTGCCGCCCAGGGTAAGGGAACAAGTGGCGTTGCTGTGAAGGCCCATCTTCTCTTCGATGCCGGTGCAAACCACGTCGTTGAACTCGCCCAGGCTGCCGTCCGCGTTGACGCGGAATTTGGGCACGAGGAAAAGAGAGATCCCCTTGGTGCCATTGGGCGCCCCTTCGATGCGGGCCAATACGGGATGGATGATATTGTCGACGAGGTCGTGCTCACCGGAGGAGATGAAGATCTTGCTGCCGCTGATGGAGTAGGTGCCGTCGTCGTTCTTGACCGCCGTGGTCGTGAGGGCGCCCACGTCGGAGCCGGCCTCGGGTTCGGTGAGCAGCATGGTACCCCCCCAGACACCGGTGTACATATTCTTCAGGTAGGTCTGCTTTTGCTCCTCGGTGCCGAAGTGCTCTACCAGCAAGGCCGCTCCGTGGGTCAAGCCGGCGTACATCATGAAACCGTAGTTGGCGCCGTTGAAGTAGTCACCAGCGGCCAGGGCCACGGTGCGCGGCATCCCCCCGCCACCCCACTCGGGATCTTCCGGCATGGCCGTCCACTCGCCCTCGCAGAGCAGCTCGTAGGCGCGCTTGAAACTCTCCGGGGTGGTCACCTGGCCATTCTCAAATTTGACCCCCTCCTCATCGCCCTCCTTCAGGGTCGGTAGAATCTCCTTGATGGCCAGATTGCGGGCCTCTTTAATAACCAGATCGATGGTCTTCTTGTTGAACTCTGCATAGCGTTCATGCTGGCTCAAGTCGCCCACATTGAGCTGCTCATGAAGAACAAAGTCCACATCGTGGCGGTCTGCAATTACCTGTGCCATAAGTCTTCTCCTTGTAAGGTTTCCCTAAAAACGCTTGGGTATTCAAAATTATGTCGCAGTCGAACCCTCGGGTGCCTCTGGAACTCCGATACCCTTGATGAATAAATCCACGAGCGGGTCTGCCATGGACTCGAGATCGTATTTGCCTCCCGAGTGGATCCAGGAGTTGATCACCTCGTCAACGGCGCCGTTAACGAAACGCTTGACCAGCCCCATGTAAAGATCGCGGCGGATGGTACCCTCCTCCTGGCCGAGTTCCACCACTTCGGAGATGATGTCGCGATACATCTTGGACATCTCGCGCAGCAGATCGCTGCCGATGCGCCGGTTCTGATGGGTTTCGGCCTGGTAGACGATGGCCATGTTGCGATCCTTCTGAAATTCGGTTAGGTGACAACGAATCAGCCGCTGGAGTTTTCCCAGCGCCGAGTTGGCCGTCTCCACCTCTTCGCGGAAGCGTTCGAAAATCAGCTTGGTCTTGTATTGGTAAAATTGAACGAGGATGTCGTCCTTGTTTTTAAAGTAGAGATAGATGGTGCCGTCAGCCACCGACGCCTCGCGGGCAACCTGGGACACTGTGGATTGGTGAAAGCCCTGCTCAGCAAACACCTTGATGGCAGCCTCTAAAATGCGTTTGTACTTGTCGGTTGTTTTCTTCTTGATAGCGATGATTGCCTCCCCGGCCGAGTCAGTGGCCAACATGAATGAACACTCATTCATTTAACACCGCCACAATTTGCCTGTCAAGCCCATTATCTAAAAAATAAAATCTCCACCGAATAAAGCGCTAATTATCTCATTTTTTTTAATGTTTTGGAGGCCAATGGAGACACCCCGACCGCGGCGAATGAAAGATTTGGGGTTTGACATATGAAGTGAGTGGTGATTCATTCCAACCGCGCAGAATACCCGCATCGAAGGGCGTCTCCGTCAAAACGTTGATGAGGGCCCAAATTTACTGATTTATGCTTCAGTCTTTGAGATCCAATTCAGGCTTTCTATTGACACGGCTTTATAAAAAGGACTATGTGATTTCTCTTGATCTTCGGAGCATCGACGCTGACAAATGCGTTTTTGCCCTAGTTCGTTGCAAGAATTCCCGACGGTAAAAACAAATGTCGCCAGCATCGGGCACCATCACAACCATCTAGGAGGAAATAATGATAGTTGCGGAACGCAAACCCTTCGATGAAATCTTGACCATGGTCAAGGACTACCAGAAGGTCCTCACCGTGGGCTGCGGGACCTGTGTGGCCGTGTGCCTGGCCGGCGGCGAGAAGGAGGTCGGAGTCCTCAACTCCGAGCTGAAGATCGCTACCCGAGTGGCGGGGCAGGCCATCGAGGCGGACGGTCACACGGTGGAACGCCAGTGCGACATGGAGTTCCTCGAAGAGCTCGACGGGGTTGTGGATGAGTACGATGCCATCATATCGCTGGCATGCGGGGCCGGCATTCAATTCATTGCCGAACGCTTTCCCGAAATCCCTGTCTTCCCGGGGGTCAACACCAGCTTTATCGGCGCCAACCGCGATGTGGGCTGGTACGAGGAGAAGTGCCGCGCCTGCGGTACCTGCGTCCTGGGGATGACGGCCGGCATCTGCCCCGTGACCATGTGTGCCAAGAGTCTGTTCAATGGTCCCTGCGGCGGCACCAACGACCTGAGCTGTGAGATCAACAGCGATCAGCCCTGCGCCTGGCATGCCATCTACGATCGCCTGGCCGCCCAGGGTCGCCTCGCCAATATCACCGAGTTCTGCCCGCCCACGGACTGGCGTAATACCGTGCCACGCACCATCATCCAACCGGCGTATGCCGAACGCCAGAAAGCGATGCGGAGCGAATAGCCGCGTTAGTTAGCCTACGGCTAACTGACTTTAGCTATTCGCTTTAGCAAATTGCCGTTGGCAATTTGAGGGGGCGCAGTACACGGCCAATGAAAACGCGAGCGTCTTAGCACGGTTTCGATTTTAGGAATCACGCATACCTAAAAGGAAAGACTAAATGAAATCAGGAAGCAATCTGGAAAAGATTCTAAGAGCCGGTCACTTTGCCTTCACCGGGGAACTCGGGCCGCCCCGCGGCAGCAATGTGGAAGCGGTCAGGGAGAAGGCCAAGCCCCTGGTGGGCAACGTCGATTCTGTCAACATTACCGATAATCAGACGGCCATGGTGCGCATGTCCAGTTGGGCGGCCTCTCTCATCGCCATCCAAGAGGGCCTGGAGCCCAACTACCAAATGGTCTGCCGCGACCGCAACCGCCTGGCCATGCAGGGCGATGTCCTGGGCGCCTCGGCCATGGGGATTCGCAACATGCTCTGTCTGTCGGGCGACCACATGCAGTTCGGCGATCACCCCCAGGCCAAGGGAGTCTTCGACGTGGACTCCACCCAGCTGATCAATATCGTCAAGACCATGCGCGACGAGGCCACCTTCCTGAGCGGTCAGGATATTGATGGCCCTCCCAAAATTTTCATCGGCGCCGCGGCCAACCCCTTTGCAGAGCCCTTTGAATGGCGGGTGCATCGCCTGGCCAAAAAAGTCGCCGCCGGGGCCGATTTCGTCCAGACCCAATGCATTTTCAACATGGATAAAATGCGCAAATGGGTGGCGCAGGCCAATGACATGGGCCTCACCGATAAGGTCTTCATCCTGGCCGGCATCACCCCTATGAAGAGCATCGGTATGGCGCGCTACATGCAGAAAAAGGTTCCCGGCATGGATGTTCCCGAAACGATCATCAAGCGCTTGCAAGGCGTGGAGAAGAAGAAAGTGGCCGACGAGGGCATCAAAATCGCCTGTGAACAGATCGAGGAATTCAAGGAGATGAAGGGGGTTGCCGGCATCCATCTGATGGCCATCGAATGGGAGCACAAGGTGCCCGAGATCGCAGAGCGCGCCGGTGTTCTGCCCCGCCCCGTAGTGGATTAGCCTTATAGCTCAAGCGGCTGACAGAGCGCAGCGGCGTCAGCTGATTGAGCCCTAACCGCTTTGCAAAAGGAGTCATCAATTGGGTACCAACGATAAAAAGGTCATGGTCCTCGGCGGCGGGATTGCCGGCCTCACGGCGGCCTGGGAGCTGTCCCGCGCCGGTGTGAGCGTCGAACTGGTGGAAAAAGCCGATTTTCTCGGCGGCCATGCCATTCAATATGCCTGCAAGGCCACCGATACCTGTCAACAATGCGGCGCCTGTGCCGTGGAGAGCACCCTCAAAAAAGTGGTCAACGCACCCAATATCAGCGTGCATCTGGCCAAGGAAGTCAGCGCCATCACCCAGAAGGACGGCTTCTCGGTTAGCCTTAAAGCGGCCGAGGCCCAAGACAAAACCGCCTGCGGTGGTGCTTACGATGAAAATCCGGACGCCTGCGCGGCGGTGCGCGGCTGGTCCAAACACAATGCCGCTTTCTATGGCGCCGACGGCAAGCTCGATCCGGCCAAGATGGGCGATAGCGGCACCCTGGCGGTGGACGCCGTCGTTGTGGCCACGGGCTTCACGCCCTTTGACCCCAACCAGAAATCCACCTACCGCTATAATGAACTGGACAACGTGGTCAGCGGG
>JBNKKA010000241.1:0-5165 GCA_050291585.1 Desulfobacteraceae bacterium
TCCAGAGGGTCACACGGCAGTCCCTGTCCACCCCCACCAGGATCGATGGCATGGCATCGATGATGTTGCTCAGGAAATTGCGCAGGCGACGCACCTCTTTCTCGGTCTGCCTGCGTGCGGTGATATCCTGGACAATGGAGGTCACCCCGATGACCCGTCCACCGGCGTCCCTAAGGGCTGTGTTGCGCCATTCACAGACGCGGATGACGCCACTTTTAGTAAGGTTATCGTTGGTGGAGTTGGCCCCCCCGGTCTGTTCTATCAGCTGCTGCCAGAGCTTTTCCACATGACTCCTGGCGTTTTCGGGTACGATGAGCTCGTAAGCCGCTTTCCCCAGGACCTCCTGCCGGGAAAAACCGAAGATGGTCTCGGCGGCCGGGTTCCACTCGATCACCCTGAAATCCAGATCCCAGTCGATGAGGCCCACCGGGGTCTGCTGCTGATGAGCGCTGAGTCGCTGGGATGCCTTGACGGCACGCTCCTCAGCCAGCCGCCGTTCACCAATCTCCTGTTCGAGTTCCATGGTACGCAGACGCACCTTGTCTTCCAGGGTTCGATTGACCTCGAGGAGCTTGAGAAACAGCCACACTACGGCGAGCAGAAGCCATAAACAGATAAAAATATAAATATAAGTATAGGTGGTCTTTTGGAGCCAGATGGCCTCGATGAGGCCGATGGGCACCCCTTCAAAATGGATCGCCGCCTGGAGGTGCACCTTGTGCATGAGCTTCATGGAGACAAAGGCATTATCCAAGGCGGTGGCCGGACTATGGGTCAGCTCAAGGAAGATGTTGCCCATATCGTCGCGAATGACTACCGACTCATAGTCGTTGGCCGAGGCCGCCAGCGACAGGTAGGCCGTGGGGCTGGATGGCTCCAGATTCCAGACGGAGCGGGCGATGATGCGGGCGTGGTTTGCGATCTCGGCCTGAGCTTTGGCCAGACTGCGGCCCTGCTGGTAGTTGACCACACCCACAAACCCCATCATAGTCAGAAGAAAGATGATCAGAAAGATGGTTTTGGTTTTCATGCCGGGGCCTTTCGTTACCCGTTGTGCCGTGAGTATGACCAATAGTCGTATGCTGCCAATCCTTCCGGTTGGCTTAAGCATAAAATATGGGTGATGCGGCAGCATCACCCATATTTTATACCGTAGCGCTTCATTTTACGCCACAAAGTCGTACGATCCATCCCCAGGGCCAGAGCCGTGCGGGCGCGATGGCCCTTACAGTGCTGCAGTTGACGGCGGATCCGATTGGCTTCGGCCGCTTTGGTTGCATCGGCGCCGCCTTTAATGACGTCAGGACCTGCTTCGCTGGCATCCCAGCGCTCCTGCCGGCCAGATACCGGGTTGCCGTTTACGCGGGATGGGCGTTCCTGCAAGTAGGCTGGCAGATGGTGGCTGTGGACACACGCATGACGGCAAAGGATCAAGGCGTGTTCGAGAATGTTCTCCAGCTCGCGAACATTACCGGGATAGTCATGGTTAAGGAGCCGATCCATTGCGCCCTTGGAAATGGCGGGGGGCTGGCAGCCACGGGCGGCACACAATTGGCGGGCCACGTGGCGGATCAACAGCGGTAGGTCCCCCTGGCGCTCGCGGAGAGGCGGCAGTTCCAGGCGCAATACGTTGAGGCGGTAAAAAAGATCTTCGCGGAAGAGGCCCTGCTGGACAAGCTGCTCAAGGCCACGGTTTGTGGCGGAGATAATCCGCACGTCCACCTTGGACGTCCGCCGGCTGCCCAGGGGGTAGAACTCTTTGTCCTCCAACACCCGCAACAGCTTGGCCTGCAGGTTCAGGGGCAGATCGCCGATCTCGTCCAAGAAAATCGTCCCTCCTGCGGCCAGCTGAAAACGGCCGGGTTTATCTTTGAGGGCTCCAGTGAAGGCCCCTCTGACGTAACCGAAGAGTTCCGATTCGAGCAGGTTCTCCGGCAGGGAGGCACAATTGACCTTTATAAATGGGCGTTCGGCGCGGGGTGAGGCGCTGTGGACCACCTTGGCCAAAAGGTCTTTGCCCGTCCCCGTGGCCCCTTCGATGAGGACTGTGGCATCGCTATCCGCCACCACGGCTACCATTTCAAAGATGCGCTGCATGGCGGGGCTCTTGCCGATCATGTCCCAGCGGCTGTAGCGGCCCCGGATGGCCTGGTCGAGCTGGACCTCCAGGGCGAGATCATGAAAGGTGACCAGACCGCCTACAACCGCCTCTTTTTCATTGCGCAAGACCATGTAATTGGCCCGAATGGGTACTGCCACCCCGTCCTTGTCCAGCAGTCGGCCGCGAAGCTGACGGCTGGAACGCCCGGTGGCCATGGTTTCATGCAGGAACCGAATTTCGGACCGCTCCGCGCCGCCGAAGAGATCCTCGGCCGGACGCCCGAGGAGGCCCTGACGGTTGAAACCAGAGATACGCTCAGCGGCGGTATTGAAAAAGGTGATCAGGCCACCCCGGTTAACGGTGAATACGGCCAAGTCGAGGCTGTCCAGAATGATCTTCTGACGACGGGCTTCGTAGTGTACACGGTCCACTAGTTCGGTGATGGGCGAGTGGTCTTGGAGGATAGTCAGGCAACCCATCACCCGGCCGTCGCCATCGAAAAGGGGCGCGGCCAGGCGGGTGATGAGGTGTTCGGAGTCAGTTTCATCGGTCACCACCACGTCGGGCTCGTCGGTTGTCGTCCCATTTTGGGTGGCGATCTGACAGGCACCCATGCAGGGTACGCCGGTGAACACCTCTCGGCAGTCCAGGCCGGTAACCTCCGCTCCGTGCAACCCCATGAGGGCCTGGGCGCTGAAGTTAATGGCCGTGATCTGGTGGTCGATGTCGACCGTAAATGCACCGATATTGAGCTCGTCGAGAACCTCCAGCCACTGGTGGGAGCGGATGGCGCTCTGAATCATGACGCTTCCCCCAGGTTGCCCATGGTTCGCCCGCTAGCGAAGGCAGTGTTAGCACCGCAGGGCAACCAGATGCGGAAGGCGGTTCCGTCTGGGCCGGTGGCCTCGATGGTGAGGCGCCCACCATGGCGCTGGACGATGCCAAAGGTAGTGGAGAGGCCCAGGCCCACGCCGGCCCCGTCACGCTTGGTGGTGTAGAAGGGCTCGAACACATGGGGCTGATCGCTGCAGGCGATGCCCCCTCCGGTGTCGCGCACTTCGATGGCCACAGCCGCCTCCTGGGTCAGGGCGGTGGCCGCAAGAAAAAGGTCGCCCCCCTCGGGCATGGCGTCAATAGCGTTAAAGACCAAGTTGACCACGCATTGCTGCAATTGGTTGGCGTCCCCCCAAACCACGGGCAGATCTGCCTCCCATTGGGTGTGCAGGTGAATGGACAACAGTTCCAGCTTATGCTGGCTGAGCATCACACAGCGCTCCAGGACCGTTGCCAGGTTGACCCGATCATAGGCAAGGGTCGATTTGCGCGAAAAGGCCAACAGATTGGAGACGATACGCGAGCAGCGCTGGGTCTCGGTGATCACCAGCTCCAGGTAGCCGCTGAATTTCTCCTGGGTGGATGGTTTCAGGGGCCCCTCGCCGATCAGGTGTTCCATGAGCTTCATGTAGTTGAGCACACCGGCCAGGGGGTTGTTGATCTCATGCACGACGCTGGCGGCCAGACGCCCCAGGGCCATCATCTTGTCCTGGTGGAGCAGGTGGGCGTGGTCGGCCATCTCCTCCTCAAGGCGACGTAGCTCACGCAGGTCGCGCACAAAGCAGACCAGCCCCATGGGCACTTCTGCCGCATTCAATTGTACCGCACTCAACTGGACGGGGATCTTCGCGTCGGCGGCGGCCAAACGGGTCTCGAATATGGGCAGGCGCCCCACCCCTCCGGGTTGGCGCTGCAATATCGCAGCATGAAAACGGTCATACTCCTCGGGGGTGAGCAGATCTTGAATTTTTTTTCCCACCAAGGCATCCCGCGACTGCCCCAACAGCCGCTCAAGGCTCTGGTTGACCATCACCACGCGCCCATCGGCATCGCAACCGAGAATTCCGTCCAGGGAGCTTTCGATGAGATTCTTCTGGTAGTCGTAGGCCGATCGTAGGGCTTGGCTGGCCTCGGCCCAGCCGGCTTCCAGAAAAGCCGTATACTCGCGCAGCTTCTGCCGGGCGAGATATCTCTCACACGCCCGCTCCAGAGCGATAAAAAGGGCGCTGTCGTTAATGGGTTTGGTGATAAAATCGGAGGCATCCAGTTGGAGGGCGCGCACGGCCAACTCCATCTCGGCAAAAGCAGTGGCCACGATCACCTCGATCTGGGGATGGCGGCGCTTAAGGCGTTCGAGAACCTGGAGCCCATCCATACCGGGCATGCGGATGTCGGTAATGACCAGCTGGGGATGCTGGCGATCGCAGATGTCCAGCCCGCTCGGGCCGTCGGCGGCGCTGATGACAGTGTAACCGGCATCCTGCAGCGCCAGGCCGGTCACTTCGCGAATATCGACTTCGTCGTCGATGAGCAGAACCAACCACTCGGATGGATCCATGGACACCCTTTCATTGTAGGATGAAGCGCAGAAAGGTCCAGTTGTGGGCGGGCCATGCACAGAGTAGAAAATTCAGCCGGTGCCGTCAACCCGGCGGTCCCTGGGCGAGAACCTTGGCCCAGTGATCCATGAGGGTCTCCACATCAGGAGGGTGTATTGACTGGGCGGCACAAAACGCGTCCATGTCGGCGGCATGGCCCCCTGCCCACCAGTCACGCAGTTGGTCGCCGGTGGCCGTCTTCAGGGGCCAGTTGGCCCCCAAATTTTCCTCTAGAGTGGCATCCAGGCGGCGCGCCAGGAGCATCCCCCGGAGGTAATCGCAACAATAAAACTCAGGCGTCAGATCGAAAAGGTGGCTTTCGGGCGAGTGGTAGAAGCCGGTGTGGTGGCGCATCAGCTCCGCGTAGGGCTCCCCGTCGGCCAGGTCCAGGCCGTCGCTGAAAAGCGCCAGCTCCCAAAGGAATTTAGCGGCGTAGCGGCGGAAGACGGCCAGGTCGCGGAGGGCCTTAAAATAGCCCAGGCGGTGGGCGGTGGCCCCATCAAGGTTGAGCACCTCGGTGAGCACGGTGGCCTCCTCCGCCGGCGACACGGCGTCCTCCCGCACGCGCCGCAGGATCTCCAGCTTCTGGTACCGCTTCTCCCGCGGGCTCAGCCCCTCTCCGATCTCCACCT
>JBNKKA010000242.1:0-5143 GCA_050291585.1 Desulfobacteraceae bacterium
CGTGCGGCTGCTCCTGACCCGCTCCGACCTGTGCCGCCCTTTGGGCCTTTTCGGCAGCAGTTTCGGCGGTGCCGTCTGCCTTGGCTGCGCCTCCGATCTCGCGCCCGCCGCCATCGTGACCCTGGCCGCCCCCATCGCCAGCGCGACCATCGCCGCCGAAGCAGTCAATGATCTCCTGGCCACCGAACCCTACCCCGGCGCCCTCGACCGCGAAGGTCTCCGTTTCGACCTGACGAATCATCTATCTGACATCTCCCACCTGCAAGTCATCCACGGCACCGCCGACGCCGTTGTGCCCTACGACAACGCCATCCGCATCCATGCCGCCGTCCAAGCACCCAAAAAACTTCTGAGTCTGGATAATGGTGACCATCGCGTGTCAATTCCTGAGCATCAGCAATTGTTTTTAAATTCCGCTGCAAATTGGTTCACATCAAGCGTCAGGTAGCCCCTATCGTGCCAACCTGACCTACAGCATAATGACCCACAGCGAGGGGATCCACCAAACCGCGCCTACAAAAAAAGGGCTCCCGATCGGGAACCCTTGATTTAACGCCAAAATATCTGCGAACGCTCTATCCGTCCACACCCAGCTTGGCCAATTCTCGCTTTACTGTCTGACCACGCCAACGACCGCGCCCGGATACGGTTGGAATCCCCTTCTCTTCGAGCGCCTGGGCGATCTTCTCGTAGCTTTTACCCGCCGCCCTCAGGGATCTCATAAGCCCACCGGCGGTGGGCCGCACACCGGCGGTGGGCCGTCTGCCTGCAGTGGACCGTTTTCCAGTGGTGGACCGTCCATCTGCGGTGGGCCGTTCAGTGTCAGCAGAGGATTCGTCGACCTGGGCGGCCTCTGATATCTCCGCAACCTGAGGTTCGACGCCTGCCTCGGTACTGGCAGTCACATCCGGCCCGTCATCCACTTGAGCCCCAGTGGCCCGCCCCAGAAGATCGGCAATGCGCTCCATGGCCTCGGTGCGGCGGGTTTCGAGCTTCAGCCGCTCCTCATCGATCGAACGCTGGTGGGCTTGATTGCCCAGCAGCTTTTCAAGCAGCTGCTTGATATCGTTCATCGTACGATTCTGTGGGCTGTAGCTCCGGCGGTCATTGTGATGCTTCTGGGGTTTACGGTCGCGTCGATCCATACCGCAGCGGCGGTCATCACCCCGCTTGTTCTTGCTGTCCGAATAGCGACGGCCGGATTTACTTCTATCTTCGACGGATTTTCGCAGATTGTACAAAAAGTCATCCATTATAAACAGTGGCTCCTCGGACCGTCTAAGTGCAGGTGGCAATTTCGATCTGGCATCTGACCCGGATCAAATCAGCGCTTC
This sequence comes from Desulfobacteraceae bacterium, assembly GCA_050291585.1. Classification (GTDB taxonomy): domain Bacteria; phylum Desulfobacterota; class Desulfobacteria; order Desulfobacterales; family Desulfosarcinaceae; genus JASJCL01. Next base: position 1,335 of record JBNKKA010000242.1, read on the forward strand.
GGGTTGTTTTTAATGATCTCTTCCTCGTAGCGGCTGAGCTTCTTTTCAAATTTGACGGCCACACCACCATCTTCACTGCGCAGAATGGTGCCGACAATTTTAAAGTGGTTCTGGGAATTGGGGGCTGAAAAAGTGAGGGAAACCGGCTCGCCCGGAGCGAGGTTTTCGCGTGTCTCAATGAACACGCCGCCGTTGCTGAAATTCTGAATAAAATCGCGGTACACCCTATCCTGGGTGGAGAAATCCACCGGGATCAGACAGGGGACTCGGTCATCCCCCCGCTGCTCATTTTTCTGCCAATCCAATAGCAGTTCGAGCAGCTTCTCTTTTTTCTCATCAGTAATATTGTGAATGAGGGCGATCAGCCGATCGGTCAAGCTCTGGTTCGCTCCATTGTCGTCCATGTTGGATCTCCCACCTGTAAAATATCGCTGCAGGCGTTTGCCTTATCAACTCAAAATATAGTCGAACTTCGCGCACTAAATGCTGCATCACATAACCAGGCCAAAACGGTCTGAATTGTTATGTCATGCGGCCTGCAATGTCAAGTTGTGGGCCTCCTCCGAGTACCACTTTGTGGTACCTGAAAAAAGCCCGCTCAAAAAGTTTTTCAATTTTATATCGGGTAATTGTAATCGATAACTCTGTCCATCGGCAGGCGTCTTAAACGCCTGATTAAACGTCATTGGAGGACGCTACCTTAGAGGTCACTCCGATGTGCATGAATTTGTCAACCAGCGCCCTCTGGGCGGCAGGTTCACCATGGACCAGCTTGATGGGCATGGAGTCATCGCCGATCGCCTTGACCCAGGTCAAGAGGTCCTCCTGGTCGGCATGGGCCGAGTAGCCCCCCAGCGTATGGATACAAGCGCGCACCTGGCCTTCAACACCGTCGATTTCGACGCCGTCTGTTTCGACGCCGTCGATAACGCCGCTTCGACGTGCCCGCTGGACCCTGCGGCCGAGAGTTCCCCGGGCCTGATACCCCACGAAGACCACGTCGTTCTCAGCCCGATGGAGCCCATGCTTCAAATGGTTCACTATCCGGCCGCCCGTGCACATGCCGCTGCCCGCCAGGATCACCGCCGGGCCCTTCATGCGCACCAGCTCCTCGTGGGCGCCATGGTTCTCCACCCCATAGAGGCCTTTGAAGTCCAAGGGATGATCGCCCTTGGCCCACAGATCACGGGCCTCCTTGTCCCAGAAAGGTTTCAGTTGGGCGTAAATCTTGGTGATTTCCAAACCCAGAGGAGAATCCACGAATACCGGTGGCCGCAGCTTAAAACTGTATTGACCATCACTGAGCAAACGATCGATCTCGTAGAGCAACTCCTGGGCACGCCCCAGGGCAAACACTGGAATGAATACCTTCCCGCCGTCCGCCAGACAGCGCTCGAGAACAGCCCCCAACTGAGCGATCCGATCACTCACCGGTGGATGACGGCGGTCACCATAGGTGGATTCCAGAACAAGCAGATCGGCCGGTTCCGGTATCTGGGCGTCCCGCAGCAGGGGTTTGTCCCGGCTCCCCAGGTCACCGGAGAAAAGGACGCTCTCCCCAGAGCGCGACGTCAGTCGTATCCAACAGGAACCCAGAATGTGCCCCGCCCTCCCCAGACGGAATCGCCACCCCTGGTGCAACTCGAAGGCCTCGTCATATTCGAACCCCCAGGATTGATCGTCGATACGTTGCCACAGCTTCTCCGCCTCCCGCCGAGGTATCCCGGCAATCCCCATGGCATCCTTCAGCATGGGCGCCAGCAGGGCCCTGGTGGGGTGGGTGCAGATGATCTCGCCGCGGAACCCCTGGTCGATCAACCAGGGCAAACGGCCGATGTGATCGATGTGGGCATGGGTCAAAAAGAGAACATCTACTTCACCTGGCTCGATGGGCCATTCGCTGGCGGGTATCTCGTGATCATGCCCCTGCACCAGCCCGCAGTCCACCATCACATTCAGCCTGTCCCCCTGGACCAGGTGGCAGCTGCCCGTGACGCAGGTCTCTGCGCCGAGGTGGTGAATTTTCATGGCCGGGTCTTAAATGAATTCTTCAACCCAGAGCACGCCTTAAGCAAGAGGTTCACAGCGCAAATATCGGCAAAACGAAGCTTAAAATTTCCCACCAAATAAGCTTTCTCGATATCGACAATTGTCATCGGCACGCCTTACTATACCCCTCATCCCTTGACCACGGCAACGCCTGAGATCCGATGAATCGGCGAGATCTCCATTTCCGACCCATATCGGATGCATATGCGATGAAGCAAGCAGCCATCAGTGGCAGGGCGCTTGCAAATGGATCTTACGTATTCAGAAATGAAAACCGCCGATCCTGTTCAGAGCCTATTGATCGAACACGGTTTCGTATCTCGCCCTGCATCCCCATTGAACGGGCTCCCTTCGGCATATCCCTGGTCCCATGGACGCCACAAAAGATCGCCCCTATTTCATCAACCCATTCCACATACCCACAATGGAGGATGACGCCATGTTGGTCCATCATTTATTAGAGAAGAGCGCATCGGCCAGGCCGGATAAAGTCGCCCTCATCTGTGGCGACCGACGCCTGACCTATGGCGACATCAACGATCAGGCCGATCTCCTGGCGGCGGCACTCATCCAGATGGGCATTCAGCGACGAGACCGCGTCGTGCTGTTTTTGGACAACTCGGTGGAATCCGTTATCGCGCTTTTTGGGGTGTTGAAAGCCGGCGCCGTCTTCATCATGGCCAGGGCGACCATGAAAGCTAAAAAATTGAACTTCATCTTGAAGGACGCCGACGCCAGGGTGCTGATTACCCATTCCAAAAAGGCCAAAGTGGTGCAGCAGGCCTTGGCCGATGAGTTGTCGGTTTCCCATGTGATCTGGTGTCACCCGCCCGGCCTAAGTCGTCTTCCTGAAATGGGAAGCCCGCGACATGTTTGCTCCGCCGCCTCGTGGTCAAGCCTTCTCGATGGAGGCCTTCCCCATGGGCGCACACCTTTTCCGAAGATCATCGATGTCGACCTGGCGGCGATTGTCTACACCTCCGGATCGACCGGAGAGCCAGAAGGTGTCATGTACGCCCACGTCAACGTGGTCTCGGCCGTTCGAAGCATCACCCGGTATCTTAAAAACAATTCTGATGACATCGTTTTAAATGCCCTGCCGCTCTCATTTGACCATGGCTTATACCAGGTCCTGACGACATTTTTCTTCGGCGGAACCCTCGTTCTCGAAAAATCTTTCGCTTTTCCTTACAAAACCATCGAGAAAATTGATCTTTTGCAGGTGACCGGCTTCCCCATCGTGCCGACCACGGTAGCCCTCTTGCTCGAAATGGATGGGGAGGCCTGGAAAGGTCTCTCCTCCTTGAGATACTTCCACAATGCCTCTGAAGCGATCCCCCCGGCACACCTTAGAAGACTGCAAGACCGGTTTCCACACGTAAAAATCTACTCCATGTACAACCTGGCCGAGTGCAAAGCCGTATCCAGTCTCTCCCCTAATGAAATCACACATAAACCCGATTCGGTGGGCGTCCCCATGCCGAATGTGGAGGTGTTCATCGTGGATATAGATGGACGCGAAGTGGGGGCCGACCGGGTTGGCGAGTTGGTTGTCAGGGGATCAGGCGTCATGCAAGGCTATTGGAATGCACCTGAAAAAACCGCCCGCGCCCTCAGAAGAGATCCTGCCACGGGTGCTCGGCGCCTGCTCCATACCGGGGATCTGTTTCGCAGGGATGAGGAAGGATATTTGTACTTTGTGGGACGCAGGGATGATCTATTTAAGATCAAGGGCGAACGCATCAGCCCTAAGGAGATCG
>JBNKKA010000243.1:0-4980 GCA_050291585.1 Desulfobacteraceae bacterium
AACGAAGTGATCCGCCCCCTCGATCGACCCCACCATGCCCAGGGCGGTTTGGCCGTCCTCTACGGCAACCTGGCCCCCGAAGGCTGTGTGGTCAAGCAGTCGGCCGTCCTGGAGGAGATGCTCCAGCACCAGGGGCCGGCGCGGGTGTTTGACTCGGAGGAGGAAGCTTCGGCGGCCATCATGGACGGAAAGATCCTCAAGGGCGACGTCATCGTCGTGCGTTACGAAGGCCCAAAGGGAGGACCCGGCATGCGCGAGATGCTCACCCCCACCGCATCCATCGCCGGCATGGGGCTCGACGCCCACGTGGCCCTCTTGACCGACGGGCGTTTCTCCGGCGGTTCGCGGGGCGCCGCCATTGGTCACATCTCGCCCGAAGCCGCCCAAGGCGGCCCCCTGGCCGCGGTGCGCGAAGGCGACACCATTCGCATCGACATCCCGGCCAAGTCCATCACCCTGGATCTGGACGATGCGGAGATCAAGGCGCGTCTGGCCGATTGGCAACCCCCAGCACCCCGCATCAAGAAGGGGTATATGGCCCGCTACGCCCGCATGGTCAGCTCGGCCAGCCAGGGTGCCGTAGTGCTGGATCTGTCCACGGAAGCGTAGTTAAGAGTCAATCCCAGCGGCTTCAGGCTTCGCCTGGCTGAGCTAGCTGGTTCATTCAGGAACAAAAGGTGATCACGATGTTGACCAAAGCTGATCAAAATACCACAGCGACTCAAGGTCCTGCCCCAAACGGTAAAGCGCCCGATGCAAGCCCCCCCAAAGAACGTCTCAATGGTGCCCAGATCCTCATGGCCGTGCTCAAGGATGAGGGCGTCGACACCATCTTCGGCTACCCCGGCGGGGCCAATATCGATGTCTACGACGCCCTCGTAAAAACCGACATGAGACACATCCTGGCCCGCCACGAACAGGGCGCCGTGCATGCCGCCGACGGCTACGCGCGCGCCTCGGGCAAGGTGGGTGTCTGCTTCGCCACCAGCGGCCCCGGCGCCACCAACACCGTCACCGGTATCGCCACGGCCTACATGGACTCCATCCCCCTGGTGGTGGTCACCGGCCAGGTCCCCACGGCCCTCATCGGCAACGACGCCTTCCAGGAAGTAGACATCGTGGGAATCACGCGCCCCTGCACCAAGCACAACTATCTGGTCAACGATGTGACCGAGGTGGAGCAGGTGATGCGCGAGGCCTTCCACATCGCCCGTTCGGGCCGCCCCGGCCCGGTGCTGGTGGATCTGCCCAAAAATATCGCCCAGGCCAAGGCCCCTTACACGGGTGACACCAAGGTGCGCCTCAAATCCTACAACCCGAATTACAAGCCCAATCGCAAGCAGCTCAGCAAAGTGGTCAAACTGCTGCAACAGGCCAAGCGTCCCCTGATCTTCAGCGGCGGTGGCGTCATCCTGGCCCAGGCGGCCGAGGAATTGACCACCCTGGCCCGCACACTTCAGATCCCGGTCACCATGTCCCTCATGGGCCTGGGCAGCTTTCCGGGATCGGACCCCTTGAGCCTGGGGATGCTGGGGATGCATGGCACCTATCGGGCCAACATGGCCACGGCCGACTGCGACCTGCTCATCGGGGTGGGCGTGCGTTTCGACGACCGCGTCACCGGCAAGACCGACACTTTTGCCAGCAAGGCTAAAATCGTCCATATCGATATCGATCCCACATCCATCCGTAAAAACGTACCGGTGAGCGTTCCCGTGGTTGGAGACTGTAAAAACGCCCTGGCGGCCCTCAATGAGCTCATTGCCGAAGCCGACATGGGCGATGTGGACAACCTGCGTAAGCCCTGGATGGAACAGGTCGACACCTGGCGCAAGGCCCATCAACTGGCCTACGACCAGACCGATGTGATCAAGCCCCAATACGTCATCGAACAGCTCTATGAACTGACCCGTGGCGAGGCCATTGTCACCACCGAGGTGGGCCAGAACCAGATGTGGGCGGCCCAATACTACCACTTCGACCGCCCCAGCCACTTCATCACCTCGGGTGGACTCGGTACCATGGGATTCGGCCTGCCGGCGGCCATCGGCGCCCAGATCGCCTTTCCCAACAAGACCGTCATCGACGTGGCCGGCGACGGCAGCATCCAGATGAACATCCAGGAGATGGCCGTTGCCGTGCATGAAAAGCTGCCCGTCAAGGTGGCCATCCTCAACAATTGTTACCTGGGGATGGTGCGCCAGTGGCAGGACCTCTTCTACGACAAGCGCTACGCCTGCACCTGCCTCGAAGGCGGTCCAGACTTCGTCAAGCTGGCCGAGGCCTATGGCGCCGTCGGCCTGCGGGCCACAAAGCCCGAGGAGGTCGCCGGCATAATCACCCAGGCCCTCGAGACCCCGGGGCCGGTGATCATGGAGTTCAAGGTCGAAAAAGAGGAGTGCGTCTACCCCATGGTGCCTGCCGGGGCCGCCATCACCGAGATGCTTTTGGTGTAAAACGCTTCACTTGCGAACCGATTTATTAGAAAGGCGATCAATGGACAGCGATAAACATATACTCACCATGCTGGTGGACAACAAACCCGGCGTGCTCTCCCGGGTGGTGGGGCTCTTCAGCGGCCGTGGTTTTAACATCGAGAGTCTCTGCGTGGCGGAGACCATCGACCCCGCCGTGTCGCGCATCACCATCGTCACCAAGGCCGAAGCTCTGGTACTGGAGCAGATCGAAAAACAGCTGCGCAAGCTGATCAACGTCATCAAACTGCGCGACCTGAGCGGCGATCGCTCGGTCCAGCGCGAAATGGCCCTGGTCTGTGTACGCGCCAAACCGGAACAGCGCGACGAGATCCTGCGCGTGGTCGACATCTTCCGCTGCAAGATAGTGGATGTGGGCCCTGAGTTCTACATCATCGAGGCCACGGGCGGTCCTGATAAAATGACGGCCCTGGTCAACCTGCTAAAACCCTTTGGGATTAAGAAGATCGCCCGGACGGGGACGATCGCATTGTTCAGAGAACCAAAGTAAAAAGAGAAAGGCTCACCAGCCTGATTATATGTAGCACCGCGCTTCGCAATGTGGCTCGGCGGATACCCCCGCCGACAGCGACACGCTTGCACACCCGTAAGCATCGAAGCCTGGCGCCAACCGGTAGCATGTTGCAAATAGCATGAAGCAAACTAACCCACCGCGTCGTCTAACGAGGGAGGCGAGAGCGATCGCGGGAGATACTGGCCCAATGGATACAACTTCCATTGGGCTTGGGCGGATGTTCCATCCGCCTGTCAACCAACCACTAAGGAGTAAAAAAAGAAAATGGCAAACATCGATTTTGGCGGGGTTGTAGAAGAGGTTATCACTGCGGAAGAGTTCACCCTCGAAAAAGCCCGCGAAGTGTTGAAGGACGAAACGATCTCAGTGCTGGGCTACGGCGTCCAGGGACCGGGTCAGGCTCTCAACATGCGCGACAATGGGGTCAATGTCATCGTCGGCCAGCGCGAAGGCACCGAATCCTGGGAGAAGGCCAAAACCGACGGCTTCGTCCCCGGCGAGACCCTGGTCTCCATTGAAGAGGCCGCCCGCAAGGGCACCATCGTTCAAAACCTGCTCAGCGATGCCGGCCAGGTAGCCACCTGGGACTTGGTCAAGAGCTGCCTCAACGAAGGTGACGCCCTCTACTTCTCCCACGGCTTTGCCGTGGTCTACCGCGACCAGACCGGCATCATCCCCCCGGAGAACGTGGACGTGATCCTGGCGGCCCCCAAGGGGTCGGGTACCACCGTGCGCACCAATTTCCTGGACGGTAGCGGGATCAACTCCAGCTTCGCCGTCCACCAGGACTTCACCGGCCGCGCGCGCGAACGCGCCCTCGCCGTGGGCATCGCCATCGGTTCTGGTTATCTCTTCCCGACGACCTTTGAGAAAGAGGTTCACAGCGACCTCACCGGTGAGCGCGGGGTTCTTATGGGCTGCCTGGCCGGTGTCATGGAGGCCCAATACAACCTGTTGCGCAAAAACGGCCACAGCCCCAGCGAGAGCTTCAACGAAACCGTGGAAGAACTCACCCAGAGCCTCATCCGCCTGGTGGCCCAGCAGGGCATGGACTGGATGTACGCCAACTGCAGCACCACGGCCCAACGCGGCGCCCTCGATTGGGCACCCAAGTTCCGCGACGCCGTGGCACCGGTCTTCGAGGATCTCTACAAGAGCGTGATCACGGGCGAAGAGACGCGCCGGGTACTCTCGGCCAACAGTACACCGGATTATCGTGAAAAGCTCAACAAAGAGCTCGCCGAGATCCACGAGTCCGAGATGTGGCGTGCCGGCCAGGCAGTCAGAGCGCTGCGGCCGGAGAACCGCAAGGCGTAAATATAGATGTCAGGTAGCTGGCTTAGGCTTCGCCACGCTCGACGCTCCCAACCTGACCTACGAAATAACGATACTCATCTGTTCAGCGTAGGTCAGGTTACGGCGATGCGTGACACAGTCTAAACCCGCTACCTGACAATTCGACAAAAACAATCCTTTGGCTCCACTGGAGAAGCACCATGGACCCCACCCACGTATATGACACTACCTTAAGGGACGGCACCCAGGGGGAGAACATCAGCTTTACCGCCGACGAGAAGCTCAAAATCGCCCTACGCCTTGACGAGAGCGGTATTCAATACATCGAGGGCGGCTGGCCGGGCTCCAACCCCCGCGACATGGAGTTCTTCGACCTGGCCAAACGGGAACGCTTCCAAAACGCCAAGCTGGCGGCCTTCGGGGCCACCCGCAGGCCGGGCATCGCCCCGGAGGATGACCCCAACCTCCAGGCCCTGGTGGCCAGCCAGGCCCCGGTGGTGACCATCTTCGGCAAGACCTGGCGCCTGCACGTGGAAGAGATCATGGCCAACACCGCCATTGAGAATCTGGCCATGATCAAGGACAGCGTGGCCTTCCTCAAGGCCCGGGGGCGGGAAGTGGTCTATGACGCCGAGCATTTCTTCGACGGCTATCGGGATGATCGTGAATTCGCCC
>JBNKKA010000244.1:0-4957 GCA_050291585.1 Desulfobacteraceae bacterium
TTCTGCTCAGACCAGCGAGACGGGGACCGCTGCCGCGATCCAGGGAATCCATTTTAGACACCTCCTATACGCCCCCTCAGAACTCCATGCCGACTCATTACTATTTAAAAAAAATAATTTTTAGTAATTTCATAAAAAAGTTAACTTGCACTATTGACACAGCGAAAATCATTTATAGATTCTTGGCAAAGAGAAATTGGTGCATCGACAGAAACATCAATAAAAGGGAGGTGTTACCATGATCTATCGTCGATTCTACAACTATCCTGGTACGCGGGTCAGCAGTGTCTTCGAGGAGCTGGATCGCATGCGGCGGCAACTCGATCGGGTCTTCGATGCGGACGCCGGTACCCCTGGCGGCCTGCTCGGATCCGGTGTGTTCCCCCAGATCAACCTGACCGAGGACGCCGAGCGGTTTTATCTGCGAGCCGAGCTGCCAGGCGTAAAAGCGGACGGAATTCAGATGCAGGCCACCGGCAAGAACCTGTCGATCTCCGGTGAGCGCAAGATCGAGTCGGAAAACGAGGGGGTTCGCTACCATCGTCGTGAACGCGAGGCGGGCAAATTTTCCAGAATCATCGCCATGCCCACCGACATCGATCCGGATCGTATCGAGGCCAAGATGGAAAACGGCATTCTCACCATCCGCCTTCCCAAGGCGGAGGCCGTGAAACCGCGTCAGATTGCCATCAACTGATGATCGTCGCTAAACACGAGGAGGTGCAGCCATGTTTGGTAAAAATTCCAAAGATTTACAGGTAAGGGAGAAGCAGGAGGTCACCACCCCGGCCGAGCAGACCCAACCCGGCTTGGTGTTCACCCCGTCCGTCGATATTTTTGAAAATGAGAAGGAGATCGTCCTGTTGGCGGATATGCCCGGTGTAAAAGTAGGCGACCTCAACATCGATCTACGGGAAAATACCCTCACCCTGAACGGGGGGGTCGAACCCGTCCAAGGAGATGGTGAAGAGGATGTCGTGATCGAATACGAGGTGGGTAAGTTCTACCGACAATTCGCTCTATCCGAATTGGTCGATCAGGAGAAGATCGATGCCCAGCTCAAAGACGGTGTGCTTCGACTCACCTTGCCCAAAGTGGAAAAAGCCACACCGCGAACCATCACAGTTCAGGCAGGATAACCTGTGCAGGGCCGGTGAGAACAGGCATTTGCTCAAACCGGCCCTTACTTCTGGGGCTGGCCACGCGCTTGACTCGGCCTGACCCGCATCTTTGGCTCCGACGAGTCCTTGGTCTCCATTCCTGGTAACGCTGAGGTCGGAGGGCAAGCCATGCCTAAAGACTACTATTTCGTCCTGGGCGTCCCCCGTGGCGCCAGCAGTGGCAAGATTAAAAACGCCTACCGTTCCATGGCCAAACGCTATCATCCAGACAGCTGTGGTCCTGAGCCCAATGTAGAGAAATTCAGAGAAGTTCAGCGGGCCTACGACACCTTAGGTCATGAGGCCCGCCGGAAAGCATACGACCATGATCTGCATCGCCGAGGTCGGGGCATCCCCATCCGGCAGGCTGCCGATATCCGCGAGCCCGCCGCTCAACCGGCCGGGCGCCGTCGTTGGGATTTTTTCCTGGATTCATTTTTCGATGGTGAGGTGATGGGGATCCGGCCGATGCAGACTAGCGGGCCGCCGGCTACTGATCTGGCCATCGAAATGATTCTGGAGCCGGACGAGGCCCTGCGTGGCGGCCTTTTTCCCCTCTCTGTGCCGGTCTGGGTGCCTTGCGAAAACTGCCAGGCCACCGGCGTCCAGTTCCCCTTTGTCTGCCCCCATTGCGCGGGCAGGGCGCGGGTCTGCAGAGAGCGCCATTTTTATGTGAGCATCCCCCCCAAGGTCAGCGACCACTTGGAGATTACCCTGCCCCTCGAAGATATCGGTTTGAGAGGCGTGGACCTGCATCTGTTCATTCGGATCGCCGCGTCTCCCAGCTTTTGAGTTTTCCCCATGTGGACCGCCACATAAGCTTCAATCTTCCTGAAGCGTACACCCAATGGCGGTTTGGTATGAGCGCATCGTGTGGTGCAAATCCCCACGATTCCACCGACCCGCCTAAAGCTTTTTCTTCAGCTGATTGGCCGCCGTCAGCAGCGGGTCCCACACCGGGCCGAAGGGGGGCGCATAGGCCAGGTCGGCCTGGCTGAAGCTTTCCACCGTCATGCGGTTCTGGAGGGCCACGGCGGCGGCGTTGATGCGGTGGGCCACCCCCTCGCTTCCAACCATCTGGGCGCCCAGCAGGCGTCCGCTGGTCTTGTCGGCCAGCATGTGGACCTGAATGGTGGTCGCGCCCTTGTGGGCGTGGGCCCGGGACCGGGTTTTGATGGTCACCGCCCTCGGATGGAATCCCGCTGCTTCCGCTTCCTTTAGAGAAAGGCCGGTGCGGGCCACCTCCAGGTCCAATACCCTGAAGACTGCCGTGCCCACCAGGCCGGGTAGTTCCGTGGAAACCCCACAGACATTGTCGGCCACGGCCCATCCGGCCCGGTTGGCCCTCAGGGCCAGGGGAATCCAGGCGGGTTTGTCGGTGACCAGATGGTGGGCATCGGCGCAGTCTCCTGCGGCGTAGATGGTCTCGTCCGAGGTCTGCAGCCGTTGGTTGACGGCGATGGACCGGGCGGGTCCCAGCGCTAGCCCCGCTGCATGGGCCAGCTCGCTGTTGGGGGCCACGCCAGTGGCCGTCAGGATCATGTCGGCCCTGAGTATCAGGCCGTCGCTTATGAGCATCAGGTGATCGCCGGTGCGTTCGATGCGCTGGATGGGGATCCCCGGGAAGAGATTGGCCCCGGCCGTTTCGCAGCAGGCCTGAACCGTGGCGGCCATCTCCTCCGGCATCCAGGGCAGGAGCCTGGGGCGCGGCTTGATCATATCCACCTTGATATCTCGTTGAATGAGGGCTTCGCACATCTCCAGGGCGATATAGCCCATGCCGATGATGACCACTTTGGCGACGGTCTGAGTGCTTAAATAGTCCTTTATCCTGCGCCCGTCCGCTAGGGTTTTGAGGGCGAACACACCGGGGTGGTCGATGCCGGGAATTTCGGGGTGCAGGGGCCGTGCACCGGTGGCGATGAGTAGGCGATCGTAGGGAATCTTGACCGACAAGCCATGGGGCGTGGAGGCCTGAACTTGGCGGGCGTCCGTGTCGATGGCGGTGGCCCTGTGGCCCAGGCGCAGATCGATGCCCTGTTTGCTGCGGAAGATGTCGGCCGCGCGCACCACGAGATCCTCGATGGGGCGATGGGGCTCGGCGATGTTGTAGGGCATGCCGCAGGCGCTGTAAGAGACGTCCTGGGTCTGCTCCAGAACGGTGACCTTCAGATCGGGTTGCAACCGCTTGGCGCGGCTGGCGGCGCTCATGCCGGCGGCGTCGCCGCCGATGATGACGAATTCCATGGGAGTCTCCTTATGAATGGCAGGCTATACGCATTTTGAGGGTCAAGCCGAGGATGATTTTCCTCCCATCGAACCGGGTTGTCAACTGCGGACAGACGCTAAAGCCGTTGACCATGGGGCGGTCCTGGGGTATGGCCTTCAGGTTTGAGCTTGCCCGGAGAACGATTGATGTACTTGTTTAAAGCGCATTTTCCACCCCGGAGGGGGCGGAACACACGCAGGCTCGTAAAAATATCATTTATTTTCAGCTGAATATCTAGACTGGGTTCCATGGCGAGCAAGAAAAAAACCAACCTCCCAAACGAGATCGGCGACCTCCTGCCCCAGGCCCTGCACATGGACCGCATCGCCGTTGCGCGGGAACTGCGGCGTCTGGATCGAAGCCGCCGCCGACCCATATCGAAAGCCGGGCTGGCCAAGGTCTACGCCGGCCTGGCGGGGCGCCTGCGCCGCTCCGCCGCTGCCAAGGCGCGTAAGTTGGCGCGTCAGCCGACGCTGAACTATGATGAGAACTTGCCCATCACCGCCGCCCGCGAAGAGATCGTCACCGCCATCCAGGATCACCCGGTGGTTATCGTGGCGGGGGAGACGGGCTCGGGCAAGACCACTCAACTGCCCAAGTTCTGCATGGCCGCCGGACGCGGCAGCGAGGGGATGATTGGCTGCACCCAACCGAGGCGTATCGCCGCGTCCACGGTGAGTCGCCGCATCGCTGAGGAGTTGGGCGAACCCCTCGGTGAGACCGTCGGCTACAAGATCCGTTTTCAGGACAAGACCGGCGACCATACGCGGGTCAAGGTGATGACCGACGGCATCCTCCTGGCGGAGACCCAGGGAGACCCCTACCTCAACGCCTACGACACCCTCATCGTGGACGAGGCCCACGAGCGTAGCCTCAACATCGATTTTCTCCTGGGCATCCTGCGCGGCCTTGTCCGTCGGCGGCCTGATCTAAAGCTGATCATCACCTCGGCCACCATCGATACGGAGAAGTTCTCGGCCGCTTTCGAAGGGGCACCCGTAATCGAGGTCTCCGGACGCATGTACCCGGTCCAGACCCGCTACCGCCCCATGGAGACGGCCGGCAGCGACGAGGACCCCTCGGTGGTGGCCGCCGCGTCACGGGCCGTGGACCGCATCCAGCAGGAGGGCGGCCGCGGGGATATCCTCGTCTTCATGCCCACCGAGCAAGATATCCGCGAGACCTGCGAGATCATCGAGGGGCGCCACTATCGCGATGTCACGGTGTTGCCCCTCTTCGCGCGCCTCTCGGCCGCCGAGCAGCAGCGCGTCTTCGGGCGGCCGGTGGGACGTAAGATCATCGTGGCCACCAACGTGGCCGAGACCAGCCTGACCATCCCGGGCATCGACGTGGTGCTCGACGGTGGGCTCGTGCGACGGACCCGGTATCACCGAGGTCGCGGGTTTCTCACCTTGTCCCCCATCGCCGGTGACAGCGCCGAGCAACGCGCCGGTCGGGCGGGACGGACGGGACCCGGGCGCTGCGTGCGTTTGTGGAATGAAGCGGCTCGCCTCGAGACCACGACGCC
>JBNKKA010000245.1:0-4917 GCA_050291585.1 Desulfobacteraceae bacterium
CCCCAGGGGGGCGTCCGGCCGTCCTCCCGGGCGAGATGGCCGTCCATAGTGTCGGCGCTGCCGGAAAATAGTATCAGGAGGAAACCCGCCAGGGGATGCAGGGCAAAACCCAGGGGAACGGCGAGGGCGATGGCAGCGCCGATGTAGGTCATCTGATCGGCCTGGATGCGGCAGCGCCGAACCAAGGGCAGCACGCTGGTTTGCAGCAGACGATAATATCCCCTGGCCAGGGGATGGTGTCGCAGGGCCATGACAGGTACTCCTTATTTTTTATCTGCAGAGATCGGCTTAGAAAAACACTAAATAAACCACCCACATGCACCAATCAAGTTTTCATGCCAAGCCGGGAAGTCCTCCCTCACCCAACGTCCAATCTTGACAAGCCGTCAGCGCCTGTCATAATCGAAAAAGTGATCCAGCCCCTTTTGCACCTCTCCCAAACCGACACCGGTTCCCGCACAAAAAATCGTTAGGAGGATTTCCATGGCCCAGCTCATCGCCGACCTTACGGATGTGGCCTTTGTGCTCTATGATCAGATGAACATCGAGGGGCTTCTGGCCCACGAACGCTATCAAGACCTGAACCGTAAAACCATGGACCTGATTCTCAAGGAGGCCCGCAACTTCGGCATCAAGGAGGTTCTGCCCACCCGGGCCGAGGGGGAGGCCCAGGGGTTGCGTTTCGAAGGGGGTAAGGTGCACGTACCGGAATGCTATCGGCGAGTGTATGAACTCCTCCTCGACATGGAGCTGACCTCCCCCACGGAGGACCCCGCCGCGGGCGGCCAGGGTCTGCCCCACCTCTTCGCCCGGGCGGCCAGTGAGTTCCTCGTCGGAGCCAACTGGTCCCTGGTAACCTATCCCTTCACAGGTCACGGCACCGGCAAGATGATCGAACTCTACGGCAGCGAGGCGCAGAAAACGCTCTTCCTGGAAAAGCTCTACACCGCCGCCTGGGGCGGCACCATGGTGCTCACCGAACCGGAGGCCGGCTCTGATTTAGGGGCCATCACCACCACGGCGGTGGACAACGGCGACGGCACCTACAATATCAAAGGCGACAAGATCTTCATCACCAACGGCGAGCACGACCTCTCGGAGAATATTATCCATCCCGTACTGGCCCGCATCGAGGGCGACCCGCCGGGCACCAAGGGAATCTCCATCTTCATCGTCCCGAAGTTCTGGGTCAACCCCGACGGTGGCCTGGGAGAGCGCAACGATGTGGTCTGCACCGGCATCGAGAAGAAGATGGGCATCAAGGGCAGCGCCACCTGCGCCATGTCCTTCGGATCCAAGGGCAAATGCAAAGGCCTCCTCCTGGGCAATCCCAAGCAGGGCATGGAGATCATGTTCCACATGATGAATGAGGCCCGCCTGGACGTGGGCTTCATGGGCCATTGCCATGCCAGCGCAGCCTACCTGCACGCCCTCGAATACGCCCGACAACGCCTCCAGGGTCGTGATCTGGGCAGTTCGTCCCACGACAGCGTGCCCATCATCCGCCATCCCGACGTGCGCCGCATGCTCCTCTGGATGAAGGCCCACGTGGACGGCATGCGCAGCCTGGTCTACTATATTTCGCGCTGCCTGGACGAGGAGGCTTTGGCCACGGACGAGGCCCAGCAGCGCCTCCAGAACGGCCGCATCGCCCTTTTGACCCCCATCGTCAAAGCCTACTGCGCCCAGCGCGGCTTCGAGGTCTGCTCCATGGCCATGCAGGTCTACGGCGGCTCCGGCTACACCAGCGAATACCCGGTCGAACAGCTCACCCGCGACTGCCGCATCGCCTCCATCTTCGAAGGTACCGACGGCATCCAGGCCATGGACCTGCTCGGTCGCAAGCTGGGCATGGGCAAGGGGCAGGTGTTCATGGACATCCTGGGTGAGATCCAGGCCACCATCAATGCGGCCAAAGAGACGCCTGAACTGAAAGATCTGGCCCATGGGTTGGAAACAGCCGCCGGCCAGCTCGCCGCCACCGCCCAGCAGCTGGGCGACCGGGCCATGTCTGCCGAAGTCAAGACGGCCTTCGCCCACGCCTATCCCTTTCTCATGGCCTTCGGCGACGTCATCATGGCCTGGATGCTCCTCTGGCGGGCCAATACCGCAGTGCCCTTTTTGGAAAAACGCCTGTCCAAAATTGCCCTCGAAGACCGCACCGGTAAGATCGCCAAAGATAAAAAAACGGCCTTCTACGACGGGCAGATTCAGACGGCGCGCTTCTTCATCAAGAGCCTTTTACCCGAGACCCTGGGACGCATGCAGGCCATCCAGACGGGGGATGATGCCGCTCTGAGTATTAGTGATGCGGGCTTCGGGGGATTGTAGCCCGGTTAAAATAGTTCGTTGCGTTCACAACTGACGTACAATCCGCAATCCAAACACCGGCTATATTTTATCTAATCAAAGATTGGAGACAATCATGCGCGACGTCGTCATCGCATCCGCCTGTCGAACCGCCATCGCCGCATTCGGCGCCACCCTGAGGGACAGCTCGGCGGCCGAGATCGCCGCCGTGGTGATGAAGGCCGCCGTCGAACGCGCCGGCATCGATGCCGTCCAGATCGATGATGTGCGCTTCGGCTGCTGCATGGAACCGGCCGACACCCTCAATGTGGCCCGCGTGGGAGCCCTACTGGCGGGCATCCCCGACACCGTCCCGGCGGTGACCATCAACCGGGTGTGCATCTCCAGCATGGAGGCCGCCATATCGGGCATGGCCATGATCCAGGCCGGCATGGCCGACATCATCCTGGCCGGGGGTGTGGAGCACATGTCGGGGGTGGCCTATTCCCTCCCCAGCGCCCGCTGGGGCTGCCGCCTCCAGGATCAGGTCTTCGTGGACAGCCTGATCCGCGCCCTGCACTGCGGCTCCCACGTGATCCCCCACCCCGAGGATGGACCGGTGGATGCGACCCAGGAGCCCCTGAAAAGCTGTATCGGCAAACCCTATATCATGGGCCAGACGGCCGAGTTCATCGCCCAGCACCTGGACATCGAGCGGACCGAGATGGACGCCGTGGCCCTGCGCAGCCACAACAACGCCGAGCGGGCCACGGAAGCGGGTGATTTTTCCGAGGAGATTGTCCCCATGGAGATCGCCCAACGCAAGCAGCCGCCCATCATATTCGACCGCGACGAACACTTCCGCCCCGGCCTGACCCTGGCGGATCTTGAGAAACTCAAGCCAGCCTTCGTGCCCAAGGGCGGCACCGTCACCGCCGGTAACAGCAGCGGCATCAACGACGGGGCCGCCGCCCTTGTGATCATGGGGGCCGACACCGCCGCGCGGCTGGGTGTTCAGCCCCTGGCGAAGATCAAGGCAGTGGGCAAAGGGGCCTGTCACCCCTCGGTCATGGGCCTCAGCCCAGTGCCCGCGGTCAACGACCTCATGGCCCGCAGCGGGCTGGCCATCCCCGACTT
Organism: Desulfobacteraceae bacterium; assembly: GCA_050291585.1. Classification (GTDB taxonomy): domain Bacteria; phylum Desulfobacterota; class Desulfobacteria; order Desulfobacterales; family Desulfosarcinaceae; genus JASJCL01. Next base: position 3,427 of record JBNKKA010000245.1, read on the forward strand.
CGACCGGGTGGAGGTCAACGAGGCCTTCGCCGCCCAGTACATCGGCTGCGAGCGCGAGCTTGGCCTCGACCGCGAACGCACCAACGTCAACGGCTCTGGCATCGGCCTGGGCCACCCCGTGGGGGCCACCGGCGCGCGCATCCTCACCACCCTGCTCTACACCCTGCGCCGCCAGGGCAAGAGCCTGGGCCTGGCCACCCTATGCGGCGGCGGCGGGGTGTCCATGGCCTGCGCGATTGAGACAATTTAGTTTGGCGTCTCAGCTAGCTCGACTTAGGCTTTGCCAGGCTTGACTCAACCTGATTTAGAGTTCAGCGAGCAGGCGCAGATAAGGTTTAAAGCCTAGATCAGGATGCGAGCCCAGCGAGTTTCCTGACGATCTGCAGCACACAAACAAAGCGGGCGCCGGAAGTAACTTCTGGCGCCCGCTCTAATTTTAAGCTTCAGATGCGGTCCCGCCTCAGGGGCTCACCGTGATGATCACCGTGGCGGCAGCAAATCGGCCGGTGCCGTCGCCCATGGTGTAATCGAAGCGGTCGGTGCCGGTGAAGTCCGTGGGCGGAACATAGGTGAAGCTGCCGTCGGCGGCGATCTCCGCACTGCCGCCCTCGTCCGTGGGGGTGCTGCCGGTGGTGGTAACGGTGAGGCTATCGCCGTCGGCGTCGTTGTCGTTGGCCAGCAGGCCTGTGCCGGCGCCGATGGCGAGGGGCGTGTTCATGCCCACCTGGAAGAAATCATCTCCGGCCAGGGGGGCATCGGCGGTTGCGTTGACGGTGACCCGCACCAGGCCGTTGACCGTCTGGGCGCCATCCGTGAGCTGGTAGACGAAACTGTCGCTGCCGCTGAAGTTGGGCGGCGGGGTGTAGGAGAAGCTGCCGCCGGCGTTCATGCTGACACTGCCGCCAAAGTTGCTGGTTCCGCTCGCCGACACCGAGGTCCCGCCGATGTCGTTGGCGCGCACGCCGCTGCCGCCCTGTGTCAGGGAGGTATCCTCGGTGGTGGCGTAACTATCCGCTGTGGCCAGCGGTGCGCCACCTGCACTGAAAACGAGGGTGACGGTGGCCGTTGCCTGGGCTCCGCCGGCGCTGACAGTATAGCTGAAGCTGGTGGTGCTGTTCTCGTCCACATCACCGGGGGCGGTGTAGCTAAAGGCGCCATTGGCTTGCGGGCCACTGAGAGTCCCCACCAGGGTGCCGGTGTCCACGGCTGATACGGTTAGGCTGCTGCCCTCCAGGTCGATGTCGTTGTGGAGCAGGCCCTGGGCTGCGGTTACATTGATGGATCCGCCGACGGCCACTGCGTAGCGGTCGTTTTGGGCCAGAGGCGCGTCGTCCACGGGACCGACCGTCACCACGATCTGGCCATCGGCCGTCATCGCCGGTGACCCGTTGTCCGTGGCGGTGAAGGCGAAGCTGTCCGTGCCGTTGAAGTGGGGGGGCGGGGTGTAGCCGAAGCTGCCATTACCGCTGACGGTGGCATTACCCCCGAAGA
>JBNKKA010000246.1:0-4885 GCA_050291585.1 Desulfobacteraceae bacterium
ATAGTTCTTGTACTCTAAAGTCCCCTCTTGTTCGTCCTTGTCTGCCGCAAGGGTGGGGGGGGCGGCACCGGTCAAAACCAATACCAGCAGCGCCAGGGCCGATAACCATCTGAGCCAATATTTCATCGTAGTCAACACTCGTAAGGGTCTTCCCGCTGGACGGGAGTGTTGTTGCCGGCGTCCCCACAAGCAAGGCGTTTTCCGCAACATGCCGGGATTGGATTTCTCACTTATCGTCGCTTGAGCTGCAATTGTCCGGCGATTTCACTGGCGACGGCCGCCACAAAGCTGTCGAAGGCCGCACCTTCCAGGGGTTTCCCAGGTGCGGGTACGGCCTCGAGCGCCTGGGGATGCACGTAAATAGGTGCATTGCGCAGCGCTTCTTTAGGCGTCACCTCGAAGTCAGCCGGGAAGGTGTCACTGAAGTACATCTCCTGAAAACCGGAGAATTTCAGCGCATGGGCCGTGGAATCGACAATGGCTGTCTCTTCGGCATCGACGTACCCGAGCGCTTTGGCTTTGGTCAACCCGGCCAAGGATTCACCGCCGTGGGTACAGGCAATGTGCCCGTGGCGATTGGCCGTAAGCTCCCAGTCCATGATCTCCTGTTCTGAAACCTCCACGAAAAAGGTGCGCTCCTCTCCGGCCATCTGATTGTAGCGTTCCACCAGGTGAATGACCCGCGGCATGGAGACCGGGTTGCCGATCATGGCCGCCTGGGCCACGCTGGGGCGCACAGTCATCGGCTTGAAGGCCCGTTTACGGGGATCGTTTTCGGCGTAGTACTTGAACACCGGGTTGGCGTGCTGTGACTGGACGCCTACAATTTTGGGCAGGCTGTCGATGACGCCGGCGGCGTGGAATTTAAGAAAACCGCTCATCACGGCTGTGATGTTGCCAGCATTGCCGATGGGCACCACTACGACCTTATCGGAAAGTTCATATTCAAAAGCCTGGGCGATCTCGTAGGAGTAGGATTCCTGGCCCAGGATGCGCCAAGCGTTTTTTGAGTTCAGCAGAGCCACGTTGTACGCTTCGCTGAGGGCCTCGACCACCTTCATGCAGTCGTCGAACACCCCGGGAATCTCGAATACCGTCGCCCCGCTGCCAAGGGGTTGCCCCAGTTGCTGGGGGGTCACCTTTTTGTGGGGCAGAAGGACGGCCGATTTGATGTGGGGTTGCAGGTAGGCCCCATACAGGGCCATGGCGGCGGAGGTGTCACCCGTGGAGGCGCACACCGCCAGGACATTGTCCACCTTACCCGCCTTGACCAGATAGTTGATGTAGCTAAGGGCGCTGGCCATCCCGCGATCCTTGAAAGAGGCGCTGGGGTTCTGGCCATCGTTTTTATAATAGAAATTCATGCCCACGCGCTCACCCAGCTTTCCGCTGGCCGCAACAACTGGGGTGTGCCCCTCACCAAGATAGAGAATGTCGTCCAGGGGCAGGATGGAGCCGATAAACTCGTGAAAGCGATAAATACCCTTGAGACCAGGCTCGGTGAGCATGGCGCGGTAATCGAAGATCTGTCGCCAGGTACTACCGGAGATCGCCTTGAGGCGATCGGCCTCAGGGTCTTCCAGCAGCAGCACGTGCCCGCAGGCCGGGCATGTGTATAGCAGCTCCTCAATGCCGTGGACGGCGTCACACTGCAGGCAGCGGTAGATCAGCCGACCGCTCGGTTCGGGTAGCAGGTAAGGCTGAATCGCTTTGGGAAAGTCGGCGGGTTTCATGAGGCGATCGCCTCCTCTCCGCCCATGTAAGGGCGCAGAGCCTCGGGGATCACAACGCTGCCGTCGGCCCGCTGGCAGTTCTCCAGAATGGCGGCCAGGGTACGGCCCACCGCCAGGCCGGAGCCATTGAGGGTATGCACCAGCTCGGTGCCCTTCTGGTTTTTACGCTTGAAGCGGATGTTGGCCCGGCGCGCTTGAAAGTCTTCAAAATTACTGCACGAAGAGATCTCCCGGTAGACCCCCTGAGAGGGCATCCATACCTCGATGTCATAGGTCTTGGCCGACGAGAAACCCAGGTCGCCGCTGCACAGGGTAACCACCCGGTAGGGCAGTTCAAGGCGCTGAAGGATGGTCTCGGCACTCTTGAGAAGTGACTCGAGTTCATCCCAGGATGTCTCCGGCAGTACGAATTTGACCAGCTCGACCTTATTGAATTGGTGCTGGCGGATCAAGCCACGGGTATCCTTGCCATAGGATCCGGCCTCGGAGCGAAAGCAGGGCGTGTAGGCTGTGTAGTACACCGGTAGGTCGTCGGCGGAGAGAATCTCGTTCTGATGAATGTTGGTCACAGGCACTTCCGCCGTGGGAATGAGGAAGTAATCCCACCCCTCCAGTTTAAAGAGGTCCTCCTCGAATTTGGGCAGCTGACCGGTGTGGGTCATTGAGGTCCGATTGACGATGAAGGGCGGCAGCACTTCGGTGAAGCCATGGTCGCGTGTATGAATGTCGAGCATGAAGTTGATCAAGGCGCGTTCGAGACGCGCGCCGGCGCCGAAGTAGAGGGGGAAGCGCGCGCCGGTAATGGCCGCAGCACGATTGAAGTCCAGGATGCCCAGATTCTCCCCGATGGTCCAGTGGGCTTGGGGTTCCCCATTGAATTGTCTTGGGACGCCCTCGGTTTTCACCAGGGTGTTGTCGTTTTCATCCTTACCGGTGGGCACCGAGGGGTGAGGCAGGTTGGGCAGGCCCAGCATGAAGGTTTCGATAAAGGCTTCGTGGGTTTGGATCTCCTTTTCCAAGCTTTTGATACGACCAGAAACTGTACGCATCTCGACCACGATGGCTTCTGCATCCTCACCTTTTTTTTTCAAGGCTGCAATCTGGTCGGAGACCACATTACGCTGGTGTCGCAGCGTTTCCAACTCTTTGAGGATGACTTTGCGTTTATCGTCGGCCTCGTAAAACCTCGCCATATCGGGATGCTTTCCCCGCTTGGCAAGTCCGGCCTCGACGTCCTGAGGATTCTGGCGAACCAATTTCATATCCAACATAATTTATTCCAGTCGAAATGAAGGCCGCAGTAAGCGCCTTGTTGGTCAGTGGGTATCGGTTGAAAAGTACTATGGTCTCTGTGGACGGAACGCTGGCTGCTCTTGACGAGTCTGCTCCTAATCCACCTTAAAAACAACAAAAAATTAACTCAATCCCTGCCTGGAGTCAATGATTATTGCAGCTTGACTATACGACGCAGTCATATTATATTTAGGGTTTGTATAAACTCTAGGGCTGCGTAATCAACATGGTAGGCATTGGTACCGCATTTCAGGCTATGTTGTTGATCTTCTGGCTTTTGCGGCGTTGGGGTCAAATACCAGGGAGTATGATATGGAAGAAGTCAGAGAAAAGAAACAAGAGATTCGCAGTGAGATCCAATCCGTCGTTGACGGCCTGGATGGCGGAGAGCGTCTGGAGATTCAACAGGCCATCGAAGCGCGTCTTTTCGAGTTCGCCAATTTCTTGGAAGCGCGCATCGCCCTGCTCTATGTCAATACCGAGTATCAGGTGAAGACGGCGGATATCGTCAAACGCGCCTATGACTACAATAAGCTAGTGGTCCTACCGGTTTTTGACACACAGAAATATGAGATGACCTTGTTCAAAGTAGACAATCCGGACAAAGACCTCATCAAAGGTCCCCGCGGCATCCCCGAGCCTGACACCAGCCGCTGTAAAAGCGTCCCCATTGAATGCATCGATATCGCCATCATTCCCGGTATGGCCATGGATGAAAAGGGCGGACGCCTCGGGTCGGGCGAGGGCTACTACGATCGCCTGATCCCCCAATTGCCCATCACCACCCGCAAGGTCGGTTTGCTGCATGAATGCCAGATCGTACCGGCGATTCCCATGGAATCCCACGACAAGTATGTGGATATTATCATCACCGAGAAACGCATTATTTATAAAATCTGATCAATCGATCTATGGCAGCAACACGACGCGGGGCGCCTTGCAAGAGGCCGCCCCGTTTTTGTAGCCCTTCGCCTTACTGGCCGTCTGGGTTGAGTTTACGCCCTAAACGGGTCAGGTTATCGATCTCGCCGACCGCTATGACGGTATCATTTGCTTCGATGCGGGTTTCGTGGGAGGGGTTGAAGATCATAGTCCCATCGGACTTTTTGACGGCGATCAGGATGAGGTTGAAATCCTGGCGGATGCCGGAATCCTGGAGCATGACATCTTTGAGGCTGGATTTATTGCTGACGGGGATCTCCTCCATTTGAATCTCATTGTTGCCCTGCTTAAAGGCCAGGTCGAGAAAGTTGGTCACCGTGGGGCGGACGATTCGCTGAGCCATGTTCACAGCCCCCAACTCGTAAGGAGACTCCACATAATCCGCTCCGGCCGCTTGGATCTTGGCCTTTGCCCGCTGTCGGCTGGCCCTTGCAAGGATGAGCACCTTGCGGTTGAGTTGCCGGGCCGTCAACACCAGAAAGACATTGTCCGCGTCTGTGGCCAGCACGGCGATCAGTCCGGCCGCCTTTTCGATGCCGGCTTTCTGCAGGATAGCTTCATCGGTGGCATCGCCAATAATGTACAACAGGCGTTCCTGATCGATGGCATCGATCCGATCCGGATCGTTTTCAATCACTGCCAGATCCACGGATTCGCTCATTAGTTTGCGACAGATAACTTTGCCGATGCGGCCATAGCCGCAAACGATGTAGTGATTGCGCAAACGCTTTATCTTTCGGTCCAATCTTTGCCTCCCCAGGATGTGTCGGATGCGGCCCTCGACCATGAACTGCATCATGGCGCCCACTACATAAAGAAAGTAACTGACGCCTAGAAAGATAAGGATTATTGTATAGATGCGCCCCAAATCGCTGACCGCGTGCACCTCACCATACCCCACAGTGGCCGGGGTGATT
>JBNKKA010000247.1:0-4759 GCA_050291585.1 Desulfobacteraceae bacterium
GTCGCTGCCGTCGCTCATCACCTCGATCTCGTTCTCGGCGGTGTCCGGAACGCGTTTCACACAAACCAGAATTTCCATCAGTTACCCTCCCTACAAGTTAATATTGGGATTACACCCAGATTGTAACCTTTGTTGGCACTAAACGGTCAAGTGCTGCTGCACCAGCTCGGCCAGGTCGATGGCCTCCATCTTGCCCTCCAAGCCGGCCACCTTGATGGCGTCCTCCATGTTGACCAGGCAGAAGGGACAAGCGGTGACGATGACGTTGGCCCCGGCGGCGGCGGCCATCTCCACCCGCAGGACGCCCATGCGCTGCTCCTCCTCCGGTTCGTAGAAGAGCATCAGCCCCCCACCGCCGCAGCAGAAGCTGCGGTCGCGGGATTTTTCCATGTCCACCCGACTAAGGCCCGGGATGGCGTCGAGCACCTGGCGGGGATCGTCGTAGACCTCGTTGTGGCGCCCAAGGTAGCAGGGGTCGTGGTAGGTGTAAACCTTGCCACCACCGTTGGCGCTAGCTCCATTGGCCGTCAGCCGCAGCTTACCGTCCTTGAGCTGGCGCAGGAGATACTGGCTGATGTGCTCCACCGGGGGCAGGTTGTCATAGTCGTTCTTAAGCGCGTTGTAGGCGTGGGGGTCGGCGGTGACGATCTGTTTGGCCCCGCTCTTCTCGATGGCCGTGGTGTTCATCTCTTTCAGGGTCTGAAAGAGCATCTCCTCGCCGAAGCGACGCACCTCGTGGCCGCTGTCCTTCTCGGCCTTGCCCAGGATGGCGAAGTCTTCCCCGGCGGCCGTGAGCAGGCGGGCCGTGGCCTGGCCGATGGCCTGCATGCGGTCATCGTAGCTGGTGATGCTATCCACGAAGTAGAGGGTCTCGGCGGTGGTTTTCTTATCCACGACTTTGACCGGGCACTCCTCCTTGAGGTCCTTGGTCCAGTCGCTGCGTTTCTTCTCCATTTTGCCCCAGGGGTTGCCGCGCTTTTCGAGGGCTTTAAGGGGCTTCTGAAGAGACTGGGGTACGTCGCCCTCATCCACCATGCCGCGACGCAGGTCGACGATTTTGTCGATGTACTCGATCCCCAAGGGGCACTCCTGTTCGCAGGCCCCGCAGGTGGTGCAGGACCAGATCTCGTCCGCCTCGTAGACGCTGCCGATCAAATCCTCGCTTTTGCGGAATGGCGCGTCCAGGGGATAGATGGGATAGTTCTTGAAAATGGCGTCGCGCCCCTTGATGGAGATGAAGCGCGGCGAGAGGGGCCGGCCCACGGCGTTGGCCGGACACTGATCGCTGCAGCGTCCGCAGTCGGCGCAGGAGTAGAAGTCGAGCATATGCTTCCAGGTGAAGTCCTCGAGCTTCTTGACGCCAAAGGATTCCAGGTCGTCGAGCCCTTCGTCGCTGACGCCATGCTGAACGGGTTTGACGTTGCCCCGACGCACGCGCATGAAGAAGACGTTGAACAGGGAGGTGATCACGTGGAAGTGCTTGCCCAGAGGCAGAAAGCAGAGGAAAAAGAAGAAGGTCAGGTCATGGATGTAATAGCTGACGATGTGGATGGCCTGGAGCCCGCTCTGGCCCACCCCGCTGAGGAGGTGTTTTAAGACGAAGGCCAGGGAGAGGGGGGCGAGCAGCTCGGCGTGCAGCCCCTTCTGGACCTGGGCGGCGGCCAGGCTGGCCTCGAAGAGGCTCTCGGTGATCATCAGGGTGGAGATCAGGCCCAGGACGAAGATCGCCTCCGCCGTGTGGTCCTTGCCGTAGCGCGCGGGCACGGCGTAGCGTTTGGGTTTGACGATGCCCCGGCGCCAGGCGGCGATACCGCAGGCCACCAGCACCCAGGTGGCGGCGTAGTCCTTGATCAGGCCATAGATCACCCCCAGCACGCCCCCTAGGCCGGGAACGACGAAATCGCTGTCGATGCCGATGATGACCATGGCTGTGGAACGAATGCTGAGGATCATGAAACCGGCAAAAATCAGGATGTGCACCACGCCGGCCACCCTATAGCGCGGCTGGCGCCACTGGGCGAGCCAGATGAAAAAGAGCTGTTTGAGGCGGGCCACCACATGATCGAAACGCTGGTCCGGGGCTGCCTTCACTAATGGGGCCAGACGCTTGGCGATGATGTAGGTGAAGGCGGCGACGCCGATCACGGGAATCAGAATGGAAAAGATCACCGTGGGAATGTACATGAAGTCGTAGCTGGCTGGTGGGATCAATGCGGCTTCCATGTCGATCTTCACTCTCCCCTCAACGTATGGAATACATATGGATTGATGGTAATGAATGAATACTCATTCATTACTTGTCTACAGAGCAAACCCGGCCCTGTCAAGCAAAAATTGTACGGATCTCAACACCTCGCATAGGGTGGCCGTCAGCGGGGCAAAATGTGCCGGGGGCTATAATGAAGGGGGCTGGACAGATCCCCCGAAAAGACCTATGGGGGATTTTGTTCTGGCACCATAGCAGAGGCCTGACACGGACGCAAGGCAGCATTACGCGCATGAATATCCACTCAATGCGGACTGGCTTATAGTGCCGGGCGGCGCTTGGTAGTTGACTTTTAGCGGATAGGGGAATTAGTATTTCTTTACTATCTTAAACACCATCCCCTCTCGGCGCCAGCCTCCGGCCTCTGCACTGCTGCCTGGGCTGGTCAAAGTTGACAATTGCGATTAAGGAGGCCCCTCTTGTCCGAGACCGATCCCTATGCAGCAAAACCCTGGTTGGCCCAGTACGCTCCCGGCGTCCCCGCAACGGTGGATTATGAGAAGGCCACCCTGCCAGACTTCCTGGCGCGCTCCGCCCAGCGCTTCCCCGACAAGATGGCGCTGAATTTCCAGGGCTACACCGCCAGTTTCAGCCAACTGAGCGAAATGGTCGACCGCTTCGCCACCTGCCTGGCGGCGTTCGGAGTGGGCAAGGGCGACAGCGTGGCCCTGCTCCTGCCCAATGTCATCCCCTGCGTGGCGGCCTACTACGCCGCGCTCAAAATCGGCGCCATTGCGGTAATGAACAACCCCCTCTATTCCGACCGCGAGCTGGACCATCAGTTCAACGACTCCGGCGCAAAAGTCTTGATCACCTTGGATCTGCTGGCCAACCGGATGATCGATCTGCGTCCAAAGACAAAGGTCAAGCAGATCGTCTACACCAGCATAGGCGACTACCTGCCCTTTCCCAAAAGCCTACTCTTCCCCCTGGTGGGCAAGAAGAAGGGCCTGGCCGCTGCGGTCAAAGCGGCTGACGAGGTTTACAAGTGGAAACCTCTGCTGGCAGGCACCCAGCCCAATCCACCGGCCGTAGCCATCGATGCCGAGGATGTGGCCATGTACCAGTACACCGGCGGCACCACCGGGGTCTCCAAAGGCGTCATGCTCACCCACGGCAATATGAGCAAGCAGGTCCAACACCTGGCCGCCTGGTTCCCCGATTTCGGCAGCGACGAAGTGATGCTGGGCGCCCTGCCCTTTTTCCACGTCTTCGGTCTGAGCACCTCCATGAACCTGGCCATCTCAAAAGGCTGGGGCAATATCCTCGTGCCCAAGCCCCAGGCACCCCAGTTGCTCGAAGCGATCAGCAAGTTCAAGCCGACCTTCGCCCCCCTGGTACCCACCATGTACATCGGCATGCTCCAGCACCCTGACATTGAAACCGTCGACCTGACCTCCATCAAAGGCTGTTTCTCGGGCAGCGCACCACTGCCCATAGAGGTGATCGAGGAGTTCGAGCGTCGCACCGGGGCGGCCATCGTGGAGGGCTACGGCCTGACCGAATCCTCTCCGGTGACCCATGTCAATCCCTTTGCCGAGGGCAAACGCAAGGTGGGCAGCATCGGCCTGCCCATCTCCGACACCCTCTGCCGGGTGGTGAGCCTGGAGGACGGCGAGACCGATCTACCGGTAGGCGAGAGTGGCGAGCTGCTCATCAAGGGCCCCCAGATCATGGCCGGTTACTGGCAGAAGCCCGAGGCCACCGCCGAGACCCTCACCGACGGCTGGCTGCACACCGGTGACATCGCCCGTATGGATGAGGCTGGCTACTTCTATATCGTGGACCGCAAAAAGGATATGATCATCACAAGCGGCTACAATGTCTACCCACGCGATGTGGAAGAGGTCTTCTTCCAGCACCCCAAGGTAATGGAAGCCACCGCCATCGGCATCCCCCACCCCAAGCGTGGCGAGAGCGTAAAGGTCTTCGTAGTCCTCAAACCAGGGGAGAGCGCTACCGCCGAGGAGATGCTGGCCTATTGCGAAGACAAACTGGCCAAGTACAAATGGCCGGCGGAGATCGAATTTCGCGAGGAACTGCCCAAGAGCAACGTGGGTAAAATCCTCAAGAAGGATCTGCGCCAGGAAGAGATAGAACGGCACGAATAGGCGAAACCCGCTAAAACAATAAAAGACAGAAATAACAACGCCCCGGCAGAGCGATCTGCCGGGGCGTTGGTGTTCAAGTGCGGCGGTGACTGGCATGTCAGTTGGCCAGTGGTGCTTCGACCAATAGCTCACCGGCACACTGACTTTCTGACCCTGAAAAAACAGCCCACCCGAAACGGGCGGCCTGCCTACCAACCATCAATTACGGCAAAGGGATTACTTCCCGCCGAAAGAATCTTCACTGATGTCGATGACGGCTGAATTGGTGGCCAGGATCGACCGCATCTTGCCCTGAGTGATGGGCAGGACGCTCTGGGTGAAAAACTCGGCGCTCTTGAGCTGTCCCTCGTAAAAGGCCACGTCTTTTTTCTTGGCCCCCTTT
>JBNKKA010000248.1:0-4748 GCA_050291585.1 Desulfobacteraceae bacterium
GCGGGACGTCCTAGACCCCTAGACGATGGGACCACATCTATCTCTCACAGCGTCTCATCGTCAGCGGTGATTCGAACGTCCGTTATCCCGCTTGATAAGCGGGACGTCCTAGACCCCTAGACGATGGGACCACATCTATCTCTCACAGCGTCTCATCGTCAGCGGTGATTCGAACCTGCATCATCCCACTTGAAAAGCGGGACGTATTAGACCCTGGACGATGGGACCACATCGATTTGTGTGCTGGTCAATATAGAAAATCAGTGAGTTTGTCAACCAATGGCGTGATATTGGGCTGATTTTTATCCTGCTGCGTTTCACCCCTCACCCTAACCCTCTCCCCTGAGGGGAGAGGGGATGCTTTCCCATGTCCGGATTGCACGCCTTAAACCTTCTTCTATAAGTGGGAGAGGGTTTAGAGGCGTTTATTGTTTTTGCGGCGCCTCTTTCGGCGGCGGCAGTTTGGATTTGGGGGTGCCTTTGCGGAATCCCACGGCAAAGTAGACGACGGGGCCGATAAAGGGCACCAGGGCGGCGAAGGCCCAGGCGGCTTTGATTTCAATCTTTCCGAAGTCCTTGCGGGCGATGTCGATGATGGCCCAGCAGGTCAGCAGCCAGAACAGCAATCCTCCCAGGATGATCAATTGGGTTGAGCTCATCGTTGTTCAACCTTCCAGCAGGTCGCGTATCTTGAGGATGGTGTCCACGTAATACTTGCTGTGGTTGTAGTGGTAGACGACTTTATAGGCTTTTTTGTCGTCGATGCCGGGTTTCCAGCCGTAATGTCTCAGGTAGCTGGCGATGCTGAATATGGCGTCGGCGTCGTGAAAGAGGTCGATCCGGCCGTCCCCGTTGCCGTCCTCACCGTAGGCCAGGATGTTGCTGGGCATGAATTGGGCCAGCCCCAGGGCGCCGGCATAGGAGCCTTTGATTTCGACCGGATCGATGCCGTGGCGCTGGGTATATGTGAGAAAGGCCTTGAGTTCTCTGTAAGCCCAGCCTGATTTCTGGTCCGCCTTCTGGTCGTACTGGTTGCGGCTGTAGCGACGATTTTTGGGAAGCTGCTCCCACAGATATTCACGCTGTCGGGGCTGGGTCAGCACGGCCATGGTGGAGAGGGTGTTCAGGATGGAGCGCCTGCCCATGTAGCGGCCGAACTTGGTCTCGACCAGGATGATGGCGGTGATGACACGGGGATCGACACCGAATTTTTCTTCCGCCGCCTTGAACGACGCGGAATGGTCATTCAAATAGACCCGGGCCTCCTTGATCCACGAACGTTTGGTCATCTTGTTGTAATCGAGCTTGGCTTCGTTGTGCAGAAAGTAGAGCGAAACACCGCGGCTTTCGAAATAGACATCGTCTGCCCGGCCGTAGAGCTTCTTGATATGATCCGGATTGAATCCGTCCTCTATCAATCTCTGGATCAATGGTTCGAAAAAGCCCCGGGTTTTCTTATCGGCTGCTTGTGCCGTTGCCGAAGCAGCGAAAAGCACGCCCGCCAGAAGCAGGGCTGCTCCATACCTGTATATAATGGATGCGATGTTCAGCATGAGTATCCATATCGGTCTAGGGGGTTTGCGGTTGCTTGCTAGGTGCACCTTGACATGCTATGGTGCGGCCTGTCAATTGGTAATCCGGTGAATTTTCATAAGAATGACGAAGGTCGTCGCCATGGCCAAAAAAGCGCGAAAAACATTGTTCAGCTGCCAGAGCTGCGGCTATCAATCACCCAAATGGCTGGGGCGCTGCCCCGAGTGCGGCCAATGGGACAGCCTGGCCGAAGAGGTGGTGGCCGGAGGGGCGACGTCCGGTCCCATGCGCGGTCTGACCGCTGTTCAATCGGTGCCGGTTCCCATCGACGATGTGGATCTGATGGACCAGCAGCGGATGTCGACCCACATCGGCGAGCTGGACCGCGTGCTTGGCGGCGGTCTGGTGGCCGGCAGCCTGGTGCTGATCGGCGGCGATCCCGGCATCGGCAAATCGACCCTGATGCTGCAGGCCCTGTCCGGCATGGCCTCTCATGGACGCAAGGTGCTCTATGTTTCCGGTGAAGAATCGGTTCAGCAACTGCGCCTGCGCAGCGAACGGTTGGCGGCCGGGGCGCCCTTGCTGCTGGTGGTTTCCGAGATCGATCTGGATGTTATCCTGAAAATGGTGGCCGAGCACACTCCCGACGTGCTGGTCATCGATTCGATTCAGACCATGTACAGCAGCGAGCTGACATCGGCCCCGGGCAGCGTCAGCCAGGTGCGCGAGTCGGCCATGCGGCTGATGCTCAACGCCAAAAAGAGCAACATCCCCACCCTTCTGGTGGGCCATGTGACTAAAGAGGGCGCCATCGCAGGGCCCAAACTGCTGGAGCACATGGTGGACACCGTGCTCTACTTCGAGGGGGACCGCAACCATGTGTTTCGCATCCTGCGCACGGTGAAAAACCGGTTCGGCTCAACCAACGAGATCGGCGTGTTCGAGATGCAGACCGGCGGCCTCATTCAGGTGGCCAACCCGTCGGCGGTTTTTCTTTCCGAACGGCCCGACAATGCGCCCGGTTCGGTGGTCACCGCCAGCATGGAGGGCACACGGCCCATCCTGGTGGAACTGCAGGCGCTGGCCTCCAGTACCCATCTGGGAACCCCCCGGCGAACGGTGCTGGGCCTGGATTCTCATCGAGTGGCCCTGCTGGTGGCCGTGATGGAGAAAAAACTGGGCATGCATCTCAACGGGCATGACATCTTCATGAATGTGGCCGGTGGCGTCAAGATCGATGAACCGGCGGTGGACCTGGGGGTGCTGGCGGCCATCGCCTCGAGTTTTCTGGACAAAGCGGTGGCCAACCACACGCTGGTGCTGGGCGAAGTGGGATTGGCCGGCGAGGTGCGGGCCATCGGCAATATGGAGGCCCGCCTGATGGAGGCCCACAAGATGGGATTCCATCGCTGCCTGGCGCCGGCCGGCAATTTGAAACGCATCACCGCTCCGGAGGGGATCAGGCTGGTCGGCGCGGAGAGCGTCGAGCAGGCCATGGAAGCGCTGTTTTAACCTGGCACGGTTTCATACGATGAAGCGGTCGAAAAAAAATCGGTGGCAGGACCATTACTCGCGCAAGGCCCAAAAGGAAAAATTTGCGGCCCGCTCGGTTTACAAGCTGGCCGAAATCCAGCAGAAGCACCATCTGATTCAAAAAGGCGACCGGGTGCTCGATCTGGGGTGCGCCCCCGGATCGTGGCTGCAGTATGCCGCTCAACAGACCGGCTCCGCCGGACAGGTGGTGGGCGTGGACCTCAAGCCGGTGACCATCCGCCTGCCCGGCACGGTCCAGGTGATCACCGGCGATATCGATGCGCTGTTTCAAGAGGGCGACCAGCGCCTCGAGGCCGGCTTCAAGGTGGTGCTCAGCGACATGGCGCCGGCGACGACGGGAAACAAGCACGCCGATGCCGCACGCTCCTTTGCACTGTGCGAAAGGGCCCTGGACGTGGCGGCTTCGGTGCTGCAGCCCGGGGGAAATTTTGTGTGCAAAATTTTTCAAGGAGAGGATTTTAAGGTGTTTTGTGATAGGGTAAAGGCCCGGTTTGCGCGCATGCATATCTTCAAGCCCCAAAGCAGCCGAAAGGGCAGCAAGGAGATATTCGTGATTGGACTGGGCAAAAAGGATTGATTTTTCTATTATAGCCCCCTCACCCTAACCCTCTCCCCCATAAATGGGGGAGAGGGGATGGTATCATGTATCCGGGTATGGGTATTTGTATGAGAGGGGATCGGGCAAAGATAAAAAGGCATATGGCTTCATATGCCGTGTGCTTTGATTAACTAGTGCCCATCCAGAAAAGGGCTATTTCTGGATGGGCACTAACTAAAGTTTAACGGCTTTGGAAAACGCCCCCGATCTGGCGAATGTGTTCGAAGATCCGGATCGAGGCCGTTTTGCAAAGCCGTTCCAAGGAGGTTGTATCATGGCAGGTCATTCCAAATGGGCTAATATCAAGCACCGCAAAGGCGCACAGGACGCCAGGCGCGGCAAGATTTTTACAAAACTGATCAAAGAGATTATCACCGCCGCCCGTATCGGCGGGGGCGACATCGATGCCAATCCGAGGCTGCGTGCCGCCGTTACAGCGGCCAAGACAGAGAACATGCCCAAGGACAACTGGGAGCGGGCCATCAAAAAGGGCACCGGCGAGCTGGAGGGCGTCAACTACGAAGAGGCCACCTATGAAGGATACGGACCGGGAGGCGCGGCCATCTTTGTGGACGCCCTGACCGACAATAAGAACCGTGCCGTTTCCGAAATCAGGCACGCCTTGACCAAACACGGCGGCAATATGGGCGAAAACGGCTGTGTGGCCTACATGTTCGACAAAAAAGGTTACCTGGTCGTCGAAAAAAGCGCCACGGACGAGGACTCCCTGATGGAGGTGGCCCTGGAAGCGGGCGCCGAAGATGTGCGGGAAGACGGCAGCAATTTTGAAGTGATTACGGCGCCGGAAGATTTCGAGGCCGTCAAGACCGCGGTGGACGAAGCCGACATCGCCACCATCGCCGCCGAGGTGACCATGCTGCCCCAGACCATGGCTCCGGTGGACGGCGAAACAGCCCAGAAGCTGATCAAGCTTATCGATGCCCTGGAAGATTGCGACGATGTGCAGAAAGTCTACACCAATGCGGATATTCCCGATGATCTGGAGTTAGAGTAGAAGTGGCTTCAAAACCTCCCCTCGAACCCAAGCTCTCCCGCCAAAGCT
>JBNKKA010000249.1:0-4725 GCA_050291585.1 Desulfobacteraceae bacterium
GGAAAGGCGGGGGGCCGCAGGCGCGCCACCGGACCGCCCTCCTGGTCCACGGCGATGATGAGGGGCGGCAGGCCCGCGTCGGTCGCGCACTTCTGGGCGTCGGCGCAGAGGGCCCGAACCTGCTCCGGCGTGTCGATATTGGCTGAAAAAAGGATGAGTCCGCACGGCTGCAAGTCGCAGATACAGAATTCGAGATCGGCATTCCAGCGCCTGCCGTCGAAGCCGACCATGAGGCGTTGACCGATGAGGTGTTCCGAGGCCGGATCCGGGGCGTTCATTTCACTTCCTCCACTGCTTTTTTCTACTTGCGTTTACGGCGCAGCTGATACTTGCGCACCGCCAGGTTGTGGTCCTTGATATTGGTGGAGAACTGATGCGTCGTGTCCTTGCGCGAGACAAAGTAGAGGTATTTACTCTCCTCCGGATAGAGAGCCGCCTCGAGCGCTTTGGCGCCCGGACTGGCGATGGGCCCCGGTGGCAGGCCTTTGATCTTATAGGTGTTGTAGGGCGTGTAGGTGCGCAGGTGTTTGCGCTTGAGGTTGCCGTCGAAGCCCTTGATACCGTAAATCACGGTGGGGTCGGTCTCCAGACGCATCCCTTTTTTCAGGCGGTTGTGAAAGACGCTGCTGATGAGGGGGCGCTCCTTGGGGTCCCCGGTCTCTTTTTCGATGATGGAGGCCAGGGTGACTACTTCGTGGACGCTCATTTTAAGCGCTTCGGCTCGCGCCTGCCACTCCTTGGAAAACTGATCCCGGAAGCGTTTGACCATGCTGGCCACGATCACTTCGTGGGACGTCTCCGTGGGGAAGAGATACGTGTCGGGGAAGAGATAGCCTTCGAGGGTCTCGCCGGGCAGGTTAAAACGTTTTGCAACGGCCGGATCGCTGACCATTTTCAAGAAGGCCTCGGCATCCCCGAAACCCGCTTCGGCCACAGCCGCGGCGATTTGCTTGAGGTTATACCCCTCGGGAATGGTGAGGCGGTGGAGATGTTCGCGTCCGCTCACCAGGGCGGCCAGCAGTTCTTCAGGACTCAGATCGCTGGAGAGGCGATAGTCGCCGGCCTTGAGCTGCTTGTCGACCCCGCGCAGTCGCGCCAGGAGCCTGAAGCGTCGGGGATGGCGCACGAGGCCCTGGTCCGCCAGGAGGTCACAGAGCGCCTGGAAGCCGGTTCCCGTTGGGATCCGCACCGCCCGTTCGGTGGCATCCGTCCCTATGGGGGTGCGGGCATAGCGCTGCAGGTCGTTCCAGAAGAGGGCGGCGCCGACAATGGCCAGGAAGGTTAGGATGAGGCCCCCGATAAGGGCTCGAGAGAGGAGGCGTTTTACCACGGTTTAAACTCCAATTTCAGGTGGTAGTGTTATCCCTAGTCTTGCGAATCAGAGCGGGTCGACTTATACATTGTGTCGACATATTCTTTGTAAGGGCAGCGTGGGATAGTTGACCCCATGTCAGATGGCGAAGGGGAATATGTCGTGTTGTCACGTTGAAAGCGTTATCGGTCGCAAGGGGGTCGATCTTCAACCCCATATGCCATAACGAGGCCGCTTTGCAAAGGCCCGCCCTGCCAGCAGTATCTTCGGAGGGATGGTCGGCTTGTTTCCCCAATAGTGGAGGATGGAAGAAGAGATGACATTGAAGCAGCTTGACGCCGAACCTTACAGCGGATTTGAGCAGGGGCCCATCCGGCCCCCCAGTGAAGCGAACAGCCTGCTGATCCGCGTTACCCGCAACTGCCCCTGGAACCACTGCACTTTCTGCCCGGTCTATAAGAAGCGGCGCTTCTCCCTGCGGCCCAAGGCCCATGTGATCGAAGATATCGAAGCCGTTTACCGCCATTTGGAACACCTCCAATCCCTGGCCGACGCCAACGGGCGGGTGCTGCAGACAGATTTGAACGATCATCTGAGATCCATAGCAAATCACGAGTTTGCTCCTTTTCAGGCCGCCGTGCAGTGGTACAGCGCCGGCATGCGCTCCATTTTTTTGCAGGACGCCAACAGCCTGATCATCAAGCCCGCCGATCTCATCGAGATCCTCGAGCATCTTCAGCGACGATTTCCCCAGGTGGAGCGCATCACCTCCTACGCCCGCTCCCACACCATCGCGCGCATCAGCGACGACCACCTGGCCGCCATGCGCCGAGCCGGCCTTGATCGTATCCACATCGGCCTGGAGTCGGGCTCGGACTTGGTTCTAAAAAAGGTCCGCAAGGGGTCTGACAAAGCCACCCAGGTCAAGGCTGGCCGCAAGGTCAAGCAGGCCGGCATGCAATTGTCCGAGTACCTCATGCCCGGTCTCGGAGGGCGCGAACTTTCCGAGCTGCATGCCACCGAGAGCGCCGACGCCCTCAATCAGATCAACCCCGATTTCATTCGCCTGCGCACCCTGGCCCTCCCCGGGCGCACCCCACTGGCCGAAGCACACCGCCAGGGGCGTTTCGAGAAGTGCACCGACGTTGAGATGGCGGTCGAGCTGCGCCTTTTTATCGCCTCCCTCACGGGTATCACCAGCCAGATCAAGAGTGACCACATCCTCAACCTCTTTGAAGAGATTGACGGTCGTCTACCCGGGGATCAGGCCACCATGTTGGGCGTCCTGGACAGATTTCTGGAGATGCCCCGCGACGCCCAGATGCGCTACCAAGTGGGCCGGCGCCTGGGCATCTTCCGCCGCCTGAGCGACATGGAAAAACCCCGCCGCACCGACAAGGTGGACGCCTTCTGCCGTGAACACCAGATCACGGTCGATAGTGTTGATGGCATGGTGGATGAGTTGATGAAGCGTTTCATTTGATGCGGTGGGCCAGTCATTATACAAATATTTCATATTTGGGTTGACAGCCTCGTTCAAACACATTAAGACGCCTCACCTTTTGATGCATGGCCGTAAACCCAAGCAGAGTGAGCTCACGCCTGAATCGGGCGGAGCATCCTTTCATGGTATCACGACTCATCATACTGCCATCCGGCAACCAGCGCACGTCGCTCCCCGGAGCGATTTGTCAACATCCGCATACCATCGCCGTCAACCAGCATGCCACCGCCAGCCTACGTGGGACAGGATTCTGTTCTCCGTTTGCGGGTGTTGGGTGCTTTTATTACCGTTACTTTAATAGGGGAGCCATATGGCCAAACCGAAACTAAAGGAGCATCTCATCAACCGGGACTGGTGCAAAGGCTGCGGTATCTGTGTGGCCTTCTGTCCCAAGAAAGTGCTCGAACTCGATGAACAGGACAAGGCCGTGGCCGCTCGACCGGAAGACTGTATCGCCTGCAAACTGTGCGAACTGCGATGCCCCGATCTGGCCATTGAGATTATAACCGAAGAGGACGAAAAGGCCGAAAAATGACCAAAACGGTAAAGTTCGTTCAAGGCAACGAGGCCTGCGTGGAAGGCGCCCTCTATGCCCAGCTGGATTTTTTTGCCGGCTACCCTATCACGCCCTCCACGGAGGTGGCCGAGCATCTGGCCAGGCGTCTGCCCCAAAGGGGGGCCAAGTTTATTCAGATGGAAGACGAGATCGCCTCCATGTGCGCCATCATCGGGGCCTCCCTCACCGGCCACAAGGTGATGACGGCCACCAGCGGCCCTGGTTTTTCTTTGATGCAGGAGGCTCTCGGCTATGCCGTCATGGCCGAGATCCCCGCCGTCATCGTCAACGTCCAGCGCGGCGGCCCCTCAACGGGGATTCCCACCCACGTCAGCCAGGGGGATGTGAACCAGGCCCGCTGGGGCACTCACGGGGACCACAGCATCGTGGCCCTGACCGCCTCCAACCACCAGGATGTCTTCGCCATGACGGTGGAAGCCTTCAATATCGCCGAGACCTATCGCACCCCGGTGGTTTTGCTTTTCGATGAGGTGGTCGGCCACATGCGCGAGCGCCTGGAGATTCCGGCGCCCGGTGAAATCCACCTGGTGGAGCGCCTGCGCACAGCCGTCAGGGGGGGGGTTGATTACCACCCCTACTTGCCGCGCGAGGACGGCCGCCTGCCAATGAGTGACTTCGGGGATGTGCATCGCTACAATGTCACCGGCCTGGCCCACGACATGTGGGGCTTTCCCTCGGACGATCCCAGTGTGGTCCACGGACTCCTGCGTCACCTGGTGGACAAGATCGAAAACAACGTCAACCAGATGGCCCACTACAAAGAGTTCTACACCGAAGATGCCGAAACCTTGCTGATTTCTTATGGCTCCTCGGCCCGCTCGTCCCTGCATGTGGTCGAGCACCTGCGCAAAAAGGGCGAACGGGTGGGCTTGCTGGAACTGCAGACCCTATGGCCCTTTCCCGCCGCCATCGTGCGTGAACGCTGCGCCAACGTCAAATTCACCGTGGTAGTGGAGATGAACATGGGCCAGGTGTGTAAGTCTGTCCAGGCCGCCGTGGATCGTCCCGAGACCGTATTTCTGGCCAACCGCATCGACGGGGCCTTTATCACGCCCACCGACATCCGCAAACTGCTGCGGGTGATCCAGGGCAGGGGGGTATAAGCCAATGGCAGTCAAAGACTACATCCGCGAACGCTTTTTTCCCCACATCTGGTGCGCCGGCTGCGGCCACGGCGTGGTGCTCAACAACCTCCTGCGAGCCGTCGAAAAGCTCGGCATGAGCAAGAACGAAATCGTCATGGCCTCGGGTATCGGCTGCAGCTCGCGCATCTCCGGCTACGTGGATTTCCACACCCTGCACACCATCCACGGACGGGCCCCGGCCTTTGCC
>JBNKKA010000250.1:0-4698 GCA_050291585.1 Desulfobacteraceae bacterium
CCGGTGAGGCAGACAAAGGTCAGCAAAGGGATGGGGACATCGATGGCCTTGAGGTTGTTTTCGGCAGCCCCCTTGATGGTCAGCCAGCCGTTGCGGGTGGGTTTGCGTCTTTTTGCAGGCAGGGGAATCTGTTGGTAACCGGTAAGGTATTGTCCGGTGAGCGAGCTGTTGTCGACCTGGGCCAGGGGGCCGAAGTAAATAACCTGCCCGCCCTGTTCGCCGGCCTTGGGGCCCAGGTCCAGCAGGTAGTCGGCGGCCCGGATGATGGCCGGGTCGTGCTCCACCACCACCACGGTGTTGTCCCGCCTGCGCAGGCTCTTGAGAATCCCCACCAGGCGCTGGTTGTCGCGGGGGTGCAGGCCGATGCTGGGCTCATCGAGAATGTAGAGGGTCTGGGTCAGGGCCGACCCCAGGGCCGCCGCAAGTGACACGCGCTGGACCTCGCCTCCCGAGAGGGTGCGCGACTGGCGGTCCAGGGTCAGGTAGCCCAGGCCCACATCTTCAAGATAGGTCAGGCGGGCAAGAACGTCCCCTAAAATCATCTGAGCGGCTTCGTCCAGATGGCGCTCTTCAAGAGGGGCGAAGAACTTTCGCACGGCGGCCACATCCAGGGCGTAGAGTTCGGCGATGGTGCGTCCCCCCAGGCGATAGAGCAAGGTCTCGGGTTTGAAGCGCGCGCCGCCGCAGGCCGTGCAGGTATCGTAGCTGCGGTAGCGCGAGAGGAAGACGCGCACGTGCATCTTGTAGCTGCGTCCTTCCATCCAGCGGAAGTAACCGCGGATGCCGTAGTAATCGTCGTCGCCCTCGACAATGACTTGCCGCTGGTTCTCGGAGAGCGCTGCGAAGGGCTTTTTCATGGAGATTCTGCGTCTACGGCAGCAAGCATATAAATCGTCGTACTCCATCTTGCCGTCGGCCTCGCTCCCGAAGGGTTTGACCGCCCCCTGGGAGAGGGAGAGGGAGGCATCTGGGATGATGAGACCCAGGTCGATGTCGATGGTACGGCCGAAGCCGCGGCACTGCTCGCAGGCCCCAACGGGGCTGTTGAAGGAGAAGAGGTTGGGCTGGGGTGCGCTGTAGGCGATGTCGCAGCGGGGACAGGCCAGGGCACGGGAGAAGGGCTTGGGTCGCTCCGATCCAATGAAAAGGGTTAGCCGCCCGTCACCAAAGCGAAAGGCCATCTCCAGCGAGTCGAGAACTCTTTCCCGGGGCGCCTTGCCCAGGATAAAGCGATCGGCCAAAACGTTCACTCGGGTCTGATTTTCTGCTGGGATCCAGTCGTCCAGATCGAGAATTCGACCCGCCTCCAGCAGGCGGTCGAATCCCATCTGGCGTAGCGTCTTGGCGGTGACACCCCCGCCGGCGAGGGGCTCCGGGGCATCCCCGGGAATGCCAGTCTCCAGAAGATTGAAGGGAAAAGCGATGCGTACTTCCCGGCCGGCGGGCCGGGCCTGAAGATAGTCCCACACCTCGCCGGGGGTGTCGCTGTGTACCGGTTCGCCGCATCGGCGGCAGTGGAGCACCCCCAGACGGGCGAAGAGCAGTTTGACGTAGTCGGTCACCTCGGTCATGGTGCCCACGGTGGAGCGCGAGGTGCGCACCGGGTCCTTGCGGTCGATGGCGATGGCCGGGGGCACCCGCTGGATCTCCGTCACTTTGGGACGGTCCATGCGGTCCATGAACTGACGCGCGTAGGGGGAGAAGGTTTCCACATAGCGCCGCTGACCCTCGGCGTAGAGGGTGTCGAAGGCCAGGGAGGACTTGCCACTGCCGCTCACTCCGGTGATTACCGTTAAACGCCCCAGGGGAATGTCCACGTCCAGATGTTTGAGATTGTTCTGATGGGCACCGCGAATGGCGATGGTTCCTGTGGCGGGATTCGTTTTCGTGGTCATTGGAATTCCGATAGCGCTTGAGATTCAGTAGGGTTCACAATGGCTACTGCGACAGATCGACAAGATAAGCATCGCTGTCCAAATCTCAATAGGGGGCATAAATGTGCAATTAAAGGAGGTATATGGTAGGAGGGAATGAGGAGCCCACGCGTTGGAAATATCCTAAAATGATGAGACGAAGCAACGATTTGACCAAACCCGGAGGGAGCCGCCATGCAATACGGTGCCATGAACTTCCCCATCAAGCCCGTGGTTGCGGAGATCGAAAAGATCGCCGCGCTGGGATTCGACTATGCGGAGTTGGCCATGGACCCACCCCAGGCCCACTACCGCCAACTGCTCGCCCAGCGCAGTCAGATCCGGACACTGCTGGATGAAAATGGCCTGGGCCTGGTCTGCCACATGCCCACCTTTATAAGCACCGCCGATCTCACCGACAGCATCCGGGCCGCCTCCATCGACGAGGTGATCGCCTCCCTGGATGCCGCCGCCGAGTTAGGCGCCCGCAAGGTGGTTCTGCACCCCAGCGCCGTCATGGGCATGGCCAGCCTGGTGATGGCCGAGGCGATGGATAGGGCCCATGATGCCCTGCACCGTTTTGTAACGCATGCCGACGTTTTGGGCCTGACCCTCTGCCTCGAAAACATGTTCCCCCGGGTGAGCCCCTATATCGAGGCACCTCAGTTCGAGGCCCTGCTCACCGAATTCCCCGACCTGCAATTGACCTTCGATGGGGCCCATGCCCACATAGGCGACCTGGCCGGACGCCGTATAGCGGCCTTTCTGGACCGCTGCGGATCGCGCATCGGCCACGTCCACCTCTCGGACAATGACGGCTACGGAGACAGCCACCTGACCCTGGGCGCCGGCAGCCTGCCTCTCACCATGATCCTCAAACGCCTCGCCGCCTTGGGTTATGACGACAGCATTACCTTAGAAATCTTCAGCGAGGATGTGGAAGAACTTGCGGCCAGCCGCCGGATGCTGGTTCGCCTCTGGAAAGCGCAAAAACAATGACCGATCTCCGCTCCCTGGGATACGACGACACCTACCACTCCCCTAAAGATGGACCGCAGCCCGACCCCGAGTGGGTCCCCGCCCGGGTCCTGACCAGCGGCCGGGACAGCTAACTGATCCATGACGGCCGGCAGGCCATCCCCGCCGAACTCACCGGCAAGCTGGCCTACAGTGCCACTTCGACCCTGGATCTGCCCGCCGTTGGCGACTGGGTGCTGGTCCAGGTCTGCGACCCCAGCCTGGCCATCATCCACCGGCTCTTGCCGCGCCGCAGCCTGCTGCAGCGCAAGACCGCCGGCAAGAAGATCGGCCGCCAGCTCATCGCCGCAAACATTGATACGGCCCTCATCGTCCAGAGCCTGGACCGCGACTTCAACCTGCGCCGCCTGGAGCGCTACCTGGTGATGGTTCACCAGGGGGGCATCCAGCCCCTAGTACTCTTCAGCAAGCGCGATCTCTTGACACCAGCAGAGCTTCAGGAACGTCTCAACGCCACCCATGAGGCACTGCCCAAGCTAGCCGTAGACAGTTTCAGCAACACCACTGTCGAGGGAATGACCCATCTCCAGGCCTACCTGCAGCCCGGCCAGACCTTCTGCCTGCTGGGCTCATCGGGAGTGGGAAAGACCTCCCTGCTCAATCGCCTGATCGGTTCCGAGGCATACGCCGTCAACGCGGTGCGCGCCAAAGACAGCAAAGGGCGGCACACCACCACGACCCGCGAGCTGATCCAGCTGCCCGGGGGCGCCCTGGTCATCGACACCCCCGGCATGCGTGAGCTTGGCCACATCGACGTCGAGGAGGGAATCGCCGCCGCCTTCGACGAAGTCGAGGCCCTGGGTGAGCAGTGCCGCTACAGCGATTGTACCCACACCGTTGAAGCGGGGTGCGCCATCCGAGCGGCGGTTGAGGCGGGGATGCTGCAGCCCGGACGCTATGAAAACTACCTCAAACTGCGCCGTGAGACGGCCCACCACGAGGCCTCCTATGTGGAGAAACGCCGCAAAGACAAAGATTTCAGCAAGATGGTAAAAACGGTGATGAAGAACAAGCGCAACAAGCGTTGACCGATCGGATCCCATGCCTGGTTTCAACATGCGATTGATCCGTGCCGCTTGCTTTAATTTCAAGCGTGTCGAGACTCTTATTGCTTTCGGTCACAATGTTGCGAAAATCAGCATGGATCGTATTGTAGGTTAGCGAATGTAATGATTATCTCAATGTATCTGCAATCGAGAACTTTTTAAGATACTGGTATGTAATCAAACAATTTAAAGGTCTTAATTTTATCAGGATATCCTGTACCTATCTGCTCCTCACTAAATCTTCGTTGTCCATAGGATGATTGAAGATATCTGTATTCTTGCTCTCGGAGTTTAGCCACATAGTCATGGCAATTCCTGGAATTACTATACGATAGGATAATGCCCTGATTTTCATTAAAAATCTTGTTGACAGGAAGCGGTTTTAGATATGAGTATATTCTAATAACAAAAAGTGGAAAATTTTGGTGTCGATTTTCCACTTTTCGCACATAATATGGTAATACGTGGAAAAAATTCCATTCTATAAGGGTGATATGCGGAAATTTTTCCGCTTAACCACACTGTTCGTTTTCGAATATGAATAGAATCCAAATCACAATCTTGATTTCAATATTCCTCTTTTCCTGTAATCTAATTGATAGAAAGGAAATGAGGCGAATCGAATCTCCTGGCGGTAAAGTCGAAGCCGTCCTAATACAATCAGACGGTGGAGCTACGACTTCGTACGGATACTCGATTTT
>JBNKKA010000251.1:0-4500 GCA_050291585.1 Desulfobacteraceae bacterium
GTAACTTGGGCCAAGCCAATTTGGCGACAGCCAAACCTGCCCAAGGTAACTTGGGCCAAGCCAATTTGGCGACAGCCGAACCTGCCCAAGGTAACTTGGGCCAAGCCAATTTGGCGACAGCCAAATTGGCCATTATCGAAGGCAACCGCGGCCTCTACGACTGCATCGATCTGGAGGGGCGCACCAGCACGGCCGAGTTGGCCAAACTCCTCGACCTGCCCCTGCTGCTCTGCATCGACGGCACCAAAACCACCCGCACCATGGCGGCTGTGGTGGGTGGCTGCATTCAGTTCGACCCCGAGTTGAAGCTGGCCGGGGTGTTCCTCAATCGGGTGGCCGGACCGCGCCACGAAGGCATTCTGCGCAACAGTATCGAACACTATTGCGGGGTGCCCGTGCTGGGGGCCGTTCCAAAGTTGCGCCAACAGGGCTTTCCAGAGCGCCACATGGGCCTGGTGCCCACCCCCGAGCATGAGTGGGCCCAGCCCGCCATCGAGCAGATCGCCGATATCGCCGAGAAGTATCTGGATCTGGGGCGGATCACTCAACTGGCCAAGGATAGTTCACCCGCTTGGAGCGATGAAGATCTGGATCAGGCTCTTGAAGTATCAGGGCCTTGTGTCATCCTTGAGGATGAGGCTGATTCCATCGAGGTCTTAAGCGATCCGCCCACCGTCGCCGTGCTGCGCGATTCGGCCTTTCAGTTCTATTACCCGGAGAACATCGAGGCCCTGCGGACCGCCGGAGCGCGTGTGGTTTTCTGCAGCCCCCTCACAGATGACACCTTCCCGACCGCCCAGGCAGTATACATCGGCGGCGGTTTCCCTGAAACCCATGCCGGCGAATTGGCTGCGGCAGAGGGGTTTCGCCACCGCCTCAAGGCCCTGGCTGACGACGGATTACCCATCTACGCCGAGTGTGGCGGGTTGATGTTTTTGGGCGAAGGGCTTCAATTGGAAGGCACAAATCACGAGATGTGCGGCATCCTGCCGGCCGTCTTCGGTCTTTCCCGCCGACCTCAGGGGCATGGCTACACCATCGTCAAGGTGGTCCGTGAAAACCCTTTCTACCCAGTCGGCTGCGAGATCAAAGGGCACGAGTTCCACTACTCCAGTGTAATCGAGTGGAAGGGCCGGTCCGAGGACCTTGCCTTTGAAATGGTTCGTGGCAAGGGGATCCATGAGGGCTGGGACGGTCTTTTTCACCGTAACGTATTGGCCACCTACACCCACATTCACGCCACCGGCACCCCTCAATGGGCTCCTGCGCTGGTCAGATTGGCCCGCGAGAAGTAAAAACTTGGGCCTGTCGGCGTAACCCAGTTTCTCAGAAAAGATGGCTTGATGTTTAAAAACCACACCCGTAACGCATTCGGCAAGACCGATACCCCCAAAAACACCATCGCTAAAATCAAAGCGGGCTTTGATCGGCTGGGTTACGATATCCGCTATATGCCCTTCCGGGTCGCAGACCATATTCATTGGTCCCAAATCAGTATCGACGCCATAGGATTGCGTTGTCAGGGAAAGGGCCTGACACCCGAACTGGCCAAGGCCAGTGCCCATGCAGAGCTGGCCGAGCGGTTCAGTGGCGGGTTATTTTTCCAGGCTTTTGAAGAGCAGGTGCGCTTCAATATGCCGGCCCTCTACAGTCAGCAAGTCAATCGCTTTTTGAATTATCAGTGGCTGGACGGCTATGTGAACACCCACCAGGACAATTTGAAGGATGATTCCCTGGCCATCGAAACCCTTCTGCGTAACCAGCCCCACCTGTCTCCAAGGGATATCGAAAAAATCAAGAAAAGCCAGATGGCCCGCCATTGGGTGGATGGCTATTCCGTGATTCAGGATAAAACCGTCAAGGTTCCCATCAACTTCGTTGCCTACATCAATGCGTCCAACGGCATGGCCGCCGGGAATACCGTGGAAGAAGCGTTGATTCAGGCCGCCTGCGAAGTGTTTGAGCGTCATACCCAGATTCAGATCATCAAGCCCGAGAAAAGCGTCCCGACCATCGACAAGGCTAGCATCAAAAGCGATCGGCTGAAGGAGATGATGGCCTTTTATGAAAAGGAAAACGTGGAGATTGTTATCAAAGACTTTTCCATGGAGGGACGCTTTCCCAGCATCGGTGCGCTTTTCATCAACCACAATCTGCGACCCGGAAGACTCGAGCACAAAATTCTGGTCCCCGGTGTTTCCTTCAACATGGACGAGGCCCTCAGCCGCTGTCTGACCGAGATCATGCAGGGACGTAACACACTGGCCATCCCGAGCCCCGATCTGGACCGGCCGGTCTCGCCCCGCGGGCGTACCGAAAACCTCTATCTGCTGTTCAAGTGCTGTATCTCACAGAAAGATATCTCCTTTTTGGAAAGGGGTGACACCATCGCTTATGGGGATCTCCGCAGCGAAGACATCTTTGCGGAGATCGAAGCGATCAAAAAGATATGCCAGAGCTTGGAAACCGATTTCATCCTTGTCAACCTCACCCATCCGGTGCTGGAATTTCCCGTTGTGAGGGTAATCATGCCTGGCATTTCGGACTTTCTGCCCTTTGTGTTCAAGGATATATTGACCTCTGTGGACACCAACCCGGATTCCACCTGGCGCGGGGCGCATTTCAAAGGCGCCATGGATTCTTTTTTTAATGGTTAGATCCAACAGCTTCTAATTCCGTCTAAACGCATTTGGCATGGCGCTTCAGCCAACTGCCTCTGTGAAATAACAAAAAAGGCGTTTCCCCGCATGCGGGGAAACGCCTTTTCTTTTTTATTCAGCAGCAAGTTGCTGTGTGGAGACTACTTTTTCTTTTTCGGGTGGCACTTGGTGCAGGTGGTGGGGGCTGCCTTGGTTTTGTTTGCCTTGTTGTGCTTCTTGTGGCAGTCCTTGCAGTTCATGTGCAGGGCCTCGGCGTGATACTCCAACTTCTGCGCCTTGGTCAGCTTGACTTTTTTCTCGCCCTTTTTAGTCTTGGGCTTCTCACCAGGCGTTTTGTGGCATTCGATGCAGCGCTTCACCTCGTCGCCCATTTTCAGGTCCAGGGGTTTGCCTTTGTCATCATGGTGACACTCGCCGCAAGCGGCCCCATACTCTTCATTGTGTTTTTTGTGAGAGAAGTTGACGATGCCTTTTTTGTGCTTCTGGTACTCCGGGCTTTTCAAATCGAAGGCGTCGTCAACTTTGGTACCGGCGTAGATGACGCTCCCTGTGAATACGAGGGCACAAGCGATTAAGAGTGAGATAACAAGCTGTTTCTTCATGGATGCCTTTCACCTCCTGCACTGCGGGTTAGGCCTAGTTTGAGACTAGACCTTTGGTTAGGGTTGCAATCCTCCTGAGCCAATTTATCTATCAAGGCTAATATGCCCTGTCAATATGAAAGCAAATTTTAATTATTGTGCATATTCAGATAGTTAGATAAAAGATCGGCGCTCGGGGCGCTGAAGTCCTCAAGATCGGCCGAAGGGGCCGTACCCGGTATTAGGGCCCTAACTACGGGGAGATCGAGATCTGCGCGGGTTAAGTCCACGTAGATGGGATCGTACCCGTTTTTCCGGAGCAGAATTTCCATGAGGTGCAGATCGCGGCCGGCGTTGTCGCTGGACAGATTTGGCAGGGCATCGAAGGCCAGGATGGGCAGATCTGCGGGACCGGGCAGGGAGGCGGGGCCGTTGGGATAGGGGTAGGGGGTTTCGGTGAGGGCCGACAAAACCGCCGCCTGGCCGTTCAGGTTCGCGCCCACCCCTTTGGCGATGGCGCCGTCACGGCCAATGACGAAACACTTGCAGCAGGGCAGCCCGAAAGCCGGGCTGATGTCCTGGAACTGAATCTGGATGCCCCGTGCCCAATAATCGTCGAAGAGGCTGCTGAGCTTTGGGTCGTTGGGGTGCACGCGGAAGCAGCGCGAGGGGTGATAGGGCCAGGTTGCCTCCCCGTGGCGCTCCATGATCTCATAAAGGGCGCTCAGGCGCGCCTCGGCCATGAGGTTGCCGGAGGCCAGACCGGTGGAGCCGGGGGCCACTTGGAGTTGGACCTCGTCCAGATTGCTGAACAGAAAGACGAACTGAGCCGGCACCCAGATCGAAACCTCCCCAGCAGCGGTTTTTTGCCTGCCTTCCACCCAATGGAGGGGCTCATCCGCATAGATCACATCGATGACCATGGTATTGGGATCCAGGGCGGCGATCCCCTGGGCCGTTAGCTGGCTGCGGCTGCCATGCAGAAGCGGTTTGTCGCATTTATACCCCAGGACCACATCGGGATCGAAGCTGGCAAAGGCCGAGGCGCGTTCCACGACCTCCATGGCGCAGGAGGCCCTGGCATGGGGCAGATAGAGACCGCGTCCAAAGGCCGTCTGGAGACCGCTGAGCTCAAAGTGGTGGCGACCCGTGTCGACCCGGGTGGTAAAGCGCCATTGGCGCAGCAGCGCATAGAGGCTCAAAGAGGATTCATGCCGCATCTTCTGACCCTCGAGCAGGCCGCTATCGGCCAGGCGTTC
>JBNKKA010000252.1:0-4352 GCA_050291585.1 Desulfobacteraceae bacterium
CGCGATGGTGGGCGGTGAGGACGCCGACACCATCGCCAATCCTGCCGGTGGTCTTCTCGCCCCGGGGGATACGGTCACTCTTTCCATGACGACCGTCCCAGAACGCCCCCTCCTATCCCTGGTAGCCATGCTGTTGCCCACCAATGATGGCTTTGTGGGGTTGGACAGTCTGGCCCTACCCACAACGACTGGCAGCTATCACTACGACCTCCTGGCCTATGACGCCGGCAGCGAAGCCAACGATGAGTTGGTTACCGGCGGGGGCGCGCCGGGTGTGGCGGGTATTCCGGCCGACCCGGGCGGAAATAGTGGGACCGGGGGCAGCGGTGTGACGGTCCAGGAGAGCAATCCCACGGTCCATATCCACCGCGGCGTTTTGGGAGATGGGCAAAGTGGTGGCGGGATCAGTGACCTGGACCGGACAGTGCATCGCTGGCTGAATCCCGTGGCCCGCTTGACAATTGACGTTCAATAGGAGGTGGGCCATGACAGCAAAAAGCAGGTATCAAGCGTACGCCTTATGGATCGGTCTCTGGACGTTAGCGGTTCTCGCAGCCTGTGGCGGTGGTGGGAGTGATAGTTCTGCCAACCGCCAGCAAAGCTACACCATCGAGCTCACCAACCTGACCGCCAATCAGCCCTTTAGCCCTGTTGCACTGGCGTTTCATCAACCGACCCTCAGCCTCTGGGAAGCAGGTGACAGCGCCAGTAGTGAGTTGGAGGTGTTGGCCGAAAGCGGTGATCCCCAGCCCTTTCTCGATGCGGCCGCCACCCATGCCATGGTGGTGGACACTCTTGCCGGAAGCGGTGTGATTCCGCCGGGTGGTGGTGAAGCCTTCAGCGTAACCTTTCCTGGGGATGAATCCATCGTATTGACCCTTGCCACCATGCTGGTGAATAGCAACGATGCCTTCGCCGGAACCAGTGGCGCCACAGTGTCGTCTCTGGCCGTGGGAGAAAGCAGAACCTGGTATCTGCCGGCTTACGATGCCGGCACCGAGGCCAACACGGAGACCGCAGCTACCATACCGGGACCGGCCGCCGGCGGTGAAGGGTTCAATACCGCCCGAGACGACAGCGACCGCATCCACATCCATCCCGGGGTCATATCAAACCAGGACGGCCAGGCGCTCTCCGTCCTGGATGGCTCCCACCGCTGGGACAACCCTGTATTGAAGGTTGATCTTGTGCGAACCGAATAAGCTGTGCTGTGACAAAATTACCGAATCGGCGGCGACCCAGGTGCCGCCGCCATTAGGAGAATGTTTGCTAGGGAGGGGGTCAGGCGTCTTTAAGCGTCCTGACCTCTTTTTTTGATTTGACCAGCTCTTCATTGGTGAGCCGTAGGCGCAGGGTCATATATTCCGCAAAGATGCGGTAGAGCAGGAGGAGGAAATCCAGACGCTCGTCTTTGCCGTCACTGGTGGCCATGCGACTGCTGGCCGAGGTGTCCACCGCCAGGGCGACCACTTTGTCAATTGCGGTGACAGTGGCTGAGCGGTTGCGGTCGTCGATGATGCGCATCTCCCCAAAGATGTCGCCGCGTCGGCCGATGGTGGAGATCTCTTCACCCTCTTTGCTGATGCGCACTTCGCCCGAGAGCAGGAAGTAGAGCCAGGTGTCACGATCACCCTCATGGATGATGGCTTCGCCCGGATCGTACTGGCGGATTTTACTCAGGCGCAGCAGTTTGCCCAGGTTGCGCGTCTCGAAGTGCTTGAGCGCACTGATGCTCATCAGCCGCTGGATATTCTCGATGTTTTCCTTGAGAAATTTCGACTCGATCATGGAATTGCCCTCGCTGCTGGACATCTGTGGAGTGCTCAGTGCGGGCCCAATGTTCAACGTTGTAACTTAATATAATAGTGCCCGATCCCGCCTCTTGGCAAGCGGAATTCTCAACGATTTTACAGGTCGGCGATCAGAGAGATAGATTCTCCATGCAATCCTTGGATAGGTTTTCATCGAACTGCACCGGGTAGCAGCCGTCGAAGCAGGCTTTACAGAAACACTGCTCCGGGTTTTCGACACCGGTGGCCGTCAGCAGCCCTTCCAGGCTGAGGTAGTAGAGCGAATCCAACCCCAGGTGGCGTCCGAGTTCTTCCGTCGTCATCTTGGCGGCGATGAGTTCCCCTTTTGTGGAGAAGTCGATGCCGTAGTGGCAGGGGAAGCGGTGGGCTGGGCCAGAGACCCGCAGGTGGACCTTCTTGACCCCCAGCTCACGCAGGGCCTTGACGCGGGTTTTGGCCGTGGTCCCACGGATGATGGAGTCCTCGATGATGATGATCTCCTTGCCCTTGAGGAGTTCCTTGACGGGGTTGAGTTTCACCCGCACGCCAAAGTCGCGCATGCTCTGGGTGGGCTGGATAAAGGTGCGCCCCACGTAGTGGTTACGGATCATGCCCATCTCGAAGGGGATCCCCGCCGCTTCGGAATAGCCGATGGCGGCGTAGTTGCCCGAATCGGGAAAGGGCATTACCAGGTCGGCCTCCACAGGTGCCTCTTTGGCCAACTGACGGCCGAAGGCCTTGCGGGTCTGGTAGACGTTGCGGCCGGAGAAAGTGGAGTCTGGACGTGCAAAGTAAATCGACTCGAAAATACAGAAGCTCGAACGGCCGGCGGCAGGCACGCTGAGGCTGCGCACACCGTTGTCATCGATGATGACAATCTCGCCAGGATCAAGCTCGCGTACGAATTCGGCCTGGACCAGGTCCAGGGCGCAGGTTTCCGAGGCGAGCACATAGCCACCGTTGAGCTTTCCCAGGCACAGGGGACGGAATCCGTTGGGGTCCTTGATGCCCACTACCTCACCACGGCTGGTGAGAAAAACCATGGAAAAGGCCCCCTTGAGTCTGGAAACACTGGCCTTCAGCGCACCCTCGAAGCCCAGGGAGAGGTTGCGCACGAACAGATGCAGGAAGACTTCGCTGTCCATGGTGGATTGGAATATGGACCCGGCGTTCTCCAACTCCTCTTTAAGGGTGTGGGCATTGACCAAGTTGCCGTTGTGGGCCACGGCGTAAGCGCGCTTGCGGTGGCGCACCACGAAGGGCTGGGCATTGGCCACCACGCTGCTGCCCGTGGTGGAATAGCGCACGTGGCCGATGGCCGAATCCCCTACAAGGCGGTCTAGGATATCCATATCGAAGACATCCGAGACCAACCCCATGTCGCGGTGTTCATCCATGCTGCCACCATCGATGGCGGCAATGCCGGCGCTCTCCTGTCCGCGATGCTGGAGGGCGTAGAGGCCGAAATAACACATCTTGGCCGCCTCCCTGAGGTTCTTGGCCCCGAAAAGGCCGCAGGCCTCGCGGGGTTTGTCGTCGTCATAGAGCCACTGGGATATGTCGGAAGGATTCTTTCTCTGCGCCATCTTACGCTTGCTCCTCATCAAATCGGCGACTGCCGGCATCGCTTGCTATAAAAAATACGCCTGGATCGGTTTCACCGAAAGGGGGTTCTGCCGCAGGGCGGCAACCCCCCGACTCATGGCCATAGCCCCCGCCGCGGTGGTGGTGTAGGGGATCTTGAATTTGAGGGCCGTCTGGCGGATGGCGAAGCCGTCCCGGCGCGAGGTGTCCCCCGAACCGGTGTTGATAACCAGCTGAATTTCGTTGTTTTTAATGGCGTCAACCACGTGGGGTCGGCCCTGGGAGACCTTGTTGATCTCCTGGGTCGCCACCCCTTTATCCGCCAGGAAACGGCTGGTGCCCCCCGTGGCAAGGATGGCGAAGCCCAGTTCGTGGAAGCGCCGCGCGACGTCCAGGATGGCTGCTTTGTCCCGGTCACCAACACTGATGAAGACACATCCCTCCACGGGCAGATTCTGGCCGGCGCCCAGTTGGGCCTTGGCGTAGGCCGCACCGAAGTCGGTGTCGATGCCCATCACCTCGCCAGTGGACTTCATCTCCGGGCCCAGGAGGGTGTCAACATGGGGGAAGCGGTCGAAGGGCAGCACGGCCTCTTTGACGGAGATGTGGACGGGCACCTGTTCGGTCGTCAGCCCCAGGTCGGCCAGGCTGCGGCCGAGCATCACCTTGGTGGCCATTTTGGCCAGGGGCACCCCGCTGGCCTTGCTCACGAAGGGGATGGTGCGCGAGGCGCGCGGGTTTACCTCGATGATGTAGAGCGCATCATCCTTGATGGCATACTGCACGTTCATCAGGCCAACGACATTGAGCTTACGGCCCAACTGCTCCGTGTATTCTCGGATGTGCGCCAGATGGTACGCGGAAATCTTATAGGGCGGAATGACGCAGGCCGAATCACCGCTGTGAATCCCGGCTTCCTCAATGTGCTGCATTACGCTGCCGATCACCACGCGCTCCCCGTCCGCAATGGCATCCACA
>JBNKKA010000253.1:0-4312 GCA_050291585.1 Desulfobacteraceae bacterium
GAACTGCTCCTCAACTTGTCGGCGGACGACAACGGGAAGCAATTGTCCATCCACTCCTAAAATGGCCAGGCGTTGTTTGTCGGTGAGCTGGGTGGTGACCATTGGGGGCCTCACATAGGCGGGGGCGATGCCGTTGACGGTCACACCGAAAGGCGCGAGTTCGGCGGCCAAGCTGAAGGTGAGTGCGATCAACACGGCGTTGGCGCCTGTCTGCGCCCTCCAGCCCGGCAGTCTCCCATAGATCACTGTTGGCACTGACTGCCCGTCCCCTTAGAAACCGCATTGAGGGGGTATAACGGATCACGGCGCAGACGCCCCACCAGGGAGATTTGCCCGAATCAGCTAAGGCGTATTCGCTTTAATGATCGCCTGTACTGTTGCTGTGTGGAAGTTCTCGGCGTTTATCAGGACCGTGTCGGTGAATATCCTTTCGAGCACTGGTTTGTTCTGAATCAGCCGATAGGCGGTATCTACTCCCAAGTAGCCAATTTGAAATGGGTCCTGGGCGATGGTGGCATCCATCTCTTTGTTGAGGACAGCGTTCTTGATCTCCGCATTGCAATCGAATCCGATGAACTTGATCTCTTCCACGAGTTGTTTCTCCCTCAGTGCACGCAGTGTGCCCATGGTCGTCGGCTCATTGACAGAGAAGATCGCATCTATTGACGGGGATCGGCCGAGGAGGTTTGAGACGCTATGGTAGGCTTCGCCGACCGTTGTCCCGGCTCTGGGGTCGGCGGTCAATATGATTTGCGGATAGCGCGATTTAAGTCTATCCATAAAGCCCTGTTCGCGGTCCTGGGTGGATGCATGATTTTCCATGTACCTTACCAGGGCAATCCGACCGGCACCGTTCAAGAGGGCGGCCGCGTGATCCGCCGCCTCTTGGCCCGCTTTATAGTTGTTCGATTCAATGAAACAGGCGTGATGACGGCTATTCATATTGGAATCGATGAGCACCACTTTTATGCCCTCTGCGACAGCGGTTTTAAGGGCGCTGGCCGCCATCTCCACGTGGTTTGGTGCCAATACGATAGCATCGAATTTCTGCCGGATTCCATACGCTATGATCTTGACTTGGGCCCCGTGCTGATCTTCGCTATACGGTCCCCGGTAGGTGACGCTGATTCCCAACTCCCGGCCCGCTTTTTGAGCTCCAGCGGCCACACTTTCCCAAAAAACCGATTGGGTGCCCTTGGGAATGACCAGGACCCTAACGTCCGCCAGAACACCCGTGGAAGTGAGAAACAGGAGCATCAGGGTGATCGCTCCTATTTGATCAAATCTCTTTGGCATGCGTCTTCCTAACTGTTTTTGGACACCTTGACGATGAGGGGCCCGTAACCCCTACAATAGTGTTAAGGTCAGAGGCGTATCTCGCAATCTTAAGACATGTTCAGCTACCCCAAAACAGGAATGAAAAACTTCTCCCGGTAGGCGCGCGGAGAGATCTCGGTATGCTGTTTGAACAATCGGCAGAAGGAGCTCACATCCCGGTAGCCCACCGCCCAGGTGATCTCCTCGATACTGTCCCGGGTGGTTTCCAGGCGCTCCTTGGCGGCCTCAATGCGGATGCGCTGGAGGTATTTGAGGGGCAGGTCGCCCGTGGCGGACTTGAAGCGTCGCTTGAAGTGGCGGGGGCTGATGCCCACCTCTTTTGCGACGGTGTCGACGCTGTCGATGGCGGCGAAGTTCTCCTCGATGCGCTTTTGGGCCAGCAGCACCTGGGCATCACCGTGGTTTTTCAAGGGGCTCGAGAGGACGTAGGGGGTCTGGCTGTTGCGGTTGGGATCCACCAGGAGCGCTTTTGAGCAGGTGGCCGCGAGTTTGTCCGATCCGAAGAACCTTATGAAGTGCAGGGCCAGATGGTAGACGGCGGTGGCCGCCCCGGTGCACAGGAGACCGTCGTCTTCGGTGAGCATGTATTGTGGTTTGAGGTTCACTTGGGGGTAGCGGCGCTGGAACCTGCGCGCATACTGCCAGTTGGTGGTGGCGGTTTTACTGTCGAGGAGGCCCAATTCGGCGAGGATGAAGGTCCCTGTGCACACCGTAGCGACGGGGGTATCCGCACGGCGCAGGACGTCGATCCAGCCGCCCAGAGTGTCCAGATCCGCGGGCATTGGGGTCACGTTGGGCAGAAAGGGCGCCACCACCAGACAGTCGGTGGGCGCATCCTTATCCACCGCCCTTTGAGGCAGGACGGGGATGTCGCCCAGGGCATTCACAGGGGCACCATCCGTGGTCAGGATCTCGGTTTGAAACAGGGGCTCGGTGTCATTGCCCGTGAAGGCGCGCTGCCAGAGATTGGCGATGACAAAGGCGTCCATCAGCATGGTGACGCTGGCGAAGAGGGCGCCTTCCGGTACCCAGAAGCTGAATTTGGGCATGGTCGCCTCCATTTTGGGTTAGGATGGCATATTCTGCATAATCTTTGTCACATATGCCACTTCCTTTCCAGATTAACAAGCGCTATGTAAGCAATTAGATCCCATCGAACCCACCACCCGCCGTCCACCTGAAGGAGATTCGATCATGTCCGACGCACCCGATAAGACCGCGCTGTTCGTGAAGCTAGCCAAGCACCTGGACAACCTCCCCGCCGGTTTTCCCCCGACAGAGAGCGGGGTGGAGCTGCGCATCCTGAAACGCCTCTTCACTCCCGAGGAGGCCGCAGCCGCCCTGGGGCTCACCATGATGCCCGAGCCCGTCGCCGTCATCGCCGAGCGTCTGGAGTTGGATGTTGTCAAGTTGGCCCCCCTGTTGGAGACAATGGCCGGAAAGGGCCTGATCTTCAGTATCGACAAGGGCGAAACTCCCCTCTTCATGGCCGCCCAGTTCGTCATCGGTATCTGGGAATACCACCTCAACGATCTGGATGAGGAGCTGATCCGGGACGTCAACGAATACCTGCCTCATTTCATGCACCAACGTTGGATGAAGAGCGAGACCCAGCAGCTGCGCGTAATCCCCGTCTCCAAGGAGATCGTCTCTAAAGAGGGTGTCTCCAAGGACGGTGTTGGCGAAAACCCCATAATGGCTTACGAGGTGGCCGAAGAGATCATCCGCAAACAGCGCAAGATCGTGGTCTCGGACTGTATCTGCCGCAAAGAGAACAAAATAGTGGGCAAAGCGTGCGATTTCCCCATGGAGGTCTGCCTCTCCTTCGGCACCGGGGCTTACTACTACGAGAAGAACGGCCTGGGACGCGCCATCGACCGGGAGGAGGCCCTCAAGGTATTGGAAAAGGGGCGCGAGGCCGGCCTCGTCCTCCAGCCGGGCAACTCCCAGCGCCCCACCAATATCTGCATGTGCTGCGGCTGCTGCTGCCAGGTGCTAAAAAATCTCAACGCCCTGGATGCGCCCGCCAACCACGTCCATACCAATTATTATGCCCGCGTGGATGCGGAAGCATGCATCTCCTGCGAGGCCTGTGTGGAGCGCTGCCACATGGAGGCCATCAGCATGGATGATGCCACAGAAGCGGCCGTCGTCAATCCAAAGCGGTGCATCGGTTGCGGCGTATGCGTTCCTAGCTGCCCCAGCGACGCCCTGGGCCTTGTGCCCAAATCCACCGAGGCGCCTTATGTACCCCCCAAAAACACGGTCGAAACCTACATCAATATGGGCAAAGAGCGAGGGCTCTTTTAGGAGGGAAAAATGGACGACTGGCAAAAAACGGGCTGTGTCCTGTGTGCTCAGAACTGTGGCCTGGAAGTACTTGTGGAAGCGGGCCGCATGGTCAAGGTCCGGCCGGACAAGGCCAACCCGCGCAGCCAAGGCTACGCCTGCCGCAAAGGCCTCAACGTCATCTATCACCAGTACCCCGCCGATCGTCTGAGTCAGCCTCTTAAAAGGGTGGGTGTTGGTTTTGAACCGATCTCCTGGGACACTGCCATCGCCGAGATCGCCGACAAACTCCAGGGATTGCTGGATGCCCACGGACCACGCAGCCTGGCCTATATGGGCGGTAGCGCCCAGGGGGGCCACATGGAGGCGGGCTTTGGCCTGACTCTGCTGCGCGCATTGGGTTCCCAATATTACTACTCCTCGGCCGGTCAGGAGTTCTGCGGTTCCTGGTGGGTCTTCGGGCGTATGCTGGGTAAACAGTACAATGTCGCCATCCCCGACGAGCACGCGGCCGAGATGCTGGTGGCCTGGGGCTGGAACGGCATGCAGAGTCACCAGATGCCCCGCGCGCCGCTGACCCTGAAGGGCTTCAGCAAGGATCCCGAGCGCCTGCTGGTGGCCGTGGACCCGCGCCGGAGCGAGACCGCCGCCATCGCCGATATCCACCTGGCCGTTCGCCCGGGTA
>JBNKKA010000254.1:0-4199 GCA_050291585.1 Desulfobacteraceae bacterium
GAGAGTGGGCGCCGCGGGTGGAGGGAGCTGGGGTCGGGGACGACGACGGGGACACCGGCAGCGTCGAGGCCAAAGGCGGGGTTGGGGATGGCGATGTCAACAAAGTCAGGGTTGGGGACGGCGATGGAGGCGGCATCGAGGCCGAGGCCGTCATGCTGGGCCAGCCGTACTACTTCTCGATCCCTGAAGTCATCGGGGTTCGCCTGACCGGCGAACTCAAGCCGGGTGTCACCGCCACCGACATGGTCTTGACCGTCACCGAGATGCTGCGCAATTTTGGGGTTGTGGAGAAGTTTGTGGAGTTCTTCGGTGAGGGGATGAAGAAGCTCACTATTCCCGATCGCGCCACCATCGCCAACATGACGCCCGAGTACGGTGCCACCCTGGGCTTCTTCCCGGTGGATGAAAAAACCATCGACTATCTGCGTTTGACCGGCCGCGATGACAAAGCGAAATTGGTGGAGGCATACACCCGGGAGAACGCCCTTTTTTACACGGGCACGGAGACGCCGGAATATACCGATGTGCTCGAGCTGGACCTCACCACTGTCGAGCCCTGCGTCTCGGGCCCCTCCCGCCCCCAGGACCGCATCGCTCTCCCGGACCTCAAGACCCGATTCGCCGAGATCCTGGGCTGCGCCTATGACCGCGATGAAGAGATCACCCGCATCTCCCAGTTCCATGATGAATCCGGTTGTCAAACCTCCCGTATGCCAAACTGCGCTCCAGTGGTCGATACGGCCTGCGCCCTCGAGCTGAACGGCCAGCCAGTGATGCTGCGCAGCGGGGCCGTGGTCATCGCGGCCATCACCTCATGCACCAACACCTCCAACCCCTACGTGCTCCTCGGCGCAGGCCTGCTCGCCAAAAAGGCGGTCGAGCACGGCCTGAAGGTGCCCGCCTATGTGAAGACCTCCCTGGCCCCTGGATCAAAGGTGGTAATGCAATACCTGACCGATGCCGGTCTGATGCCCTACCTCGAAGCGCTCGGCTTCCACCTGGCCGGCTTCGGCTGCACCACCTGCATCGGCAACAGCGGACCTTTGAACCCCATCATCGAAAACTGCATCACGGAGAACGACCTCAACGTGGCCGCCGTGCTCTCCGGCAACCGCAACTTCGAGGCCCGCATCCATCAGAAGATAAAAAGCAATTTTCTGGCTTCGCCCATGCTGGTGGTGGCCTATGCCCTGGCCGGGCACGTGGATATCGACCTGAGCTATGAGCCGCTGGGCCTGGATCCAAATGGGCGCCCGGTCTACCTGGATGACCTCT
This sequence comes from Desulfobacteraceae bacterium, assembly GCA_050291585.1. Lineage (GTDB taxonomy): Bacteria > Desulfobacterota > Desulfobacteria > Desulfobacterales > Desulfosarcinaceae > JASJCL01. Next base: position 1,276 of record JBNKKA010000254.1, read on the forward strand.
GGCCCTCCAACGAAGAGATCGACGCTATGGTAAATGCCCATGTGAAAAAAGCGTTCTTCGAACGCGAATATGCCCGCATCTTCGATGGCGATGAATTCTGGCGCGACCTGCCCGATGTCAAATCGGTCACCTACGCCTGGGACGCCGCCTCCACCTACATCAAGAACCCGCCCTATTTTGACGGCTTTCAAATCGCTCCCGACCCGGTGGCCGACATCGAGGCGGCCCGGGCCCTTGTGGTGGTGGGCGACTCGGTCACCACCGATCACATCTCTCCGGCCGGCGCTATCGCGGAAGCCTACCCTGCCGGCCAATACCTGATCTCGGTGGGCGTCGCGCCTGGGCAGTTTAACTCATATGGCTCCCGGCGGGGCAACCATGAAGTGATGATGCGCGGGACCTTCGGCAACATCCGCCTGAAGAACAAACTCGTTGGGGACAAGGAGGGCAGCTACACACTCAAATTCCCGGAAGGGGATGAGCAGTACATCTATGACGCGTCCATGGCATATCAAGATTCACAGACCCCCCTGGTGGTCATTGCCGGCAAAGCCTATGGTACGGGCTCCTCCCGCGACTGGGCGGCCAAGGGCTCCAACCTGTTAGGCGTGCGTGCCGTCGTCGCCGAGTCATTCGAAAGGATTCACAGGAGCAATTTGGTGGGTATGGGCGTCCTGCCCCTGGTCTTCTCAACCGGTGAAAATGCAGCCGCCCTGGGACTCGACGGCAACGAGAGTTATACAATTACTGGGATAGATGCCATTAAACCACGTCAGCAGTTGACCGTGGTTGCTGAAAAGCCGGATGGCAGTCAGGTCTCCTTCCAAGCCACCGCTCGTCTGGATACAGATGTGGAGGTCGCCTATTTCAAGAACGGCGGTATCCTGCCCTTTGTGCTGCGGAAGATAATGGCGCAATCCTGAAGAGGAGAATAATCCATGAAAACTGCCGACTTGATGGATGATTTCCAGGAAGAGCTGGAGAGCTGTGAGATCCAATTCCAGAACTATGGCGGCCGCACCGCCTTTTGGGGCCCCTGCAGAACACTCCGATGTCAAAATGACAACGTATTGTTAAGAAAAACCTTGGAAGCACCCGCCGACGGCCATGTTCTCGTGGTGGATGGCGGCGGTTCCCTCAGCACGGCGCTCATCGGCGATATCATTGCCGGCATCGGCAGTGAAAACAACTGGTCCGGGGTCGTCATCCATGGGGCCATCAGGGATACAGTCGAGATTGGAAAGATCGATTTTGGCGTCAAAGCACTTGGCAGCAATCCGCGCAAAAGCGAAAAAAAGGGTGCCGGCACTCTGGATGTGACCCTAAATTTTGGGAGCATGACGATAGAACCCGGCGATTGGATCTATTGTGATGCCGACGGCGTGGTTGTCGCCAAGCGGGAACTGCCTGTCGATCTGGTGACCTCATAGGCCAGTGCACCTTCCGGACTGCACCTTTGTCAGTAAATAAAGGGGCGGCCGTTAATCGAAACAGCCGCCCCTGAGTCCAGCCCTGGCGCTGCAACACCTTAGAAATTGAACACCTTTGCTTCAGCAGCCATGTCGATGAGGTGGGGTCCGCCATCCAACTGCATATTCGTGAAAAAGCTCGCTTCATCGAGCTTGCGGTTTTTCGCACAAGGGGTACAAATACCGGTCTCGACCTCATTTTCCACCAAGTAAGGCAAGTAATCATGCGGGCAATCGCCGGTGGATGTCTTGATGGTCAGATCTCTGGTTTTATCGGCCCAATTAACACCGCCATCGATAAAGAACATATTGACCAGGTGTCCTTTACCATGCGCTATCTTCGCGAACTGGAAACACCTTGTTGCGGCCTCATTGTCGTCCTTGCCCAGTACAAACAGAAAATTTGCCATCTCATCCTCCTCGTTTGATATTGAATGGGATAAAAGCCACCGATAAAGAGACAATACTCAAAATCCAATACAATATCAACACGGCTACTCAGTGGAACCACCCATACAGGGTCTAACCCATCAGGACCCATCCCAGACGGCCGGCCATATCAAGAAGCAATAATTCAACGCTGTCTCCAAGTCTCCCCGTGGGCCCTGCCCTGTCTGCTGATGAGGTCGCCCAGAATTTTTACGGCCCAATCCATCTCATCAGCAGAAACGACGCCATAATTCAGTCGGATATAGTTTTTATACCGGCCCGTGGGAGAGCAGATTTCACCGGGTGTGAGGGTGATACCGGCTGAGATGGCATCCCGGTACAGGGTCAGACCATCAATCTCGTCGGGAAGCTTTATCCAGGCAAGAAAGCCACCGTGGGGGTGGCTGACCTGGGTGGACTCTGGAAACCAGCGGTTGATGGCGTTGATCATGGATTGTTGTTTCTTCATGTATAGCGGGGCAATCCATCCCAGGTGGCGGTCGAGTTGGCGGGTCTCCAGAAACCGGGCCAGGGCAAACTGGGTGTGACAAGGGCTGCACAGGGTGGAGATGAATTTCAGGGCCCTTGCCTTCTCGGAATGGCGGCCGGCAAGGATCCAGCCGACTCTGAAATCCGGGCTGAGCATTTTGGAGATGGAACCGCATAGCATCACCCGACCCTCCCGGTCGTAGGAATGAATGGACCTGGGGCGGGTGCCCGTAAATCCGAGCCGCGCAAACACATCATCCTCGATCAGAGAAATATCAAAGGTGGAGATCAACTCCAGAATTTTTCTTTTTTTGCTCTCCGGGCACAGATATCCAGACGGGTTGCTGAAGGCGGGATTCATGATCATCCCTTTGACGGACCAGGTCTGGAGAACGGATTCCAACTGGCCCATATCCACCCCCTGCTCAGGGCAGACCGGTATTTCAACAGCCCTGATGTTCATCAATTCCAGGGCCTGCAATACTCCGTAATAGCAGGGGGATTCCACCAGAACGGCATCCCCGGGACCCGCAATGC
>JBNKKA010000255.1:0-4197 GCA_050291585.1 Desulfobacteraceae bacterium
GTGTACGCCCTGCTGGGCAGCTCCAGGCAGCTCGCCGTGGGCCCCGTGGCGATGGCCTCGCTGCTGCTCGCGGCGGGCATGAACGAGCTACTCCCTCCGGGGGCCAGCGCCGATGAGGTGGTTGCAGGCCTCCAGAATACCGGGCTCCACCTTGCCGCGGCAGTGTGAGAGGGCGTCTTCACCGGATGCGTCAAGGAAATACTCCTCATCATCGATCCAGAACTTCCCCCGCCTGCTGATGAGGCTCAGGAGGGAGACTTTGCAGTCGCTTCCGCCCACCAGGTGGCTCACCCAGGAGACCCCCCGCTGGGAACCCGACGATCCGTCAAAGGCCACGCAGAGGTTGGGCTCGCGGGGCTGGCCGCCCACCACGATCACGGGCAGGTGGTGGAGTTTACCAACCAGCTGAAAGGCCACGTTTTTCAGGAACATGTCCTTGAGACGGCTCAGACCGGTACGGCCCACCACGACAGCGCTGTAGTCGTTGTAGGAGGCCTTTTGGATATCGCGCACCACGCCCAATTTTTTGGGTTGTATGCGCACAGCCACTTGATCTTCGGAGAAGCCTGCCGAAAGGAGGCTCTCGCGGGCGATGTCCAGATACGCATGGGTCGTTTTTTGCTGCTCTGAAATCCACTGGCGCAGCCGATTGGTCTTGGTCTTGTACAAGGGGTTGGCCTCCATGTCCGCGAACAGGTCTGAGAGTTGCTCGGACACATGGAATAGGTCTATTTGGGTGTTTTCACGGGGGAAAACGGTGGCCACGTAGCCAACTGCGGCCATGGCTTGTTCGGAACCATCTAAAGCGACCAGCAACTTTCGACTCGGTGGTGTGGGCACAGGGTCTCCTTTCTGAGGGAACAATTGGCTTTGCCAAAAGCGGAACGCGGAAAGTGATATGAGTATAGGATCATTTTAATGGGTTGTCCCACCGAGCGTCAACCGAAACTTGGGCGATTGATGGGTTCCTGCACCCCTCACCTGTCAGGTCCGCCTATGGTGAGTCACAAGCGCCTTTTTGGCCGTTGGGGACGGGACTCTGGATCAAAGGTAATACCAAGGTATGAATCTGAACCATATCCTTTCCGGGAGTTGGGTGGGATGGCTGGTTCGTTATTCAGGTCCTATTATTAAAGCATCGACTGAAATGACCCGCTATTTTTTATGGTCATACCATTGACATTGCCGGCATCTTGCGCTACCCATGGGTCTCTTTGGGGCGAACTGAATGGGCTTTGCTCAGATTTATCTTTAATATAAACAATGGCTTAGTGAACAATCCCCAGATTGACTGAATTACTGAGACCCATGTGCGGAATATAGATCATATGGCACCATATTTGCTTTTTTTTAATCTGGATCGCAAAGGGCATACAGGCACAAGACCTATTGCCTCAGGATCATTACTATTCTGCGAGTGATGAACAAGCATCCAATGGTGCATTTTGCCCCCTAGCACCCCAATGACGGGCAAGAGATGCTAAAAACGGTCTATCAGGCATTTCTCAAGCAAAATGTCGGTCGAAATGATGTCGCGTGGATGTCAGAAGTGCGCAATGCAATACTCTATTTACAGTATTTACGATAGCTTACATTGATCTTGACAATTAGGATCACCTATAATAAAGTCCGTCTTTGTGCGTATGCAATAAAGTGAATTCCCTTTAATTACAGGTAGTTTAACCGTTGAGTGTTTTTAAATACTGATGGCGCTAAGCTACCCCGATTGATCAAGAAAGCGGAAATCTACCCCGCCTGTCCGACGCCCACTGGCAGATTGCAAACGGGTTTCGGACGGGCGTTTTTGGGCGTACACGATTGGGGAGAGATCATGGCAAGTCGTTTACACGGGCTTAAGGGCAAAGGCACTTTTGCCCATGGCGTTCATCCGCCGGAAGAGAAACACTTTGCGGAAGAGATGGCCATCGAGATCGTACCGCCTCCGGAGAAAGTCCTCCTGCCCCTGCAGCAGAATATCGGTGGGGGCTGCAAGCCGGTGGTCAAAGCCAAACAGGAGGTCGTTTTCGGGGAACTGGTCGGTAAAGGCAATGGTTTTGTGTCGGCCGCCCTGCACAGCCCTCTGGCAGGCAAGGTCCTCAAGATGGGCGTCACCACCCTGGCCAACGGTCGCCACATGGGGGCCATCCCCGTCAAAGCCGACGGCGACCAGTTGACCGGCGAAGACTTGTGGGCCGATATCTTTGGCGGCGAGTGGCCCAAGGCCGACATCGAGGCCTTCGAACCCGCCGAGATCAGCGAATCCATCGCGGCGGCGGGCATCGTCGGCCTGGGCGGGGCGGCGTTTCCCACCCACGTCAAGATCCTGCCCAACGACAAGAAGCCCATCCACACCCTCATTGTCAACGGCTGTGAGTGCGAGCCTTTCCTCACCGCCGACTACCGCCTCATGGTAGAGGCTCCGGAGCCCATTATTGCCGGCGCACTTCTGTCGGGCCGCTCGGTGGGCGCCAAACGTATCGCCATCGGCGTCGAGGACAATAAACCGGAGGCCATCAAGGTGCTTCGTGAGGCCGCTAAGGGAACCGACATCCAGATCATGGTCCTCAAGACCAAGTATCCCCAGGGTAGTGAGAAACAATTGATCAAGGCCGTCATTAACCGTGAGGTGCCCCTGGGGGGATTGCCCTCGGATGTGGGCGTGGCCATGAGCAATGTGGGTACCGTTGCTGCTGTCGCCCGGGCGGTGGTGCGTCAAAAGCCCCTCACCCACCGGGTCATGACCGTCACCGGCGGCGGCATCCGTCAACCCAAGAACCTGCTGGTGCCCATGGGAATCAGCTTCGGTGAACTCATCGACTTCTGCGGCGGGCTGACCAAAGACGCGGCCCGAATGGTTGCCGGGGGGCCCATGATGGGTTTTGCCTTCACCAACCCGGCCACCCCCATCACCAAGGGGACCAGCGGTTTGACAATTCTCACCGAAGCCGACGTGGCCAAAGCCGAGGAGACCAATTGCGTGCGCTGCGGGCGCTGCGTGGATGCCTGCCCCATGAACCTGGTGCCCACCAAAATCGCCCTGGCCTCCCGCCATGGGGATGTGGACCTGACCCGGCGCTACAACATCATGGCCTGTTTCGAGTGCGGCAGTTGCGCCTACATCTGCCCGGCCAGTCTACCCCTGGTGCAGTTGATACGGACGGGCAAGGCTCAAGTTGTTGCCGCAGGTAAGTGATCCCGCCGACTTCAGATACGGCATTGCCAAGGGCTCTCAGTAGTTCGACGTCGCCCTCACTGCCTTGTCACTGCAGCCCCCGGAATCAGCTGACCCACTTATGCAGGATTGAAGCAGGTTGATTTTTCAATTGATTTAGGAACGAAATCCTTATGGCTGAAGCAATCAAAGATCAAGACGCAGCTAATCTCGAGGCGCCGGTGCTGCACGTGGCTCCCTCGCCGCACCTTTCCAGCACGGCCATGACCACCCAGGGGATGATGCGCGATGTCCTCATCGCCCTGGTTCCCGTGGTCCTCGTTGCCATCTACGTCTTCCGCGGCCTGGCTCTGTTTCAGATCGCCGTTTGCGTGGTCAGTTGTTTGGCGGCCGAAGCCCTCTTCGTGAAGATGAGGGGCCGTACGGCGACCCTAAAAGACTGCTCCGCCGCCGTCACCGGCCTCATCCTGGCCCTCTCGCTGCCCGCCACGGCTCCTTGGTACGTCGGCGTCATCGCCGGCTTTGTCGCCATCGGCATCGGCAAGGTGATCTTCGGCGGGGTGGGTATGAACCTCTTTAACCCTGCCATGGTGGGGCGCGCTTTCGTGATGATCTCTTTTGCCGGCGCCCTGGCAGCCTCGGGGTATGAGAGTACGCTCAGCCATGTGGACGCCATCACCCAGGCGACCCCCATGGACGCCTTCAAGCAGAGTGGAGTGGTGACGCCCCTGATGGACCTTTTTTGGGGAACCACCAACGGCTCCTTGGGAGAGACCAGCGCCCTGGCCTGCCTGTTGGGAGGGCTCTTTCTCTGCATTCGCCGCACAGCCTCCTGGGAGATTCCGGCGGGCGTCATCGCTTCCGTAGCAGTCATCGGCGGCCTCCAGCAGATGGTGGCCCCCGCGAGCGGCTGGACAGTCCTGCACCATCTTTTCGGGGGTGCCTTGCTCTTCGGGGCCTTCTTTATCGCCACCGATCCGGTCTCCAGCCCCCTGACCCCACGCGGCAAGTTGATTTTCGGCCTG
>JBNKKA010000256.1:0-4168 GCA_050291585.1 Desulfobacteraceae bacterium
GGCTGCCGCCGCCCAAATGAAAAATACGCCGAGAGGGTCTCTCCTCGGCGATCTTCTCCTGGAGCATCACCAGCCCGGCCAGGACGGCTTCGGGCCGCGGGGGGCAGCCCGGGATGTAGACATCCACCGGCAGAAACTGATTGACCCCCTGCACCACGCTGTAGGCGTCGTACATCCCGCCGGTATTGGCACAAGACCCCATGGAGACGACCCACTTGGGTTCGGGCATCTGTTCATAGAGCCGCAGGACCACGGGGGCGATTTTTTTAAAGACCGTTCCGGAAACGATCAACAGATCGGACTGGCGCGGTGAGGGGCGCAGCACTTCGGCACCGAAACGGGCAATGTCGTAACGCGCGGTGAATGCCGTGGCTTCCTCCACAAAACAGCACGAGAGGCCAAAAAACATGGGCCACAGGCTGTGCTGCCGTGCCCAGTTGAGCACCGTGTCGGCGGCGCTGAGCAGGCCCTCCGGGGGAGATGTTACGCTTTTGGCGATGTCGGCCCCCAAGCAAGCCCTCCTTTGACCCAGATGTAGGCCAGCCCCAGCAAAAGCACCAGGATAAAGAAAGTGATCTGCAGCCAACCGGTCCAACCCAGGGGTTCAACGGCCATGGCCCAGGAGAAGATGTAAGCGCCTTCCAGGTCGAAGAGCAGGAAAAAAACAGCCACCATGAAAAAGGGTACGGGATAGCGCAAGTGGGCTGGTCCGGTGGGGATGATGCCGCTCTCGTAAGGCCTTTTCTTCTCAGCACCCGGTTTCCGTTGGCCCAGCCATTGGGTGAGAAACAGAAGCATGGCCATGAGTATCAGCACCATGAGGGCGTATACTGCCAGGCTGAAGAGCCCGGGATGCCATGGGGAGAACGCGCTGCCTTCGCTGAGTGGTTGCATCGCTCCTCGTGGATTGCAACCCGCTTTGCGCGGATCGGTTGGCATTGACTGCAAAGATCGAACTGGACCGCAGGACGGATAGGCGTGGCATGCGGTGTGACATTGACAAGCACAAGCAGCGCCCTGGATATGCAGATAGATGCCAGTCAGATTCGAGCAAAGGCCGACGAAAGGCGCTGCGGGGGAGGTGGATGCCCCCACCAGATGCCACATAATAGGTTTCAACTCGCTTATTTGTCAAGCGACCGGGTGCAGTGTGCTCAACGCTTCTTGCGGTCCCAACCCCAGTTCTCGTAGTATTCCCAACTGGCGATGGTATTGAGCTCTTTTATCTTTTTGTCCTGGGCCAGGAGGTTGGCGCGCAGGACGTCACCAATGCTGAGCATCCCGATTTGAGCACCCGCTTTTTCCACCACGATATGACGGATGAAGCGTCCCAGAAAAATTTCGGTCATTTTAATCAGGGGGGTGTCGTGGGCGGTGGTGCACAGGGGGCTGCTCATATAATCGGCGATGGGCGCCGCGGCGGGATCGAACCCGGGTGTATCCATGTTGCGCAGGAGGTCGCGCTCGGTGTAGATGCCCACCAGGCGGTCTTCTTTTCGAATCAGAATCGCTCCGATTTTGTGGGTTACCATCTGATGGATGGCATCCTTCACGCTCTGACCATAATCCACACAAACCATCTCACGCTTGTTTTCATTGATGATCTCTTCTGCGGTTTTCATGTCAACCCCCCGTTGTGGTTGGGTTTCTTGCCCAGAGAGCAAGGAACGGTTCAAGCCTTTGGTTATCCATGAAAGATAAGCGCCCCATCCGACTTGGCAATAAAACTAGCGCCCTGAGTGTCTATTTCTGTAGCCAATGATGGCTTTGGAGCTCAAGTCCGCTGCCGATCAGCCGATACCTAAGTTATCCCAAAACAGTTGACGGCCTCGTAGGGTTATTTAAAGCAAAAACGGATAAGGTGGAATGGTCAGGCACAAGACGAGTCTTCACACAGCGGAGGCGCCCCAATGATCTACTCAGAGGCTAGCATCGAATCGCTCCAAGAGCAAACAGCCTACCAAGAGGCCTCCAATGGGGACGTCGCCGATTTAGCGGCTCAGCTAGAGTTGCTAACCCTCAACAGCGCCATCGAATCCTGCGCTAACAGCGAAGGAACAAAGGAGACAGCCCAGCAGCTAACCGCCCTCGATCAGATGGTGCGTGAAGTGCAAGCCGTGGCGGTATGGCAATCAGGTGAGGCGCTGGATACGGAGGCCTTGGGAAGGGAGTTATCTGAGTTGGCCCAGCGCCTGACCCAAACGCTTGCCAGTTTCAAGCCTTAGGCCGACACCAGGGCTTCCAAGATCTGCTTCACCCGACCGGTGGTGGCGATGAACATCCGCGACCCACTGATCACCGCGAAGACATCCTCGACGTTTCCGCAGTTGCCGGCAAAGGCCGGACCAATCACCGCCGCAGGCTCCGCCGCATTGCTCTGCCTGGCGAGGGCATCCACGTAAAAGTCCAAGCGGCCGCGCAGCACCTCAAAGTAATTCACCTCCCCCCCGGTCATCAGCGCCGTCGTCTCCGACACATGTTTCGAAAACGTGCGTACTTTCTCCCAATAGAGGCCTGCGAGGGGGTCTTTGTGGGGAAAGGCTTCGAGGAAGTAATTAATACTCCAGCCTACGGTGATGAGCTTTAGAAGCCGGAGTTCGTATTCAACCTTGCTGCGCTCCACCTGGGTATCCTCCGGCAGAAGGGTCATGATGTGCTGCAACTCCTCACGTCCGATGGCAAAGTCGAACAAGGCTTCAGCGGCAGCGGTCAGGCGCGCCTGCTCCTCAGCTTGGGGAGAGGTCTCGGGGGGCGTAATGTCATCGGTCGGCATGGGGATTTCCGGCTGTAAAAGGTTCACCTTAACTTCAGAGTCGCTATGATTCCACGGGGTAAATCGACATCTCGATGACGCAACCCAGTTTGGGCCGCTTGCGGGTGCCGCCGGAGATCTTGGCCACCCTGGCAGTGGGCACACGGGTCTCCTGGGTGACACCGCGCAACACCTCGGCGGCCACCTTGTCGTCCAGACGCCCCATGCACAGAGACATATCTATATCTCTGCCCGCCCCCCATTTTAGCAGGAGGATGCGGTTCTCCTTGCGCACATCCCACACCAGGCGTAAACGGTCCCCCACCTTAAGTCCTTCGAGAATCTGTTGGCGTTCGCTACCATCCACATTGCGGTAGGCGGTGCCCACGGCGGCGGTTCGAAAACGTTTGAGGTACCCTTCGCCCTTGCGTTTGCAATAGATCTCTTTGAAAACCACCCGCTCGGCGGGGCGACGTCCCGGAAACATCATCCGCTCTAGTGTATCGATCAAGCCCATCGGGATTCCTTGAGTGTGCTGACGCGCTGAGATTGCAATACAAGCTGAAAAAAAGAGGGCCTACTTCCAGAACTGCCACCACCGTTTTTCAACAAAAAAGGTCCTGCCGGGGGGCACATCTTCGGGGTCGTCGAGGATATCCATCTCCCAGAGGGTGTCCAGATCCACCTCGGGGGGATCGCTGGCTTCGTTGAGGGTCATGGCACCGAGTTCGGCGTCCAGACGCAACCTGGCTTTTGCCATTTGAAGCGCCTGTTTGGGGCCATCTGCCTGGAGGACAAAGTGCTGCTGAAACCCATGTTTGCGGGGTTTACCATTGCTCTGAATCAGGTAGTTGCGGCCCACCATCAATAATCGATATCGCTTCATCCATATCCAATCGGCCTTGCCGGACAAACCACGATCTTTGGGTGTGCTACAGTGAGATCGTACGTCGGGTTCAGGCTTGGGAAGGGTTAATTCGGTCCTATTTTGGCCCAGATTTGGGGGTGACGTCAAGGGGATTCAATCCCCGCAAAGGATCTTTGGAGACGGCATCAAAACGGCCTCTCGTCAGGGAAGGATACCATTCTTCTATTCAACTAATATAGAATAGAAGCAAACCAGACCCACTAGCCTCCGGTCCTTCCACTTCTCTGTCTGCCATGGCGCACGCCCCAGGCCAGCAGCAGGCAAGTGAGGGCAAAGAGGGCCAGTGCGGCAGCTTCTGGGGCCACATCGGCGAGATGCCCCTGGCGGACGAAGAGCTCTATGTAGGCGTTAAGTCCCCAGGCCAGGGGCGACAAACGGCTGAGTTGCTGCATCAGGGTCGGCATGGCGTAAACCGGTACCATGACCCCACCGATGGCCGCGGCGATGACGATGGAGATGGGACCCACCATGGCAGCCTGTTCGTAGCT
>JBNKKA010000257.1:0-4088 GCA_050291585.1 Desulfobacteraceae bacterium
GACCCACTCCTGCTCGCTGTTGAGGACTTCCCAGAGTTCGAGGATGTCGACCTTGTCAGCCAAGGTGTTGCGGCGCTTAGCGGCGGCTTTTAGCGCGTCCACCATGGACTGGCGGCTCATGCCGGTATCGAGGCGTTCGCTTCCCAGCAGGGCCAGACGATTGGCTGAGATTTTAACTTCACGGCCATACTCGGTGAGCAGACGCAGGCGTAGCTTCTTGATCTCGATGATGATCGCCGTTATAATCTTCTGGCTGTCTATGAATTCTACTATAGTTCCTGTTTCCATAACCTCTCAGACTAACTATATGTGCTCTAAAAGTCAAATAACCTCCAGGGGGAGGAACCTGCCGTTTAGCCGCAGGCGCCTTTCATCCCCAGTTTACGTTGAGGAGATGATTTGACCTGGATGGCAGACTGATTAGATTATATCTTTCGTGCCCTGCTCACATCAGGGAGCGGCTTGCATCTCAGCCCGCCTTTTTGGCGAGTGCCTGCAGGCCAACCTCAACCAAAGGATTCCTCCAGCTTGCCTTCACAACTCTCCTCCCCATCGCTTCGATCGGCCCTGGCCCTCTTAGGCCCCTATTTGCGGGAACGACGTTGGCTGATCGTGGTTGGGCTGCTATCCCTCATTGTGGTGGATCTGCTGCAACTATTTATTCCGCGGGTGGTCAAGTGGGCGGTGGACGATCTGACCCGCTTCAGCGCTACACCGGCCCAACTGCTCCGCTATGCACTCTATCTCGTCGCATGTGGTCTTTTCATCGGCGGCTTTCGTTACCTTTGGCGACGCTGTCTTTTGGGAACCGCCCGGCGGGTGGAGGAGGCCCTGCGCAACCGTTTGTTCGACCACCTCCAGTCGCTGTCGGCCGACTATTTCGACCATACCCCCACCGGTGACCTCATGGCCCACGCCACCAACGATATTCAACAGGTGCGCATGGCCTCGGGTATGGGTATGGTGGCTCTCAACGATGCCCTTTTTCTGGGGAGTGCGGCCATTGGTTTTATGCTCTATATTCATGTGCAGCTGACCCTCCTGGTGCTCATCCCCATGCCCTTCATCGCTTTCGGCGCTCGCCTGCTCAGCCGCCAGATGCACCGCCGTTACGGCGATGTACAGGCCTCTTTTTCAAATCTCACCGAGACGGTGCGAGAGCGCTTTACCGGTATTCGCATGATCAAAGCCCACGCCACCGAAGCGGTGGCCCTGGCCGAGGTGAGCGCCGCCTCGCGGGCCTACATCGATAAAAACATCGCCCTAACGAAGGTCACCGGGGCCTATTTTCCCATGATGCTGGTGCTCACCAACATGAGCCTGGCCATGGTGCTTTACTTTGGCGGGCGGCGCACCATCCTGGCCGAAATCACCCCGGGCGATTTCGTCGCTTTTATCAGCTACCTGGGCCTGTTGACCTGGCCCATGATGGCCCTGGGCTGGGTGACCAACCTCATCCAGCGCGGACGCGCCTCCCTGGACCGCCTCAATCGCATCTTCCAGACAAGGGCCACCATTTTGGATCCGCCGAGCCCCAGCATGCCTCTGCCCACCGATAATGGGCTGCATTTCGATGGGGTCTCCTTTGCCTATGGGGTCGATACGCCTGGGGTGCTGAGGGAGATCGAGATCACTCTGGCCGCGGGCGAGATGTTGGGCATTGTCGGCCCGCCGGGGAGCGGCAAGACCTCCTTGATGCGGCTATTGCCGCGGCTCTATGAGGTCAGCGCCGGGCAGATCAGTCTGGGGGGCGTCGACCTGCGCAATTGGCCCCTTGACGACCTGCGCCAGCGCATAGCCTTCGCTCCCCAAGAGCCTTTTCTGTTCGCCGGCTCCATCCGGGACAATATCACTTTGGGGGACGAGGCTGTCTCCGGAGCAGAGCTGGAGCGCGTGGCCCGCCTGGCGGCCCTGGAGCAGATGCTGGCGCGTATGCCCAATGGCTGGGATACCATCGTCGGTGAAAAGGGGGTCATTCTCTCGGGGGGGCAGAAACAGCGTATCGGTCTCGCGAGGGCCTTTTTAAAAAATTCTCCCGTACTGCTGCTCGACGATCCCATCAGCCAGGTGGACAGCGAGACCGCCGAGGTTATCGTCGCCGGGCTCAGGTCCATGGCCGGCACCAAGACCCTCCTGGTGGCCTCTCATCGCCTCAGTGTCCTGCAGTTCGCAGACCACATTGTCACCATCGCTGAGGGGCAAGTCACCGAGGCCGGAACGCCGGCAGCGTTGGCAGAAAAGGGTGGCTATTTCGCCCGCACCTTACAACTGCAGGCCTTGGAGGAGAACAACCATGGCCATGGATGATACCACCATGGCGGAAGAGGGTCTGGGTAAAACCTACGACCTGCGTCTGCTCAAACGTCTCTACCCCTTTGTGCGTCCTCTTGTACGCTGGGTCCTGCTTTCCATCGTACTGGTGATGGGCATTACCCTGGTGGAACTGACCCTGCCCTATGTGACCAAGATGGCCATCGACCGCCACATTGTACCCGTTTCTCCGGAGGGCGCTCTTTCGGATACCACGGCCAACAGGGGCCTGCTTCCGGTGGAGACTGGGGCTGCGGCCGACGCCGTCGTGGCACGCCACCCCGACCTGTTCATGCACGGCGATGCGGGCACCCGCATCCATGCTGATGACTACAACCGTCTGCCGGTGGCGGAGCGGCGCTTGCTGCGGGCCCATGACCTGGCCGGCTTGGGACGCCTGGCCCTTTTCTTCTTGGGGCTGGTGGCGGTTAACTTCATCCTTAATTTCTTTCAAAAGCTCATCATGGAGTACGCTGGGCACACCATCATGCACGACCTGCGGGTGCGCCTCTTCGCCCACCTGGAGGGGCTCTCGGTCTCTTTTTTCGCCCATAATCCCGTGGCTCGCCTGGTGACGCGTATGACCAACGACGTGCAGAACATGCACGAGCTTTTTACCTCGGTTATCGCCCTGCTCTTCAAGGATCTCTTCCTGCTGGCGGGCATCCTGGTGGTGCTTTTCTCCCTGCACTGGCAGCTGGCCCTGGTTTCGGTTGTGGTCCTGCCCCTGGTGGTAGGCACCGCCTTGGGTTTTTCAGGTCACATCCGCAACGTATTCCGTGGTCAACGGATCAAGGTCGCCGAAATAAATACCCGCTTCGCCGAGACCATCGACGGCATGAAGGTGATTCAGGCCTTCAGCGCCGAAGACCGCAACGCCGATTTCTTTCGGACCCTCAACCACGAGAACTACCTCCTCGGCATGCAGCAGATCCATCTCTTCGCCCTCTTCATGCCGGTGATCGAGATGGTTGGCGTGATCACCCTTGCGGCCCTGATCTATTTTGGCGGCGGGCAGGTGCTTCAGCAACAGATCAGCCTCGGGGTGCTGGTAGCTTTCATCACCTACATGCGGATGTTTTTTCGCCCCATCCGGGACTTGGCCGAGAAGTACAGCATTTTGCAGAACGCCATGGCATCGGCCGAACGCATCTTCCTGCTCCTGGACAACCACGAGCGACTGCCTGAGAAACAATTGCCAGAGGGGCCGGTGCAAGGGACACCCAATAGCGACGGTAGGACCTTTCAATCCCTGCGTTTCGAGCATGTGGATTTCGCCTATACACCTGATGAACTGGTCCTGCGCGACATCTCCTTCACCCTTTCGGCGGGAGAGACCTTGGCCCTGGTGGGGCCTACCGGATCGGGCAAGACCACCCTAATCAACCTCATCGTGCGTTTTTACGATCCGGTCGCTGGTTGTGTGCGCCTCAACGGAAGCGACCTGCGGGAGCTTTCCAGTCAAGAGATACGCGCCATGCTGGCCTTGGTCACCCAGGATCCCTTTCTCTTCTCCGGCACCCTTCGGGCCAACCTCTTCCCCCATCAGCCCCACGCCACTGCGGCCGACCTGAATCGGGTGCTCACAGCGGCCGGCTGTAGGGAGTTCATTGAGCGTCTGCCCGACGGCATCGAGACGGAGCTCACCGACGGCGGGGCCCTGCTCTCCAGCGGTGAGCGCCAGCTGCTCTCGGTGGCTCGCGCCCTGGCCCGCGATCCCCAGATGATTATCCTCGACGAGGCTACCAGCTATATCGATTCTGAAACCGAGACCCGCC
>JBNKKA010000258.1:0-3914 GCA_050291585.1 Desulfobacteraceae bacterium
TGCTGACCCTATGCACCGCCGGGGCGAGCTGGTTCAACCCTGAAGGGCGTCTGGCCATCGACGCCATCGCCGGTATCTACGAGGATTTTATCCTCAGCGGCCTCAAGCAGGGCCGCGGCATGACTCTGCCGGATCCGGAGGCAGACGATAATGTGACTTACTTGGCCTGACAACGTCTGAATATAGCTTAGGTGCCGTCGGGCTACACTAAAATATAGCGTAGTGCGCTCTGTTCAGGGGTGCAGAATCGATTTAGGGGCGGAAAAAGGAGGTCCTAGTGGATTTCAACCTTAACACCGAGCAGCAGATGATCCGCAAAGAGGTACGCCGCTTCGCCGAGAGCGAGATCGCTCCCCTGGCGATGGAGCTGGACGAGAAAGAGGAGTTCTCCGAAGCGCTGACCCGCAAGATGGGGGAGATCGGGCTCTTCGGCATGTTTGTTTCCGAGGCCTACGATGGGCAGGCTATGGACTATCTCGCCTACATTATTGCCGTGGAGGAGGTGGCCCGCGTTGACGGTTCCCATGCAGCCACTGTGGCAGCGGGCAACTCTCTGGGGATCGGACCGCTTTATTACTTCGGCACCGAGGCGCAGAAACAGCGCTACCTGCCCCCCCTCTGCCGAGGGGAAAAGCTGTGGGGTTTCGGTTTGACGGAGCCCACGGCCGGTTCGGACGCCGGTGGCAGCAAGACCACTGCTGTGCGTGACGGCGACGACTGGGTCATCAACGGCTCTAAGATCTTCATCACCAACGCCGCCGCCGAGATGACCCTTGGGGTGACGGTGCAGGCCATCACGGGAACGCGTTCCAACGGCAAGCCGGAGTATTCCTGTTTCATCGTGGAATCTGGCACCAAGGGGTTCAAAGCCGAACCCATGCACCAGAAGATGATGTGGCGCGCATCCAACACGGCCACCCTCTACTTTGACAACGTGCGCGTCCCCAAGGAAAACATCCTCGGTAACCAGGGCGACGGCTTTCACCAGATGCTTCAAACGCTCGACGGTGGCCGTCTCTCCATTGGCGCCATGGGGTTGGGGGGCGCCCAGGGCGCTTACGAACTGGCCCTCAAATACGCCCGTAAACGAGAACAATTCGGCCAACCTATCAGCAAGTTTCAGGCGGTAGCATTCAAACTGGCCGACTGCGCCACGGAGCTAGAGTGCGGCCGCAATCTACTCTATAAGGCCTGTGTGCGTCGCGATCAGAAGCAGCCCTTTGAAAAGCTGGGGGCCATGGCCAAACTCTACTGCTCCGAGCTTATGGGACGGGTGGCCAACCACGCCGTTCAGATCCACGGCGGTTACGGTCTCATGAAGGAGTACGCCGTTGAGCGTTTCTACCGCGACCAGAAATTGCTCGACATCGGCGAGGGCACTAGCGAGGTACAACGGATAGTGATATCGCGCTATATTGGCTGTTGAAGTAAAGGTGCTTTTTAAAAGGAGACTTTTTCATGAGTGAATCGGTTTTAACGACCGAGACCAGCGAGGCAGTGGCCTGGTTGACCCTTAACCGGCCCCAGGTGATGAACAGCTTTAACTTCGAACTGCTCCACGCCCTGCGCGACAGGATCGAGGCGCTGCGTTTTGACCCGGAAGTACGGGTGGTGGTGATCAGCGGGGCGGGGGAGAAAGCCTTCTGCGCCGGTGCCGACCTCAAGGAGCGGGCGACCCTCAGCCCCGTTGAAGTGAAGACCTTCATCCACACCATTCGCAGCACCTTCAGCGCCATCGAACGCCTGCCCAAGGTGGTCATTGCCGCCGTAAACGGCGTGGCCCTGGGGGGCGGTACTGAGCTGGCCCTGGCCTCCGATCTGCGCGTGGCAGCAACCACTGCCACCATGGGACTGACCGAGACCCGCCTGGGCATCATCCCCGGGGCTGGCGGTACCCAGCGCCTGCCACGTTTGGTGGGCAAGGGCAAAGCCAAGGAGCTAATCTTCACCGGGGCGCGTATCGGTGCCGCCGAAGCCCTTGAGATCGGCCTGGTCAACCGGATCTGCGATCCCCAGGACCTCAGGACCACCTGCCAGGAACTGGCGGCCCAGGTATGTGAGACAGGCCCAATCGCCATCGAGCAGGCCAAATACGCCATCGATTTCGGCAGTGAGGCCGACCTCGACACCGGCATGGCCATCGAATCAAATGCATACTGGGTATGCATCCCCACCGAAGATCGTCTCGAGGGGCTGGCGGCATTTCGCGAAAAACGCAAACCCGTCTACAAAGGACGTTGATGACGCGTCATCCCAATTTAAAAAGCACTGCCAAGGAGGAGGGCGTTATGACCGAATACGATTATTGGAAAATTTTCCCGCGCATGCCGCGCAAAGTGACCATCGGCGACATCACCATCCGGGACGGATTTCAGCACCTGGAGCAGTTCATCTCCACGCGGGCCAAGATCTTCTATCTGGAGGAGCTGATCTTCGCCGGCTGCCGGGACATTGAGGTCACCAACCTGGGCAACCCATACCTCATGCCCCAGTTCAGTGACGCCGAGGAGTTGCTCACCCACCTGCGTTCGGATCGATTCAAACGGCGCTGCGAGCGCAAAGGCATAAACTACGACGAGATCACCTTGACCGCCATCACCATCCGTGAGCCATCGGTGGACCGCGCCATCCGACTCAAGGAGCAGGGCATCGGCCCCGATCGCGTGCTCATGATGGTATCCACCGAGGAGGAGCACCACTTCGCCAACTCGGGCACCACCCTGCCGGTTTATTGGGCCGAGGCCGAACGCTGCATCAAAAAGTGCCACGACGCCGGTATTCAGATGTGTGGGACGGTGTCCACCATCTGGGGCAGCCCCATCGGTGGGGCCACCGACATGAAGGATGCCGTGGAGTTCACCAAGCGCTGGCTGGAGATCGGCGCCCACGATATCGAGCACGCTGACCATGACGGTAGCGCTTCAGCCGCAGAGGTCTATCGTTACTTCTCGATGATTCTGGACGAGATTCCCGATTCCAATTTGCATTTGGCCCATTTTCATGAGACCAAGCGGGTGGCTTCCGCTTCGGTCTTAGCCGCTCTCCAGGCGGGCATCCACAAGTTTGAGGCCACCATCGGCGGTATGGGGGGCCAACCGGCCAACTTCCTCGACGACTGCCCGGTCAAGGGCACCGGGGAGTACTACTACGAGGATCCGCGCTACGTGGGTTTAGTCTGCCTGGAGGACACCTTGGTGCAGATCGACGAGATGGGCATCGAACACGGTTACGACGTGGACCGTATTCTCTGGCTCGGTCGCCAGATGGAGCGCACCGTGGGCCATCGGCTAAGGTCCGAGGCCACCGTCAACGGGCGGACCCTCAAGGAGGGCCACATGAAGTTCGCTCGCCCGGGGCTCTCGCTTTTAAAGGAGCAGCTGGGGGAGCCCGAAGGGCAGAAACTGCCATCGGGATGGGGGGACAAAGCCGTCCTACCTGAACACTAGTGCTCGTGATAGGATCAAGTCGCGCTCTCTGGGGCGCTGCTTTTGAACTTTTTACCTTGTACTGCCCGTAGGCGGGCGAGAAGGATGCAGTTATGGAGACGAAGAAAGAGCCTCCCCATATCAATGTTGACTACTTCGAAGACTTGACGGGCGATATCAAAGATGGGGACGATTGCGCCACCGAAGCGATCGGCTGCAGGGTCCAGCGCCTGCGGCGCGATAAAGGACTTTCCCTGGAAGACCTCAGCCAACTGACTGGGTTTGAGGTGGATCTGCTCACGCGGATCGAGAACGACGAGATTCAGCCCCAGTTGGGTACCATCATCCGCCTCTCCAAGGCTCTCGACCGCTCTCTGGCGAGGTTGGTGAGTGGAGGGCAGGGCGGAAAGCTGTACTCCCTCACGCGCAGAGGCGAGTCCAAGGCGGTCTCGCGCTCTACCACCGCCAAGGGTCAGCGAGGGGCCTACC
>JBNKKA010000259.1:0-3892 GCA_050291585.1 Desulfobacteraceae bacterium
GGTTGGGGGCCAGGCCGTTCTCGTTGATCTCGATTTTGATGCGGTCGATGAGGACGATGGCGTTGTTGATGATGATGCCGGCCAGGGAGATCACCCCCAGCATGGTGAAGAACTCAAACTGGGCACCGGTGGCCAACAGCCCCACCGCCACCCCGATGAGGCCCAGGGGAATGGTGAAGAGGATGATGGCGGTGCGCCGCAGGCTGTTGAATTGGCTGACCAGCAGTAAGAGGATGATGAAGCCGGCCACGGGCAGTTTGTCCACCAGGGCCTGATTGGCCTCGGCGGACTCTTCGAAATCGCCGCCGCTCTCATAGGTATAGCCGGCCGGCCAATTGCGGCTCTCCTGGTCAAGCCAGGCACCCATCTGGGCGCCGATGGCCATGGCGTTGGCCCCCGGCTCCAGGTCGCAGGAGACGGTCACCGTGCGGTAGCGGTCGCGCCGCAGGATCTTGGAGGCTTCCCAGACGACCTGGGCATCGGCAATCTGCTTGAGGGGCACGGCCGCACCGCTGGACTGGACATAAACGTTGAGACTCTCCACCTTACCAATGTCTTGGCGGTCGGCGGCCACCGAGCGCAGCACGATGGGGATCACCTGCTCGCCTTCACGATACTCGGTAGTGGCAAAGCCGCTCAACCCCGACTGCAGCGAGACGGCCACATCCTGACTGGTCACCCCCGCCCGCCGGGCGCGGGCCTGGTTGATGGCCACCATGAGCTTCTTGGTGCGCGGCCCCCAGTCGTCTTCGATGTTCTTGGCCCCCGGGGTCTCACGCAATTGTTTTTTCACTGCTTCGGCCAGTTCGAAAAGGGTATGGATATCTTTGCCCGACAGGCGCAGCTGCACAGGCTTACCCCCTACCCCGCCCAAGGCCTCGGCCTGCCAGGTGGTGGTCATGCTGGGAAACTGCTCGGCGCAGTACTCCTCAAGCAGGGGGATGGTGCGGGTGATGAAATCCCGCGAGGTGGCCGACAGGATCATGGAGACGTGTTCGGCACCTTTGGATTGGGGCTCATAGGGCAGACGATAACGGGGACCGCCCTTGGATCCGAGGTAGGTAGTCCAGCCCAGGAACCCCTCCCCGTCCGTCTTCCCCTCGACCATGAGATTTTCCTGGAGAAAACGCTCGAATTTGGACACCGCCGCTTCGGTCACGCCGATGGCCGTCCCCAGGGGAAGATCCAGTTCGGCCAACAGGCGCGGGCTATCGTTCTTGGGGATGAAGCCTTTTTCCACATACGTCATTCCGTAGAGGGCGAGTGCAAAAACAGCGATCACCAGTCCCAGGGCGACGATTCTGTTTTTCAGGGCCACCATCAGGGTCCCCCGGTAGACGCGATAAAAGCCGGACTGAAAATGTTCTTTGGCCCTGCTTGGCTTGACCTTGATGAGGTGCATGCACACCAGGGGCATCATGGTGATGGAGAGGCTCCAGGAGACCAGCAGGGCGATGGTGACCACCTGAAACAATGAGGCGCAGTATTCGCCCAGGCCCGATTCCGCCAGGATGATGGGCAGAAAAGCCGCCGCCGTGGTGAGGGAGGAGGTCAACAGGGGAATGCGCAGTTCCTGGGACGCATCCACGGCGGCCTGGAAGCGCTCCTTGCCGGCAGCCATCTGCACCATGATGGCCTCGGACATGACGATGGCGTTGTCCACCAGCATGCCCAGGGCGATGATCAGAGCGGCAATGGAGATCTGATCCAGTCCGATGGCAAAAACCTGCATGATCAAAAGGGTGATAAGCATGCTGGCGGGGATCAGGGCGGCCACCACCAGGCCGGTGCGGACACCCAGGGAGAGCACCATCACCAACATGACAATCGCAACGGCCTGGAGGAGGTTGGTAACGAAGTCGTCCACCTTCTGTTTCACCAGATCGGGCTGGAAGATGTCCAGGTGAAAGTCCAGCCCAACGGGGTAAATCTCCGGAAACCGCTCCACCAGGGCCTTCACACCTTCGCCCAGGCGGATCACATTGCCCCCTTCGATCATGGAGATGGAGAGTCCCAGACAGGCAACCGCGGTGGTGTTCATCTTGTTGGTGGGTGGATCCAGATAACCCCGCGAGATGCGCGCCAGATCTTGGAGATAGACCACCTCCTGACTCTGGGGAAGCTGAATCAGCGTACGTTTGAGGTCGGCCACCGACTCGAAATTGCCCGAGGGTTCCAGAACGATCTCTTCGCCGCCGCTGGTGATGCTGCCACCGGACTGGATGATGTTACGCGCTTCTAAAATACTCTTCAGCTGCTGGGGGCTGATACCCACTTCGGCCAGGCGGGCGTTGTTGTACTCCACGAAGATGCGCTCTTCCTGGGCGCCGTAAATCTCCACCTTGGCCACTGCGTCGATGCGCAGAAGATCGTCGCGTACGGCGTCGGCCACGGCTTTTAGCTCCGCATACGTGTAACCGTCACCCGTAATGGATAGCATGATGGGGTAGACGTCGCCAAAGTCGGTGTCGACCCTGGGTCCCACCACTCCGCTGGGCAGATCAACTTTGACGGCGTCGATCTTACGCCGCAGGTCGTCCCAGATGGGATCCAGATCGGAGTACTTCTCCTGGATATTGACGTTGATGATGGACAGACCCGTACGCGAAGTGGAGGTCACCGTGTCCAGTTCGGGCAGCTCCTGGACCACCTTTTCGATCTTGTCAGTGACCAGTTCTTCCATGCGCTGGGGGCTGGCCCCGGGGAACTGGGTGGTGATTACGGCAGTTCGGATGGTGAAGCCTGGATCTTCGGCGCGGGGGAGCTGGGTATAGGCCTGATAACCGCTGACAAGCAATACCACCAGCAGGAGCCCGGTGACGCGGTTGTTTTTGATGGCCGCTGCGGTGATGCTCATTGGGTTTCGACCTCCCCCTGGGGCGGGGTGAACTTGACCGTCTGGCCGTCGAGCAATTTGTGCACGCCGGCGGTCACCAGATAGTCACCGTCGCTGAGCCCTTCGAAGACTTCCAGGCCCTCGGCCGTCAGAGCCCCGGTGACCACGGTCACCCGCTTGGCCTTACCGAGTCCCTCCCCGGCGGGCACCACTACAAAGGCGAACCTGCCGTGGATATCTTCGCCGATGGCTTTGGCGGGCACCAGGATTCGGGGTTTGCTAACACCCGCTTTGCCGAAGATAAAATCCACCTCGGCGGCCATGCCGGGACGGATCCCTTTCTTGGCCTCTGTGAGGCGCACGGTCACCGGAAAGGTGGCCCCGCCGGTGGAGGCCACGCCCACCTCGCGCACCCGGGCCGCAATGCGCTGACCGGGAAGGGCATCGAAAGCCACCTCGACCTCATCACCGGCGGAGATCTGGGTGATGAGGACTTCCGGAATGAAGACCTGCACCTCGAGTTGAGCGCCGGCATTGAGGCGCAGCACGGTCTGGCCGGCCTGGACATTCTCGTTCTCCGAGACCAGTTTTTCTACGATGGCCCCGTCCACCGGGGCTGTCAGGCGGGTGTACTGGGCCTTGCGGCGGGCCAGTTGCAGTCCTTTCTGGGCCGCGTTGACGGCGGCCTGGGCAGTTTCCGTCTGGGCTCGGGCGGCGTCCAGCTCCGCCAGGGAGGCGTTATTGCCTTCGTAGAGGGCCTCGATGCGGGCGTAGCTGGCTGCGGCATTGCGTGCGTCCGCCTGCTGGCGGGCCAGGGCGGCCTCAGCCTCCTCCATCTCCAGCAGAATGTCTTCGGCATCCAGCTCGGCCACCAAGGTGCCGACCTCTACCCGGTCGCCCATCTTCACCGTCAAGCGCTGCAGGTTGCCGCCCACCTTGAAGCTCAAATCGATCTGCTGACCGGCCTGGGCCACCCCGCTGAAGGTTCGCGTGCGTTGTCCGCCGCCGATGAACACCTGCTCGTAGCGCACCGGACGAATGACTTCTTTAGGTTCC
>JBNKKA010000260.1:0-3857 GCA_050291585.1 Desulfobacteraceae bacterium
ACCGATATCAAAGACGTTCTGGCCGACGAAATTCTTTTCGGCCGGTTAAATAAAGGCGGTAAAGTCATCATCGGCATTGCAGATGAGAAACTGACCTTCGATTACGAAAAATAGGGCAGGGTGGATATCCCCAACAATGCCCATCTACCTGCTGACCGATGACATCGTTTTCCCACCCGTCCACCTGGCCACCCCGGAGGGACTGCTGGCCGTCGGCGGCGATCTCAACCCCGAACGCCTCCTCTTGGCATATAAAAACGGCATCTTCCCCTGGTACAATCCCGGCGAACCCATCCTGTGGTGGTCGCCCGATCCGCGCCTCGTCCTCTTCCCCCCTGAACTGCACATCTCCCGCTCTTTAGGACGTATCCTGCGCCAAGAGCGCTTCCAGGTGACCTTCAACACCCGTTTCCGAGAAGTGATTGACGCCTGCGCCCAGTCACCACGGCCCACAGGGGAAGGCACCTGGATCACACTGGAGATGGCGGACGCTTATTGCCGTCTCAATGACCTGGGATATGCCCACTCGGTGGAAGCCTGGGAGAAGGGGCGCCTCGTGGGTGGCCTCTATGGCATCGCTCTGGGCCGTTGTTTTTTCGGCGAATCCATGTTCACCAAAGCAAGCAACGCCTCGAAGGTGGCTTTCGTCACCCTGGTCAAACGGCTGGAAGCCCTCGATTTCGAACTCATCGATTGCCAGGTGCAAACCCAGCATCTGATGTCACTTGGGGCGCGCGAAATCCCGAGGAAGGACTTTATCAAACGGATTCAGGCGGGCGTCAGCAAAGGGCATTAAAAAGGCAGAGATCGTGCAAAACGATCTCTGCCCTGTCAGCAGCGGTATGGAAGTGACTTAGTTTGATTTTAACAATTTATGCGCGCAAAGAATCAACGCTTCCGTCTCATCCCATCCGATACAGGCGTCGGTAATCGAAACATAGGGATTAAGATCCTCCTTGCGGGTTTCGCCGTATTTGAAGGGTTGGCTACCCGCTTCCACATTGCTCTCTATCATCAATCCCCGAATGGCGTTATTGGGCTCGATATGAACGCCGCTGGTGATACCCAAGCGTTGAATGAGTACATGATTGAAAACCTCCCCCTGCCTGCGATAATCCTTGCCCGAGTTGCTGTGGGAGCAGTCGATGATGACGGCCTGGGTCAATTCGGGGTGTTTGGACAATAAATTCTGAGCCTCTCTGACACTCACCGGATCGTAGTTGGGACGCTTGCCGCCCCGGAGAACGATATGGCAATCTGAATTACCTTTGGAGAACACCCTCGAGGTGACGCCATAGGGGTCGTTTCCGATGAAAACCTGGGGTGCGGATGCTGCCACCAGGGCGTTGATGGCGGTGGTCAAATCGCCGTCCGTTCCGTTTTTAAATCCCACTGGCATTGAAAGTCCGCTGGCCCATTCACGATGGTTCTGGGATTCGGTCGTGCGGGCACCGATACAGGCCCATGCGATCAACCCGCTTAGACGCTCGGCCGCTGTTTGGCTCAATATTTCGGTGCCCGATGCGATCCCCATCTCGTTGAGGTTCACCAAAATCCTTCTGGCCTTGCGAAGCCCCTCATCCATGTCAAAGCTCTTGTTGTCGATGTGGGGGTCGGAAATCATGCCCTTGAAGCCTACATTGGTTCTTGGCTTTTCAAAGTAGACGCGCATCACCAATTTGATTTTATCGGCGACCTTTTCCTGCAATCCGGCCAGCAACTCACCGTATCTCATCGCCTGACGCTCACTGATCACCGAGCAGGGCCCCATGATGATCATCAGTCGATCGGAGTTGCCTCTGAGAATTTCTTGGATCTCCTGCCGGCTCGTGAGGACATTCTCAGTGGCTTTTTCGCTTCCCGGGTACTCTTCGCGCAACTGGTCAGGTGTAATGATTGGTGTCCGTTTGATAACCTTCAAATCATAGGTTTTTTGCATGTATAGACTCCCTTCAAGCCAGCTCCATAAGGAGGGATAAAATTTCGTGCATTGAGGTGGGGATTTGAAAAAACGTAGACCTTGTCAAACCAAGCAGTCCAACCCCTCCATCTTGGATGGAATGTAACCCTCACCAGGCTGGAAGGTTTTATTACTCTGAAGACCCGCAGTGTCAATCTGTATTTTCAGGTTTTAGAGGCATTACCCAGCGGAGGTGTCCAACCAAATCCTGTAAAATAGCGCAGAACGAGATTTTTGACGAACTTGGATCGGCCCATTTTCCGTCCAGGACTTCACGGATTTTGGAGGCCAGGGCCTTGAGCGAGAACGGTTTCTGGATGAAATGGATCCCTTCATCGAGCACGGCGTAGTGGGCGATGAGGTCTTCCGTGTAGCCGGACATGAATAGATATTGGGTGGCCTGACGGAGCGCAAGCTGCCTTTTGGCCAGTTCGCGTCCGTTCATCCCAGGCATGATCACATCGGTGATGAGCAGCTGGATATCGCCTGGGTGCTCCCT
Source organism: Desulfobacteraceae bacterium (assembly GCA_050291585.1). Taxonomy (GTDB): domain Bacteria; phylum Desulfobacterota; class Desulfobacteria; order Desulfobacterales; family Desulfosarcinaceae; genus JASJCL01. The sequence goes on from JBNKKA010000260.1 coordinate 2,460, forward strand.
GGCTATGGTAAGGGCCTCGTCGGGTGTGGCGGCGGCCAACACCTGGTACCCCAGGCGGGCCAGCATCATCTGGGTCATATTCAAAATGGCGGGTTCGTCCTCCACCAGCAGGATGGTTTCGTGACCGCGGATAATGACCGTTGCCGGTCCTTGCTTTATTGCCTGTCCGTTCGTCACCACATGTCGGGGTAGATAGATCCTGAAAGTCGTACCGTATCCGGGTTCGCTGTAGCAATTGATGAATCCGTTGTTTTGTTTGACGATGCCGTAGACCGTGGCCATCCCCAGACCGGTGCCCTTGCCGAGTTCCTTGGTGGTAAAGAAGGGTTCGAAGATCATGTTGAGAGTCGCCTTGTCCATGCCCTGCCCGTCGTCGCTGACGCTCATGACCACAAAATCACCGGGGACGAAACCGGCGTGGTCGGTGCAATACGCCTCGTCAAGGGTCGTCATGCCGGTCTCGATGGTGATCTTGCCCCCATCCGTGATGGCATCGCGGGCGTTGACGCACAGATTGGCCAGGATCTGATCGATCTGGGCGGGATCCATTTTAACCGGCCACACGTCCGTGTCCGGCTGCCAAATAAGATCGATGTCCTCGCCAATTAAGCGCCGCAGCATCTTGAGCATTCCCTCCACGGTGTGGTTCAGGTCGAGCACCTTGGGGGCAACCACTTGGCGGCGCGCGAAGGCCAGCAGCTGGCGCGTCAGGCCGGACGAGCGCTTGGCGGCCTTGAAAATCTCATTGAGGTTTCCAAACAGCGGGTTGTCAGGTTCGAGTTTGTCCAGGGCCAATTCAGCGTAGCCGGTGATGACCCCCAGCATGTTGTTGAAGTCATGGGCCACGCCGCCGGCCAGGCGACCCACGGATTCCATCTTCTGGGCCTGGATGAGCTGTGCCTCGAGCTTTTTGCGCTCGGTGACGTCTTCCTTGACGGCAACATAGTGGGTGATGACGTTGTCTGCATTCCTAACCGGCGCGATGGTGGCCTGCTCCCAGAACAAATCCCCGTTTTTCTTTCGATTGCGAAACACGCCGCGCCATACGCCACCTGCACGGATGGTCCGCCAGAGCCTTGTGTAATCCGCGGCCGGTGTTTTCCCCGACTTCAGAATGCGGGGTGTCTGGCCCAAGGCTTCGGCTGAGGAGTAGCCGGTGACCTGGGTAAATTTGGTATTAACGAATTCAATGGTGCCTTTCACGTCGGTGATGATGATTGATACCGGGCTCTGCTCGATGGCCAGGGAGAGCTGACGGATGGATGCCTCCACCTGCTTGCGCTCGGTGATATCCTCGGAGATGCCGAGCAGAAACTGCGACACTCCGGACTCGTCCAGGAGTGGGATTTTTTGGGTATGCAGGATCAATTCATCCTGGTTTTTGTTGACGATGACCTC
>JBNKKA010000261.1:0-3763 GCA_050291585.1 Desulfobacteraceae bacterium
CAGCGTCGGCTCGGTCTCCCCCCCCTCCTTCTTGATCTTGTGCTCGGCTGGTGAGACGGGTCGATAGTCCCCCACAGCGGCGGTCTTGATGACGATCTCCACCCCGTTGAAATGGCCCAGCACCTCGGCGCACATGTCGGCGGCCGACGTAACGGGGATGGTGTCCACCCCCAGGGGGGGAGTCAGATCGGTGGGGCCGCTCACCAGGATCACGTCGGCACCCCGCTGCTCGGCGGCTCGGGCGATGGCGTAGCCCATCTTACCCGAGGAGGGGTTGCTGATATAGCGCACCGGGTCAATGGCCTCGCGTGTGGGGCCGGCGGTTACCAGCACTCGCTTGCCGCGCAGGTCTTTGGGCGTCAGGAGGGCTGTGAGGCGGTCGACGATCTCCCAGGGCTCGCGCAAGCGCCCGTAGCCCGTGTCGCCGCAGGCCAGGGGACCGGCCCCCGGAACCATGACACTGAGGCCGTCGGCGACCAGAATCTGCAGATTGCGCTGAACGGCTCGGTGCTCATACATGTGGGTGTTCATGGCGGGACAGATCAGCACCGGCGCGGTGACGGCCAGCATGAAGGTGGTGAGGGCGTCGTCGGCAAATCCGTGGGCCAACTTGCCGACAAGATTGGCGGTGGCTGGCGCCAGGATCACGCCGTCGGCCTCACGGGCCCAGTCGATGTGCTGCATGGAGGCTTCGTCGGCGGTGTCGAAAAGGCTCGTGCACACCTTTTGCCCACAGAGGGCCTCGAAGGTGAGGGGTTGGATGAACTTGCATGCATGGCGCGTCATGATCACCCGCACGGCGGCATCCGCTTTGATCAGGAGGCGCACAACCTCCACCGTTTTATATGCGGCGATCCCGCCGCTGACACCCACTACGATCTGTTTGCCTGCCAGGCCTTGCTTCATCGGTATTAGGAACCCTTTCCAGATGGTTGGCGAGCGTACGCCCTAAACTGGGGTAAGTGTCATTTGGACGGGTGTAGCCGTTCCAAACCCTGCAGACGTTCACGGGCCTGTACCAGCCGGATCCACTCACGGATCAGCTGGACCAGGTCTTCTTTCTGGGTCTCTTGCTGAGCGAGGAGTTGGGCCTCGGCATCGGCCAGAGCTTTGACCAGAGCCTCGTCATAGGGTGTCTCGGCCAGGAGATGGCGGTAGATGGCCACGGCCCGGTCGTAGTGCCCCTGCTGGGCGTAGAGGCCGGCCATCGTCAGGGTATAAATTTCGGAATCATTGCTCATACCAGGGTCCTTGCTCTCATGGGAAGCCATCAATGGTATCGGATCATGGCGCTCTGCCATCCGCATCGCCCACGCTGCCAGTGGCGCCGGAAGCGCCGGGGTCGGTGACCACCCGCTGGGGCACACGGCTGGCTTCGAATTTAAAGATAAACTCCTCTGGGGTTACCATGCCCAGCTCACGGCGGGCCATGGTTTCGATATAGTGCAGATCGCCGCTGAGGCGCTCAATGACGCGATAGAGCTCCAGATTCTGGAGGCCCACTTCATCGTTGACGGCCACTAAATCCCGACGCTGGTTGCGCAGGCGATAATAATCAATCAGCCCGCCATCGCCAACGATGCTTTTGAGAAAAAAAACCGCCATAGCGGCCAGTGCGAGGCCGACGATGAGTTTGTGTCGCGAGGTCATGGACGCTATTCCTATCATCATCTTCTTTCTTGGCGCCGGACACGCACATGGGTGCGCCGGCCCATAATCTCGAGCACGGCATCCACCTGTGCCATACCCATCATGCGCGCAATGACCAGATAAAGCAGTGCCCCCACCGTGATAACGGCGCCAAGGCCGATCAAAAGCGCCCAACCACCGGTCTGAGGTGCAGGCAGACAGAGACGGCCAGCGAACAGGATCGCCGCCCCCATGAGGCCAGCTGCGAATACGGACTTGGCCGCCGAAAACGCAATCGGCCGCCAGCCCAGAACCCCAAGGCGCCGACGCAGGGCCAACACCAGCAAAGCCAGGTTGAGCATGGAGGCGAGGGCCGTGGCCAGGGCCAGGCCGCCATGGGCCAGGGGGCCCATCAGCACGATGCCGAGGACGATATTGGCGGCAATGGCGACCGTCGCCGTAATCACCGGCGTGCGTGTGTCCTGGAGCGCGTAGAAGGTCGATACCAGGATGCGCACCGCCGCAAAGGCCCATAAGCCTAAACTATAATATAAAAGCGCAACTGCGGTCAATCGGGTGGTGGCCGGACCGAAGTCACCCCGTTGAAAGAGCAAGGTCACGATGGGCTCACGCAGGAGGATGAGGCCCACCATGGCCGGCACGGTAATGAAGAGCACCAGCTGCAGGGCGTGGCCAAAGGTGTCCGCCAGGCCCACGAGATCCGACCGGGCAGCCTGGCGCGAGAGGCTGGGGAGGACCGCCGTGGCCAGTGCAATGGCGAATAGCCCCAGGGGAAACTGGACCAGACGGTCGGCATAGTAAAGATAGGAGACGCTGCCCTCCGGCAAGAGGGAGGCCAGGAGGGTTCCCACCAGGATGTTGATCTGGTAAACGGCGGCACCGAAGATGGTGGGCAGCATCAGACGCCCCACCTTTCTTAGCGCGGGGTGGTAGAGCCTCAGCTCTCGCCATATCTTCAGCCCTTTGGCGACCAGGGGCGGCACCTGGAGAAGCAATTGCAGCAGGCCGCCGATCAGTACACCAACGGAGAGGCCGATGACACGTACCACGGGATCGGGGCTGATTCGCGCAGCGATGAAGATGCTGGTGATCATGGCCAGATTGAGGAAGACCGGCGCCAGGGCGGGTGCCGCAAAGTGGCCGAGAACATTTAGAATACCCATACAGAGGGCCACTAAGGCCACAAAACATATATAAGGAAACATGATTCGTGTGAGTAGCACGGTGAGGGCCATTTTATCGGGCTCGTTCAAGAAGCCGGGCGCCACCAGGCGAATGATCAGGGGACTTGCCATCACCCCGAGAATGGCCACCACTACCACTACCAGGCTCAAAAGCCCCATGGCCGCCCCGGCCAGGGCATAGGCCTCGCGGCGGCCCTTGCGGGTGAGCACTTCGCTGAAAACGGGTACAAAGGCGATACTCAGGGAGCCTTCGCCGAAAAGGCGGCGCAGGAGGTTGGGGATGCGGAAAGCGGCAATAAAGGCGTCGGCGGCCAGCCCGGCGCCGAAAAAGTAGGCCATCACCATGTCGCGCACATAGCCGAGGATGCGGCTCAACAGGGTGGCTCCGGCCACCACACTCGAGGCGCGGTTCACGCGTGAGGCTTCGCTTACATTAGATGTCTCGCTGACTCGGGCGTCTTCGCTCTCGTCAAGGTTTTCGGTTGAATTGGCGTTTTGTGAAGTTTCTGAAGCGTCCATGGATTTCAGTGCGGTTATTGGTGGAAATGCGGTGTCGGCGTGTGGCCGCATCTATGCCCCAGGCAGTTGAAAAAGGGAAGAAAAAAGATTGACAGGCACTTAATTTCTATTTATTAAATCGATTTTACGAAAAGCAACCCCATTTAAGCAAGGAGATCCGAAAGGTGGCCAACCATAAATCAGCAGTGAAACGCGCTGGCCAGAATGAGCGCCGACGAATGCGTAACAAAGCCGTTAAAACCGTGGTCAAGAACGAGGTCAAAGGCGTTCGCCTGGCCGCCGCTGAAGGCAGTCTCGAGGATGCCGCCGCCCGTCTGAAAAGCGCCACGTCGAACATCGACAAAGCCGCTAAAAAAGGCGTGATCCACAAACGCGCCGCGGCGCGCAAAATCTCCCGCCTTGCCAAGATG
>JBNKKA010000262.1:0-3756 GCA_050291585.1 Desulfobacteraceae bacterium
ACCTCCTGCAACCCAAGCCCCGCCGCACCGAAAAAACCAATCATCCCCGCTTGCCCGGCGGCGGCCACCATCTCCACGGAGGTGATACCGTTGGCCATGGCGCCGCACACGTAGGCGTAGCGGAGGCCGAAGGCGGATTTGAAGCCGGCGTCACCCAAGTTTTCAAGGGGCAAGGGGGCGCTGTGGGCCACAAGCGGCAGGCCAGCCGCTTCCTTGGCAGCGTCATCGCCCAGAACCACCTTGCCACTTTGGGCCACCCCAGGGGCGGCCGCCCCATTAGCGAAAGCCCCCGCACTCCTGACCAAATAAACGGGTTTGTGAATCTGCTGGAGGGCTTCCCTCAGGGAATCTGGGTCAAGCTGCGGTTGTCGCTCGTCTGTGGGGTGCCAATATCCGTTCACGCCAAATCCTGTCTCATCCTTATAGTCATCGGGAAATAGCCGCATGGACCAACCGGTTCAAGGAACGACCGATCCTGTGCTGCTTTAATTGTTGCGCCAATGCAAGGGACCCATAGCGTAAAGCTATGCTTGGTGCAAGGTGTGGCTTGCGAGGTTGGCTCCAGGTCAACCCCGTGGGTGAAACTTCTCATGGGTGTCTTTAAGTTGCTGGCGGGCCACGTGGGTGTAGATCTGGGTGGTGGAGATGTCGGCGTGGCCGAGCAGTTCCTGGACCACACGCAGATCGGCGCCGCCCTCTAACAGGTGGGTGGCGAAGCTGTGGCGCAGGCTGTGGGGGGTAACGGGCTTCTGGATGCCGGCGGTCGCGGCATGCCGGCGCAGGAGTTTCCAGAACCCCTGACGCGTCATGGGTTTTCCCCGCTGGGCCACGAATAAGGTGGCGCTGGCGATACCTTTGAGCTGGCGAGGACGCCCTTTCTCCAGATAGATTCTCAGTTTGTCGCAGGCATGGGCGCCCATGGGCACCAGGCGCTCCTTGCTGCCCTTGCCGAGCACACGGATGAAGCCCGCCTCCAGGTTCACATCCAGGCAGTTGACGTTGATCAATTCCGACACCCGCAGGCCTGCGGCGTAAAGCAGCTCAAGCATGGCACCATCGCGCAGGCCGGTGGGTTTTTCAGATGCGGGTGCGGCCAGGAGGGACCGCACTTCCGCTATGCTGAGAACATCGGGAAGTTTGAGACCGACCTTGGGCAGGTCCACTATGGCGGCAGGATTCTGCTGGATGATTTTTGCATGCGCCAGGTGGCGGTAAAAGCCGCGCAGGCTGATGAGGTGGCGGGCCCGCGAACGGGCCCCGAGACCCTTCTTGCGCAGATGGATGAGGTAGCGCAGGACTTGGGCGCTGTCGGCCATGGACAGCTCCCGGGTTCCCTTGCTACGAATGAATTCCAGAAAGCGCAGCATGTCGTTGCTGTAGGCCTCCAGGGTCTTGGGGGCCAATCCTTTCTCCACCAGGAGAAAGTTGAGATAATCGTCCAGGTGGCGGTCGCTGAGATCGGCCATGGTGCCTACACCTTCCAGAGACCTGGATCGGTACGATTGAGGACTTCAGCACCGTCCGCGCGGACCACCACCTGATTCTCCAGACGCACGCCACCCCATTCAGATAGATAGATCCCCGGTTCCACGGTGACGATCATACCGGCGGCCAGGACTTCATCTTTGAGGTGGCTCAGGCGCGGGCCCTCATGGACCATGAGGCCGGTGCCGTGACCCAGGCTGTGGGTGAAAAGGCCATCGTAACCCGCCTGCTTGATATGCTCCCGGGCCACGGCGTCCACATCCTTGCCGTTGACGCCGGGCTTGATGACGGCGATGGCCTTTTGCATGGCGGTCAGGACGGCCTCGAAGATGGGCCGGAAGCGTTCATCCGGCGCCCCCACCACCACCGTGCGGGAGGTGTCGGAGCAGTATCCGTCCAGGCGCGCGCCCCAGTCGAAGAGGAGGGGGGCGCCGGCCTCGACAGGGCGATCCGTTGGGACGGCGTGGGGCAGGGCGCTGTTGGGTCCGGCGGCTACGATGCTGGGGAAGGAGAGGGCCTCGGCCCCGTGGCTGCGGATCTCTTTCTCCAACTCCCAGGCCAGAGCCTTCTCGGTGATGCCCGGCCGGATACGGGGACACACGGCCTCAAAGGCGTCTTCGGCGATGGCGAGGGCTCTGCGGGTTTTTTCGACCTCATCCTCGGATTTGACGGCTCTGAGAGGTTCGACGAGGTTCTCAAGGGGGACCAGCTCGATATTCAGTTGGCCCTCGCCGATCTGGGTTGCCATCTGAAGGACTTGCTGGTGGCTCATGCGCCGGCTCTCGAAGCCCAGACGGCGAGTTTCCAAGCGTTTCAATATTTCTGGCAGGGCTTTGATTAGGCCTTTGCGGTAGCAGACCACCTCAAAATCGGGCGCCTCCCGGCGGGCGGCCTCCATATAGCGGGGGTCGGTGGCCAGGAGGAGGGCGTCGGCCGTGATCAGCAGGACCCCGGCGGTCTCGTCAAACTGGCCGTCTTCGGCATGGAAGCCGCTGAGGTAGTGGCGGTTGGCGTCGATGGAGACCATGAAGGTGTCCACCTCGAGGGCAATCAACTTCTGGCGAACCGCGGCGATGCGCTGGGTGATGGGGTCTGTGATCATGTGACCTAAATAATGGAGAAACGCGGCCGCCGTCAATGCCAATTGACACTAGAGGGGCCTTTGCCTATAATCGCACATCTGCCCACCTGCCCCAAGCGTTTCTTTCCGCTCCACATGTCGATAAACTTTAGCAAGGAGGCTTTTGTGGAGATCGCCACCCATCGTGAGATCGATGCCCGCCTCTGCGGACAGGTCGAATCCCTGACCGAAGACAGATGCCGTGTGACTATGGTAACCATGGAACAGATGCGCGCCGATGCCAGCGGACTGATCCACGGGGGCTTCCTCTTCGGGATGGCCGACTACGCGGCCATGGTTGCCGTCAACCACCCCAACGTGGTTCTGGGCGCCGCCGAGACCAAATTCCTGCGCCCCGTGAAGGTGGGAGAAAGCCTCCTCGCCGAGGCCCATATTCAGGAGCAGCAGGGCAAGAAGATCTTTGTGGCCGTCACGGTTAAGCGGGGTGAAGAGGAGGTTTTTCAGGGGCTCTTCACTTGTTTTGTGCCCCCGCGCCACGTGTTGGATAAGGATTGAGGTCGGGTCATACAGTCCTAATCATCAATACATCGCCGCCGAAAGGTGGGTGAGGAGGAAACCAAGATGGGTAAAAAAGTAGGCGTTCTGCTTTCCGGATGCGGGGTCTATGACGGCAGCGAGATTCACGAAGCAGTGTTGACCCTCCTGTTTTTAGATCGCGCCGGGGCCGACATCGTCTGCCTGGCGCCGGATATGGCCCAGGCGCATGTGATCAATCACGTGACCCAGAACCAGGAGGAGGGCCCCCGCAACGTCCTGGTGGAGGCCGCGCGCATCGCCCGGGGTGAGATCCAGGCTTTGGACGCCGTATCGGCGGCGGATCTGGACGCCCTCATCCTACCCGGCGGTTTCGGGGCGGCTAAAAACCTCTGCGACTTCGCCCTGGTGGGGCCCGAGGCGCGGGTGCAGCCCCAGGTGGCCGAGCTGCTCACGGCCATGCATGCCAAAGGCAAGCCCATCGGTGCCATGTGCATAGCCCCTGCCACACTGGTACGGGCACTGGCCGGCTTGTCACCGCATGTGACCATCGGCATCGATGTCGGTACCGCTGCGGCGATCAACACTATGGGTGGTGTACATGTAGATTGCCCGGTTACGGACATTTGCGTGGACGAAGCGCATCGGATCGTCAC
>JBNKKA010000263.1:0-3693 GCA_050291585.1 Desulfobacteraceae bacterium
GACCGCCCGGCCCTTGGCATGATCACCGCCGGCGAGCGCTCCGGTGAACTGACTCCGGAGAAGATCGTTCTGGAGGCTACCAGCGGCAACACGGGCATCGGCCTGGCCCTGGTCTGCGCCGTCAAGGGCTATCGCCTCCTGTTGGCCATGTCCGAGTCCGCCTCGCTGGAGCGCCGCAAAATCCTCAAGGCCAGGGGGGCCGAAATCATGCTGACCCCCGGCCACCTGGGTACCGATGGGGCCATCGAAGAGGTGTATCGCCTGGCGCGCGAGTACCCCGAGCGTTACTTCATGACCGACCAGTACAACAATCCGGCCAATTGGCGCGCTCACTATGACACTACCGCCGTAGAGATCTGGGAGCAGACCGGCGGCTGTGTGGATGTCCTGGTGGCCACCCTGGGCACATCGGGGACCCTCATGGGCCTCTCCCGACGTCTCAAGGAGTTCAACCCCTCTGTGCGCATCGTGGGGGCCGAACCCTTTCTGGGCCACAAGCTCCAGGGTCTCAAAAACATGAAGGAGGCCTACTGCCCGGAGATTTTCGAGAAGGAGCGCCTGGACGCCAAACCCAACGTGGACGACGAAGAGGCCTTTGAGATGACCCGCCGCCTGGCGCGCGAGGAGGGGCTTTTCGTGGGCATGAGCAGCGGAGCGGCCCTCGTGACGGCCTGCCAGGAGGCCCAGCGGATGGAGGCGGGTACCCTGGTGGTGGTCTTGCCCGACGGGGGCGAGCGCTATCTGTCCACCAGCGTTTTCGACGTGCGCGAACCGGTCAAGCTGCGCCTGTTCAACACGCGCACCCGCCGCAAGGAGGCCTTCGAGCCCCTCAGTGCAGGCAAGGTGGGCATGTACACCTGTGGCCCCACGGCCCACGCCCCCATGCAGATCGGCGAGGGGCGCCGCTTTGTCTTCGCCGACCTGCTGCACCGCTACCTGGAGTACCGCGGCTACGCGGTGCGCCACATCATGAACATCACCGACCTGGACGACAAGACCATCCGGGAGTCCGAGGTGGCCAAGCAGGAGCTGATGGCCTTCACCGACGCCCAGATCGACGGGATCAAGGCCGATCTGGCCGCCCTGCGCATCAAGCCGGCCGACGACTATCCACGCGCCAGCCAGCATCAGGACGCCATGGTGGGCCTGGCCGAGCAGCTTGTCAGCAAGGGGTACGCCTACGAGAAATTGCGTTCACTCTATTTCAACATTTCGCGTGTCAAGGAATATGGCCGCTTTTCGGGCATCGACCTCAACAAGATCCGCCTGGGGGCCACGGTCGACCTGGACGAGTATGAAAAGGACAACCCCAGGGATTTCACCCTGCTCAAGCGCGCACGCTTAAGTGAACTCAAGCGCGGCATCTACACCAAGACCGACTGGGGCAACGTGCGCCCCTCCTGGCACCTGCAATGCACCGCCATGGCCATGCACCACCTGGGGCAGCAATACGATATCCACACCGCCGGGCTGGAGCTGCTCTTCCCCCACCACGAGAACAGCATCGCCATCGCCACCGCCGTAACGGGCCATGCCGCGGCCAATTACTGGATGCACTGCGACCGGGTCCTGCTGGACGGCAAGAGCGTGGACGAAAAGACCAATGCGCTTTCGGTGCATGGCCTCCTGGAGAGCGGCTGGCAGGGGCGTGAGCTGCGCTTCTGGCTCCTCTCCAGCCACTACCGCAAGGCAGTGACCTTCAGCAATGAACGCCTCGGCCACGCCCGCGCTGCCCTGCGCCGTTTGGACATGGCCGTCCAGGAACTGATCACCCACCAGGGTGGGCGTGCCTACGCCGAGTTGGATCAGCTGCTCTACGATTTTAAACAAGGTTTCACTACCGCCATGGACGACGATCTCAATATCTCCGCGGCCCTAGCAGCCGTTTTCAAGAACATCCGCAAGGTCAACCACCTGCGCCAGGTGGGCCGCATCGACGCTGACGGCGCTAAAGCGGTGATCAAAACTTTGCACCAGATCGACGCGGTCCTGAGAATTTTCAACTTCGAAACGCCGGGCCATCCCCCCAGGTTGAGGCTCTCATGGAGGAACGTGAGGCCGCCCGCCGTAAGGGCGACTGGGCCACTGCCGACGCCCTACGTGAGCGTTTGACGGAGATGGGGGTGGCGGTACGGGACCGCAAGTTGACCTGATTATATGAGATGGTTTGAGTTCCTCTTATTTTTTCTATGGTTCATAATTGTATTCAATCATTGAGGATGAGTGCCTAATGACACCTGCCTATTTCCCCTTCAGTACCCTGAGTGAACCCACCGCCGAGGCGGTGTTCCGCTTTTTCAAAACCATTACCCTTTACCGGCCCCAGGCAGTGCCCCTGCCCGATGAGCTGGCGCCCTGGCTGACGGCGGGGCGCATAGACGAACGCATCCCCGCGGACGACGACCCGGAGCGCCTCGTCCAGGCCCTGGCGGCCTGCCGGCGGTGGGCCGCGGAGCACCATCTGGGTACGGGAGCGGCGGGCGCCTACCTCAAGGCCCAACCTGCTGGAACACCCCTCTATGATGATGACTCGGTGACCCGTCTGCGTCGCCAGATTCTGGCGGGTGGCCCAACTTCAAAGCTGGGCTCGGCCGATCCCATATTTGATGCGCGCCTCTTTCTTGCCATGGCCGAGGCGTATGACATTGACAACGCAAAGGCTACCGCAGAATTGAAGGTTCTCCAGGCGGTGGAGGCGGGTGTCCTGCGGGAGATGCATGGTGGCGAAGAACCCAGCGCCAAGATCGGACCGCCAACCGCTGCCATTTCGGCGGGTGGGGAGCAAGGCGCCTTCATGACGGGTGAGCGCCTACGCGCTTGGACCATCCTGGCCAGTCTGGACCCTGACCTGGCCCCCCTTCTGGTCACCGACAGTCCGATGGTGGGTGACGAGCTTTTGGAATACCGCTCGGGGGATCTTCTTGGAACGCCCGCAGTGGATATCGGCCTGCCTCCGGAAACCGACGCGGATCACGCCATCCTCCAGGAGCGCCTGCTGGAGTGGTTGGCTCAGGTGATGGTGGCTGAAGCGCCCGAAACGCTTTTCACTGCCGAGGCGGCCGCCATGCCCAACTTTAAAGTTGGGCCGCCCGACCGTGAGCTTGAGCCGTCTTTTTTACGTCTCCACCTGCTTGTCGATTGTCCCCCCATGCAACTTCTCAAGAGGCTTCTGCCCCAGGGGGTGGAAGATCGCTGGACCTCGGTGGGAGATGCCCCGCGCCATGGGGTGATCGCCGTGATCCATCCCTGAAAAACCGCTGGCCTCGTTTTCGGATTGTATCAATTATAAATTTAATTAGTTATACCGATGTGTTGGGTCAATTGATTTCGAAGCCCAATTATTATGGATGTTGATTGCGGTCAGGCTTGACTGGCCGCATCAGATGGTATATGGCCAATTCGACGTTGACTGTAACCTGAAACAAAGGCTTCGGTTTCAGGCCTAAGCATTATGCCAATACCCTACACTACAAAGGAGGCAGTTAAGATGGCATTTATTCCCACTGTTGATGCAGGAAAATGCGTCGGTTGCGAAGAGTGTGTTGATGTATGTCCGGTGGAAGTTTTCGAGATGGAAGACGGCAAGTCCGTTCCCGTCAACGCCGAGGAATGCCTTGGCTGTGAGAGTTGTGTTGAAGTCTGTGAAGAAGACGCCATCGTCGTCGAAGAGAGCTGATACACATCCCGACCCCC
>JBNKKA010000264.1:0-3652 GCA_050291585.1 Desulfobacteraceae bacterium
AACTCTACCGTGGATATGATAACTATGGCGCCATACCCGCGTCTGTCCGAACAACCATTGAGCGGGATATGCTGCGCACCAGTTTCGAGACCGCCTGGCAAGGCACACGGGACTATTTCGCAGTCCGCGATCCCGGTCAAATCCAGCGGGCGGAAAAGGATCCGAGGCACAAGATGGCCCTGGTTTTCCGCTCCTACCTGGGCCAAACCTCCCGCTGGGCTGTGAAAGGGGTTCCCAACCGCCAGATCGACTATCAGATCTGGTGCGGCCCGGCCATGGGGGCATTCAACGCCTGGACACGGGGCAGCTTTCTAGCGGCTCCGGAGAACCGTGACACCGTCACCGTGGCCCTCAACCTTCTATACGGCGCGGCGGTTTTGATTCGCTGCCAGCAGCTCCGCTATCAAGGGGCCGAACTGCCCGCCCACCTGGGCCGCACCCGCCCCATGACGCTCGACGAGATTGGCGCTTACTGCTGAGACTGCCCTGGGATGCGCGCTGAAAATAAGTCTGCTTAGCATAGCAATTTAACAACTTAAGTTATTGTTAATATTTGATTAATTATTTTTTAAACAGCTGTAAAAATGGTCGCTGAAGCCCCCCAGATTCAGGACTCGCACCCCAGGATAAGCGAAAAATTCGCCCGCTTCAAGTTCATTTCCTATCCCTGCGGCCACCGTCTTCGAATCTGAATCCAAGGGCTGTACCCAGTAAAGATAGTCTCCGCTGCCGGTGTCCCGCGGCCGCACAAAGACCAGATCACGGGGCAGCCCGGATAGGTTTACGGAGTTTGTTCCTCCGTTTAGCGTGGCCTTCAGGCGCAGATAACCCGTCCGCTTCAACCAGGGCCCCAACTCTTTGAGGATGATGCGAGCCTCGGGCATGGCAAACTTCAACTCTCCCACCAGGAAGCCCCCCAGCGCCACTATGAAAGCATCCCGCAAGCTGTATTGGCGGGCAAAGCCGGATTGCTGGCCTCCCAGGGGGTCGGGGGGCAGGAATTCGCGTGACCAGCGTTTCCATTTGGCCAGATTGACCTTAAGACGCGTGGATAGATCCCGGGCGAGATAGTAGTGAATGGCTGCCTCCTTGCATAGTTGATATGTCGATATAACAACCTCTACATCAGGCGTCAACCCTTGCAATCCGAACATCCATGCAGTATGGTTTGAATTCTGCAATAGGTTTCCCGTAGCTAGATTTCAGAGCAAGAGAGGGTTGCGGCCCACGCTGAGCGCAGATTAAAAATGTAGATCTGACCAAAATAAATAACCAATCAATTTAGGAATTTTCGTCCATTAACGTCATCCATTGGATGATACTCAATCGTATGAGGGATAGCTCTCCACCGTCATCCATCTGACACTAAACCGGCGCGCCCGCGAACATCGCGTCAACCGACCCCTAAGAGACATCCATGACTGCAAAAAAAGACCCCGCCACCCCGGAAGTTCCACCGCGCGATATCCCCATTGCCATCGTTGGACTGAGCTGCATGTTTGCCCAGGCCAACGACCTCAAAGGCTATTGGCGCCTGCTTTTTCAGGGTAATGACGCCATCAGTGACCCACCCGCATCCCGTCGGGGGCTCGACGCATATTTTGATGACGATCCTAAAAAACCGGACCACATCTATTGCAAACGGGGCGGATATCTCTCCCCCGTGGATTTCGATCCCACTGAGTTCGGCATTCCCCCGAATGCGCTGGAAGCCACCGACACTTCACAATTATTGGGTCTATTGGGCGCCAAAACGGCCCTGGACGATGCCGGCTATGGCAGCAACGGACGCGAATTCAACCGCGAGGCCACAAGTGTCATCCTGGGGGTCACCGGCACCCAGGAACTGGTCATCTCCCTGGGTGCGCGTCTGGGTCACCCCAACTGGCGCCAGGCCCTCGATAGCGCTGGGATTTCGGCCGACCAACGCGAGGAGATCGTGCGACGCATCGGCGACAGCTACGTCTCCTGGCAGGAGAGCTCATTTCCAGGCCTCCTGGGCAACGTGGTGGCCGGGCGGATCTGCAACCGCCTCAACCTCCAGGGAACCAATTGTGTGGTGGATGCGGCCTGCGCCAGCAGTCTGAGCGCCGTTCACCTGGGCCTCATGGAGCTCGCCACGGGTCGCAGCGAGATGGTGATCACGGGGGGGGTGGACACCCTCAACGACATCTTCATGCACATGTGTTTTTCCAAGACCGGGGTCCTCTCTCACAGTGGAGATTCGCGCCCCTTTTCCAAAGATGCCGACGGTACCGTGCTCGGCGAAGGCATCGGCCTGCTGGTGCTCAAGCGTCTGGCGGATGCCGAACGCGACGGCGACCGCATCTACGCCGTGATCAAGGGCATGGGCAGCGCCAGCGACGGCAAGTCCAACAGCATTTATGCCCCCCGGGCCGAAGGTCAGCTCAAGGCCCTCAGAACCGCTTATGCGCGCGCCGGGATCGACCCGGCCACCGTGGGCCTCATCGAAGCCCACGGAACCGGTACCCGTGTGGGGGACGAGGTGGAGTTCGCCGGCCTGCGCAAGCTTTTCGGCGCGGATGCCGTTAAGGGATCTTGCGCCTTGGGATCGGTGAAGTCCATGATTGGACACACCAAGGCGGCCGCCGGCGCCGCCGGATTAATCAAGGCCTCTCTGGCCCTGTATCACAAGGTTCTGCCCCCGACCCTCAAGGTCGAACACCCCGATCCCAAACTGAAAATCGACGAGAGTCCCTTTTTTCTCAACACCCGCAGCCGCCCCTGGATCCTTACCAATGGCCATCCACGCAGGGCGGGTGTGAGCGCCTTTGGGTTCGGCGGGAGCAATTTTCACGCGATCCTCGAAGAGTACCAACCCAAAAAACCGGCCCCTTCCTGGGACGGCAGCGTGGAGATTCTGGCTCTCTCAGCTCCCCATCGCACCGCCCTAGTGGAGATGCTCCAGCAACACGAAGCGGTTTTCAAGAAAGAGAGCCCCGTTGAACAGATGGCCACCGCCGCTGCCGAGAGCCGACGGCGCTTCTCCCCTGCGGCGGTCTGCCGCCTGCTCATCCTACTGGATCTCCAGAATCCCGCTGTCAGCCCCAGCGACCTCTACGCCGCGGCCTTGAGCTGGATTCAGGCGGATGTGGTCCCCACAGGCGGGCCGAAAGGTCAGCTCTTCTTCAGTGACCAGTTGGCCCAGGGCCGCCTGGGCTTTCTTTTCCCCGGTCAGGGCAGCCAATATCTGAATATGGGGCGAGATCTGGCCGCCCTTTTTCCCCAGCCCTTGGCGGTGCTCGATGCGGCGGAAACCATTTTCTGCGGTGAACGGCTGTTAAGTGAAGCGATCTTCCCCCAGGGAAATCCTAGCAAAGCATCGGTGGCAGATCTCGAGGTGGGTTTGCGTCAGACTGACGTGGCCCAGCCGGCCATCGGTTGGCTCAGCACCGCCATGGCCGACATCCTGGCCGACTTCGGCATTCGTCCCGACGCCACTGCCGGACACAGTTACGGAGAATTGGTGGCCCTCTACGCCGCCGGTTGGATGGATCGGGATACCCTGCTGGCGCTCTCCGCGGCCCGCGGACGCCACATGGCTGCGGCCGGTAAACAGGAGACCACCAAGGTTGGCGCCGGCAAGGTTGGCGCCACCAAAACTGGCGCCGCCAATACTGGCGCCGCCAAT
>JBNKKA010000265.1:0-3498 GCA_050291585.1 Desulfobacteraceae bacterium
CGCGGCGGCCACCGAAAATTTCCGGCATCATGGCAGGCTCCATGACGGTGAAGGTCGCCGATCGGGAGATGGAAGGGGTCACCCCACCATGTTCGCCGAATTCCCGGCGGGTTTCACAGAGTGCCTGTTCGGGTTTGAAAGATTTCATTTTGCACCTCCCCGAGGTTCATCGATTCGTAAAATGGCTAAAGCGTTTATTTGTCATGGCACCGCAACATCGTTGGGCCTAGGTTTCAAACGCAGAATGCTTATATCAGGGAGCACCCTTGTCAACGGGCTGATGTCCGGTTGGAGTGGCCACCGGCGGGCGCCCTATGCCATGTTTTTCTTCTTCCCCATGGAGAAAGCCTTGCCCACGATCTCTCCCAATCCCTGGTAGACACCGGTGCCGCCGGAGTAGACCAGGGGATCGAGTTTGGTGGCGTCCACAGCGCCGTCGGTGAGGCAGGCATCGTCCACCAGAGTCTCGATCACCTCACCCACCAGCAGGTCGTGGGAGCCCAGCGCCAGAGTGTGCTTGTGGCGGCAGACGATGTTGAGTCTGCAGTCGGCCACCAGGGGGGTGTTTTCGGTGTTGCCGTAGGTGTATTCGAACAATTCGCCCTTATCCTCCCGCCGGCCGGAGTAGATCCCGGCGAAATCCACTTCCCGAGCTAGGGCCACCGAAGGCACGTTTATGGAAAAGGTGCCATGCGCGCGGATGCCCCGATAGGTGTGCCGCTCCGGGCGGATGCCCACCGTCATGGCCGGGGGGTTGGATGAAGCAACACCGCACCAGGCGGCGGTCATGCAATTGGGGCGTCCATCTACCAGGGCGGCGATCAGCACCGCCGGGGTGGGGTACAATAGAGGGCTCGGGTCCAGATTGACTTTCGCCATGCAGATTCTCCTTAAATTACAATAATATTTGGCTATTTTGAGCGATCGAATTTGACGGCTAATGCAGATACTATAGCAGCAGGATACCGCTTCCCGGGGGAACGTTTACATCAGCCGTTCATCCGGGGCCGGGAAGATATCCGTGGGTTCAACCTGGGGCTCGGGCTTGCGAATCCGTGGTGGCTCCTCATCGGGCGCCATGGTTGACAACTCCTTGAGGGCTTCCCGGATTTCATTGGCCCCCTTGCTGTGGACCGCCTGCATCTCCGCGTAGGAGCGTTTGGCTTCCCCTAGTGGGAAGCGCCCGGCGGTGCGTTTGAGGGTATTGTACACCAGGTCCTGGATCGCTTTCCAGCTGTCACGGCGCGTCTGGTTTTCAAGAATGGTAAGGTCGTCCAGTAATTTCAGTTGCTTGCTCAGAAAACGGCTCAAAAAAAAGCGATGGAAGGTCGTCATCCAGATGAAGAGCACGACGGCGGCTACGGTACCGCTGCCACCGATTTGAAAGGAGGGGTCAAGTCCCCCAAAAAGCGGGATGGAGAGCATGCCGAAAAAGGCCGCCACACCGCAGGCGGCAGCCACCAAAAAACCGCTGAAAAGGGACTTGGCAAACAGCCGCCGGGTGCGGCCCCTAAAGCTAATGAGGGCTTCCAGGAAATGGCCCAGGCGCTCACTATGGGTCTCCACAAAGGTGGCCAGGTTGTCCAGGCGGTGGCAGGGGGCGTCCAGGATCGATTTTTTAAGGGCCGCGCGCTGGTTCTCCAGGTGGGCCAGGTAGCGCTGTTTCTCTTCATCCGCGCTGATGTTGACCTTGGCCGCATTGGGCGAATAGGTCAGGTGGATGAGGGGGATGTCCTTGCGACCGGTGATCTGGGAGAGGTTCCAGCACAAGGTGCCGTAAACGCGCAGCAGATCCATCATGGAGGCGCACTCGTCGATGCGGTTGAGTACGAAGATGACCCGATCTTCAAAGGTCCGTGCCGGCAGGGTGTGGCGCAGGCTGGTATGGGCCTCGCGGACCGTCCCGGCCTTGTGGGGGTCGAAGAGCACAAGCACCAGGTCGGCGATCTGGGCCAGATCGCCGATCACCTCCTGGTAGTCGTAACCTCGGTCCCTCTCGGTGATGCTGTCGAGCATCCCGGGGGTGTCGATGAGGGCCAGGTTTTTCAAAAAAGGGGAATTGACCTTTTTCAGGCGAAAATGGGCGGCGAAACGTTGACCATGTTTTTTAAGGCTCTCGAAAGGATATTCGCTATCGTGCAGGAGGAACTTGCCGTCGCGTTCCTCTGTAACACCAACGGGCTTGCCGCTGTCTGAGGAATCGTCGGAAGTGATAATCGTAAAACTGTCATCGGTGGGGGCCTGCCCGGCGGCCTGGACATCACCCCCCAGGAGTTCGTTGATGAGGGTGGATTTGCCCGAGGAATAGTTTCCCAGGATCAGCACCAGGGGGCGCCATTTAATATTGGCCTCCAGGGGTACTTCGCTGTATCTCCATCGTATGGCCACCGGTGTGAGCTGTTCGGCCACGATCTCCAGGAGTTCGGACTGCAGGGAATTGATATAATTTTCACGATACATGGGGAAGCCCCCTCGGATGGACCTGGAATGAGAAGATGAATATCGTTTTAAGCTGTTTCTTGTCAGATGATGCGCTTCTAAACCTAGACTGAGATGGTCAGCTGGCGAAGCCAAATCACGCTCTTACCCGCCTGCTCGGCCCCGTCTTTATATGTCCCTTAGAGCGGTCAAGGCAACCTTTTTGATCGCTTCGATGGCCCAGTTTCACAACCGCAGCGGTTCCGTCTTGAGCGATTGCCGTAACTTTATCGAATAGGTCGCTTTATGCCTGTACGCGGATGAATAGCTTGCATGCCCAGCAGCAGATGGGTATGATTGCACACATATCTGCTTGCAAGTGCGAGTGCTTGCGCATCATCCCTTCAAACCCGTCACAATCGCTCCCCACAGCGAGGATTGATATGCAAACCGCTTCGTTGGCGTCCCTTAAGGGGCAGCTGCTGGTGGCCATGCCTGGCTTGTCCGATCCCAATTTTTATCGCACGGTAACCTGCATCTCGGAGCATACCGACCAAGGGGCCGTGGGCATCGTTATCAATCAGAAGCATGTCGCCCTGTCGGCCGGCTTGATCTTCGATGAGTTGGGCATGCAAAGCAACGCTACCACAGCGCAACTGCCCATCTATATCGGTGGACCCGTTCATGGGAACGAATTGTTTGTTCTGCACGGCCCGCCCCTTGACTGGGAAGGGTCGCTCACCATTCAATCCCAGCTGGCTTTAAGCAACTCCAAGGATATCTTGGCCGCCATCGCCCGTGGAGAGGGCCCAGAGGCCTTTATGATCTCATTGGGGTGCGCCGGCTGGGGGCCCGGTCAACTGGAGTTTGAGATCAAAGAAAACGTCTGGCTCAACTGTCCCTATGATGTAAAAATCACCTTCGATCTGCCCGTTGATGAGCGTTGGGAAGCGGCCATGGCCCATATGGGGATCGATCCGACCCTTCTTTCGGATGCTGCTGGGCATGCTTAATGGCTCAAGGCCTCTGGCCTCGAGCCGCCGTTCACCTTGAGCAAGTACCTTAATCTCAGAACCAATG
>JBNKKA010000266.1:0-3443 GCA_050291585.1 Desulfobacteraceae bacterium
ATTGTCAAATGCTTAACGCTGATATTCCACAAAGTCAAGGAATACACTGTGTGGTCATGTTCTTCAAAACATGGTAGCAGGCTATGTTTAGGATAGCGGGCGATCTTTTTTGCGCCTTGTGCTGCCATCATTTCTATCCACTTTATCTTATTAATTTTACAAACAGAAGGGAGACTTAAATGGGGTAAGGGTAAGAGAAAAACCAAAAGGATCGGGTGTCTGGTGGGTATTTATCGCTAATGACGGAAAACGGAAGTCCAAAAGGGTAGGGCGGAAGTCTGCGGCTAAGGAAGTAGCCAAACGGATTGAGGCAAAGATACTACTCCGGGAATTCAGCTTGGATTCCAAGACTGAGGCCCCTTTGTTTGAAGACTACTTTGCTATGTGGATTGATGGCTACATCAAGACTCTCCGCAGGCAATCCACATACAACCGTTATAAATGGGTGTTCAAGAAATACATCAAAGACGCATTAGGAGGTAAACCAATAGACCAGATCAAGCGGTCTGATATACGATCCCTCCTCCTTGCTCAAAGCAAGAGAGGCTTGTCCCGCAGTTCTGTTACTCTCATCAGGGATGTCATCAGCGGCCCATTGGCTTACGCCATCGATGATGAGCTAATAGACGTAAACCCGGCCACCGGTATCTTGAAGCGCCTGCATTTTGGAAGGGACAAACGCATCAAGACGGAACCCCTTGATTGGGAGGAGGTCAACCTATTCCTTGAAACTTGCCAGCATCATTGGCCAGAGCATTATGCGATTTTCCTCTGTGCATTTCGGACAGGGATGCGCCTGGGGGAGTTGCTGGCCTTGACCTGGGGCGATGTCGATTGGAACCGACACTTCATCCGCGTCAACAAGGCATACCGCCGAGGGCGGGTCGAAAAGCCGAAAAATGGGCGAGAGCGCCGGGTCGATATGTCGGACCTGCTTGGAACTTGCTTGAAAGGTTTATTGGTCTTGAGGAAGAAAGAGGCCTTGGCCGTCGGCAGGGGGAAACCCAATGAGATTCTGTTCCATCGCAATGGCAAACACATGGAGCAGAACTATATCCGCCGAATCTTTAAACGCGTGCTTGCAAAAGCGGGCATCAGGGAGGTCCGGGTCCACGATATCCGCCACAGCTTTGCAAGCTTGCTATTGAGCATGGGCCAAAGCCCGGTTTACGTCATGGAACAACTTGGGCACTCCGGTATCAACACCACGGTGGATATTTATGGCCACCTCATCCCTTCCAGCAATCGCCAGGCCGTCAACAGCCTGGACACGCCGCACCCATCTGCACCCTATACGCACCCTGTAAAAATGGAAAGGCCGTAACCCTAAAGGATTACGACCTTTTCTGATATATGGTGCCGAAGGCGGGATTTGAACCCGCACGGCTTGTGGCCACTACCCCCTCAAGATAGCGTGTCTACCAAATTCCACCACTTCGGCGTGTAAGCATTTGTGCTGAGGCTTTATTATTCGCTGGTGCTGCCCTCACTACCCTCGCTGGCGGCTGGTTGTTGGCTTTGCGTTTCAGCGGCCGGGGCTGTGTCACCCTGGCTGGGAGCTTCGGCTGCCGGGGCCGTGTCACCCTGGTTGGGCGCTTCGGCCGCCGGTTGTTCCACCGCCGGTTTGTCGCTCATGATGGAGGCGGGCTGGCGGTTGGTGGATATGTAGGCCAGCAGCAGCGAGGTCAGCATAAAGACGATGGCGGCTGCTGTGGTCATCTTGCTCAAGAAGGTCGAAGCGCCGCTGCTGCCGAAAAGGGTTTGACTGCTGCCCCCACCGAAGGCTGCGCCCATGTCTGCGCCTTTGCCGGTCTGCAGGAGAACGATCATGATAAGGGCAATGCAGACGAAGACGTGAATCGCTATTAAGATGATTTCCATTGGTGAATCGGGTCCCGTTCTTACATTTGGTAGTGCGCCAGTTGGCTGAATGATTCGGCTTCCAGGCTCGCCCCTCCAACGAGGGCGCCGTCAACATCGGGCATGGCCATCAAGGCCTTGACATTGCTCGGTTTGACGCTCCCCCCATACAGAATTCTGATGCCGCTGGCAAGTGCTTTTCCGAATTGCCGTTTCACCAGATCGCGAATATAATGATGGGCTTCCTGGGCCTGATCATCGCTGGCGGTTTTGCCGGTTCCTATGGCCCAAACCGGTTCGTAAGCGATGACGAGGCTCCCGAGATCGTCGGAAAAAAGGCCTTCTAACCCATTTATGACCTGTTTGTCAAGCACGGAAAATGTCTTCCCGGCATCCCGCTCGGCTTCGGTTTCACCGATGCAAAGGACGGGTATCAGACCGGCGTTCAGGGCGGCTTTAATGCGTTTGTTGACGGTTTCGTCAGTCTCCCCAAAATACTGCCTGCGCTCTGAATGTCCGATGAGGACGTGGCTGCAACCGGCTGAGAGAAGCATCGCGGCGGAGAGTTCACCGGTGTAGGCGCCCTGCTTTTCCCAGAAGAGGTTCTGGCCTCCCAGTGCTAT
This sequence comes from Desulfobacteraceae bacterium, assembly GCA_050291585.1. GTDB lineage: Bacteria > Desulfobacterota > Desulfobacteria > Desulfobacterales > Desulfosarcinaceae > JASJCL01. Next base: position 2,484 of record JBNKKA010000266.1, read on the forward strand.
CTTGCTCGTTTTCAGCTGCTCGGCCATGGGCGCCAGGGCCGTGCTGGGGGGGGCGATCATCATCTCGACAGTCGTCACGTCGGCCGTCAACTCCACCAGTTGGCGGGTGGTTTCCACGGCTTCTGCGACGGTCTTATGCATTTTCCAGTTGCCGGCGATAAGGGGCGTGCGCTGGGTCATGGGGGCCTCCAGGAAGGTAAATGTATTGCGTTAGTATGGTGTTGCGTGCGTTGAAACGCACGGGACGCTGAATGCTGAGTGTATCACCCACCGACGTGGACGTTAGGTCGGTACACGTCGGTGGGTTTAGGGCGGACTAATGTTTGGATCTACAGCTGCGCGCCCACCATGGCGGCCAGGTCCACCATGCGGTTGGAATAGCCGGCCTCGTTGTCGTACCAGGAGAGCACCTTGACCATATTGTCGACCACGTAGGTGGTGGGGGCATCGACAATGGAGGAGAGGGGACAGCCGTTATAGTCGGAGGAGACCAGAGGGGCTTCGCTGTAGCCGAGAACGCCCTTGAGAGCTCCTTCCGAGGCGGATTTTAGCGCTTCGTTGACGTCGGAGACGGTGATGCCGTCCTTCTCCACAGTGACAACCAGATCGACAATGGAGACGTTGGGGGTGGGCACGCGGATGGCGAGACCGTTGAGCTTGCCGGACAGTTCGGGCAACACCAGGGCAACGGCCCGGGCGGCGCCGGTGGTGGTCGGGATCATGGAGAGAGCGGCGGCCCGTGCACGGCGCAGGTCCTTGTGGGGGAAGTCGAGCAGGCGCTGGTCACCGGTGTAGGAGTGGATGGTGGTCATCAGGCCGGCTTTGATGCCGAAGTTCTCCAGCGTCTCTTCGATGAGAAGCGCATTTCGGCGCTGCTCTTCCATGCCTTCAGCCTTGCCCTTGCTTTCCGGCTTCGAAAGCAGCGAGAGCGGCGGCATCTTATACTTTTTCTCCCCTTTT
>JBNKKA010000267.1:0-3435 GCA_050291585.1 Desulfobacteraceae bacterium
CACAATCCATATTACTTTACATTAATTGCCAAACTATCAATACTAATGTTAATTTATCATTAAATATCAGATATTTAATCAAAATATACATTCTGAAAGAAATTAGCCTGAAGTTGACAGTTGCTTAAGAATGGTAGGCGTAAGCGATTGATGGATATCAGGACTGACGGTCATATTTTTGAGCGTCACAACAAGAGCTTGGGCAGGTCGACATCATCAGAATGTCGGCGTGTGTCCTTGTATTAGGATCCCACGTGGAAAAAGAAACCCGCCAATATGCCAAGCTAAACCCAACACGCACCAGATGGAAGGTCCTATAACGAGGTACAGTAAAAGTGAGCCATGCTGTTTAGGCTAGCGTCTGATAGGACATAGCCGCTGCAATAGCGGATATGGATACCCTGATCAGCTCTGTTTAGCTCTTATTTCCCAATCGCCGTCATCATATACTGCGGCAACGCAAAGGCAGCCTGATGGATCGCGGGTGTGTAGTAGCGGGTCTCGAAAGCGGCTCTCTCAAATCGCTGTGTCATGATATCCAGCGGCTGTCTCCGCAGGGCCTCGTCATCGCAGGCCCATCCAAAGGCCATGATACCGCCCACGTAGGTGGGTACGGCGGCCGAATAAAAGTGCCAGTCAGAAAAAAGCCCATCCAGATGACGGGCGGTTGCAACCACCTCATCCATCTGGATGAAGACCACACCGTTCTGGGTCACTAGCACTCCACCGGGGTTGAGGCAGCGCCGGCAGGCGGCATAGAATTCCGCCGTAAAGAGCGCCTCACCAGGGCCTATGGGATCGGTGGTGTCGGAAATGATCACGTCGAAACGCTCGTCGGTGGTCTGTACATATTCGAGCCCATCGGCGATCTCCAGGCTGAGGCGCTTATCCTCATAAGCGCCGGCCGAGTGATTGGGCAGGTATTGACGGCACATGTCCACAACGCCCTGGTCGATCTCCACCTGGGTGATGACCTCGACGCTGTCGTGTTTGCACACTTCGCGCAGCATGCCCCCGTCGCCACCGCCGATGATGAGCACCCGCCTGGCGGCTCCGTGGGCCAGGATGGGCACGTGGGCCAGCATCTCGTGGTATATAAACTCGTCCCTCTCAGTGGTCTGGACGATGCCGTCCAGGGCCATTACGCGACCAAAAGTGGCGTTGCGAAATATGATCAAATGCTGGTGTTCGGTTTCACTGTCGTAGAGCAGTTCATCGATTCGTAGTCTCTGATCCCAGGCTTCGTAGAGGGTTTCAATGAAATCAGCCATTCTCCATTACCCCACGCTGTATCTCGGTGACTTTGGTTCGCGTAGGCGAAAAGGCCGCCTTAAGCACCGCAATGGCCTTGTGAGGTTGGGCGTCCCCGCACATGAAGACGTCGAAAGCGGCATAATCGCACTCCGGCCAGGTGTGCACGCTGATGTGCGATTCAGCCAGGACGGCCACGCCAGAGATCCCGTAGCTGGGGGTGAAGTGATGCAGGTGAATATGCAGCAGAGTGGCCTGCGCCGCATCGACGCAGTCGCGTAGGGCGGTTTCCATACGCTCCAGATCATCAAGTTCCTTGGCGCCCCAGAGATCGATAATGAGGTGGGTCCCAGCGAAGGTGAGACCGTCGCGCCGGATAAAATGATCCTGGGTTAAGTTGTCATCCGAAATGTTGTGATGCTGAGGCCAGATATGGCTTTCGCTATCGTCAGGACAGGAGCAGGTGACGGGGGTGCTTGCGGTTGGGGTGCGAAGAAGAGCGTCGTTGTACATCCGGGTACTCCTTTGGCGGCTAAATCTGACGTGCGCCGTTGCCAGGGTCACCGATGAAAAAGTAGGTCTGGGACACGACTGGGATGGCGCTTTCTAAGTCAAGTCTATAAATGAACTCATCTGATGGTTAAGCGCAGGTATTCCGGCAAGGTGGCGCGCTAATAATGCAATTCACGTCAAAGCACAAGCGAATTCAAATACCCGCTGCAAATATCTGCATCATTTCGAAAAAATCAACCGCCTGATCTCTTTTGCACTCTGGACAATGTCCAGCACAAAAGTCAAGTGATTGGGTCGAGCACACCAATCAGCCACCAAAAAAGCCCGGCAGATGCCGGGCTTTGATAAGCACTCTATAGATATTATAATTTAGCCCATTACGCCAAGACCAAACAAGGCCACCCAGATGAGGGTGAAGACAACCAGGCCGACCATCCAGACATCCTCTTTTTTCATTGTCGCCTCCTTGCTATTATGGGCACTCAATTGCCCTTCCCTTCCATTTCGATTCAAACAACAACTCGTCAAGTTTCCTGGATAACCACCTGCTGTTCGTTCTCCACCCGCCGGAGCTGCTCGTCGTTGGTGGTTGACATCTCAGCCTTGAAGCACAGGGCCCACATCATGATGATGCCGAGGATCCACCAGGTGACCTGCCAGGACCAAAGGGAGGGAAAGCCGCAGAAGGAGAAGGCCGAGTTGCCCAGGATGCAGGCGGGTCCGATGGCGAAAAAATACCAGACGGGCACCACGATCTTCATGGCCTGGCGCCATTTTTTGCCTGTATCAGTGGGGGCATCCACGCTGTCGAGCCACTCACGGAGTTCGCTCTGACGCTTGCGGGTCTCCTCGTCATCCTTGATACCCAAGCCGCGGCACAGGTAGGCCACCACGAAGCCCACAAAGGTCCCCCAGAAGGCGGAATGCATTGAGAGGGGCCAACGGAAGATCTGGTCGGTGACCCACACGGCGATGAGGCCCGAGAGAACTCCCAGAGCCGCTCCCACACGGGGAAAGCGAAAGCCCCAGATAACACCGGCCAGGAGGATGTACATGACGAAGCCAAAGGCCGTGGCAAGGGCCCCCAGAATCACCACCAGCCCGGTGGCCGAAATGGCGATTGTAAGTGCAACGACGGTAAGCGCTGTGGCCAACAGGCGGTTGACCCAGATCTGCTCCGTGTTGCTGGCCTTACCTTTCTTGATGTAGCGGAAGTAGACGTCTCTCAAAAGGATGGAGCCGCCGGTGCCGATATAGGGCGCCGCAGTCGAATGGATGGCAGCGATGGCCCCCACGAAAACGATACCCAGCACCACCGGCGGTAGAAAGGACTTCATCAAGGCCGGCACCACCATATCGCTGCCCAGGTTCTGGAAGGCCGCCACTCCCGCGGTCTCCATCAGGCGGGCACCCATCCCCTGAAATGCCGTGAAGAAAAAGAGCGCCAGCCCAACCACAAAAGTGGACATGAAGGCTTGTTGCCAAGCCAGAGGTTTGGGGCTCTTGAGTCCAAATGTCCACATGGTGAAGGCCGGGGAGGACTGGATGCCCATGAGGGCGAACATGTAGGTAAGGATCATCATGCTCGTCCACGGGTTCTCCCCTTCGGCACCACCCAGGCCGAAATTGATGACTCGAGGCACCTCGAGAAAGGTTTTGTCGAGGCCGGCC
>JBNKKA010000268.1:0-3159 GCA_050291585.1 Desulfobacteraceae bacterium
GCCCCTCTCCATCCGAGACAGACCTAAGCGAGGAGGCGTCATGAGGCCCATGCACCACGCATTGATCTTTATCGTAGTCCTTTGTCTGGCATCCTCGGCCACGGCGAGCGACCCCACACCCAACGCCTTTGCCTACGGCCTGGATCTGTCCGTCGACGCCGCCGGCGGGCTCAACGCCCTGCCATTGCCCGAAGCGGTCTACGCCGCCCTCACGCGCGCCGATTTCGGAGATCTGCGGGTGTTCAACAGCGCCGGCAGGCCCGTGGCCCACACCCTTTACAGACCCGAGGGCACAGCCCCGCCCGAGGTCTGGTCGAAGGTGGCCTTTTTCCCCCTGGCGGCCCCCGCGCAAACCGAAAGCATGGGCAGCGACATTCGCATCGAAACCCGCCAAGACGGCAGTATCGTGCATATCCGAACAACGGGCGCCACCACGCTCGAACCCGGGGTTGCGACCTCCCAGCACATCCTCGACCTCAGCGCCATCAAAACGCCCATCGATGGCCTCCGCCTGTCATGGAAACCCGCCCTGCAAAACGGCCTGCACGTCCTTGAAGTGGAGGCCAGCGAGGATCTGGCCCACTGGCGGTCCGTGGTCAAACGCGCCTCGGTGGGGGCCCTCAACTTCCTGGGACACCGCTTGACCCGTGACCGGGTAGAGCTGCCCTCGCGGAGCTATACCTATCTGCGCCTCACCTGGTCATCCCCGCTCCAGGTCGCCCCCCTGGAAACCATTCATGTGCGCAAACCCAGCGGCAAGAGGCCCTTGGCCAGAGAAACCTTAACCCTCTCCCCCCATGACGTAAAAAAGACCCCCCAGGAGGCCTACTTCCACTACGCGGCGGCGGGCCACCGCCCCACGGACCGAGTCCGCATCGATCTGCCCACGGCCGGCAGCCTGGCCCAGGTGGTCCTCTCCTCCCGGCCGAACAAGGAAGCAGAGTGGCGCCGGCGCTACAGCGGCCTGGCCTACCACCTGGAACAAGCCGGCGCCGAGCTGACCAGCGATCCCGTCAAGCTCACCGCCACTGCCGATCCCTACTGGCGCCTTTCGATCCAATCCGACCCATCCCTGTTGATCGACACACCGCGCCTGATCCTCGGCTGGCGCCCCCACCAGCTGGTTTTCGCCGCCAATGACGGTGGGCCCTTTCGCCTGGCCTACGGTCAATCCAATGGTCAAGCGACAAACAGCCGCCTGGATGTTCTGCTAACGGAACTCAAGCGCACCAACGGCATCGCCGACCTGCCCCTGGCACGTGCCGGGCAACCATACGAACTCGGTGGTGACGAACGCCTCAGGGGCGGCAGCGATCAGTGGAAACGTTATCTGCTCTGGGGCGTGATGATCGCTGCGGTGGCCTTGATCGGGGGGCTGGCGTTCAGGCTGTTTGCCCAGATGAAGGCGGCTGGCGCTCAGACAGCCTCGGACAGAGATTAGAGAGAGCCTATTGGGGGGGCTTACGACTTAATCCGCGTTTGGGTCATCAAACGATTACACCAGTGGGGTACCTGAATTTTCCTTGATTACAGGTGCTTGCAAAATTATTTGCCTTAGGATATCCTTCATCCGGTTCGGAGGCACCTATAGACTCAAGCAGAACTATGTAGCCTATCCAAGGGGCTTGTCACCGCAGAGATATCCTTTTGCATGACGTGGGTGTAAATCTCGGTGGTCTTGACATTCGCATGTCCCATCAACTCCTGAACAAGGCGGATATTGACGCCGTTTTCCAGGAGATGGGTGGCATAGCTGTGGCGCAGTGTGTGGCAGGTTACTCTCTTGGTCAAACCGGCGCGTTTTACGGCCGTGCGTACCGCTTTTTGAAGGCCGGATGCCAGGACATGATGGCGACGTTCGGTGCCACTGCGGGGATCGATGCTGCGTTTTTTCGAAGGGAAGAGGTATTGCCAGCCCAGATCAAGCGCCGCCGCGCCGATTTTTCGGGCAAAACCCGCCGGCAACCAGGCGACTCCAAACCCCTCGGAGATGTCCTGCTCATGAAAGCGCCTGACGACATCAATCTGGTTTGTCAGTTTAGCGATCAGCGATCGTGGCAAGGGAAGGACGCGGTCTTTCCCGCCTTTGCCGAAACGCACATAAAGGAGCCGCTGAGCAAAATCGAGGCTGTTCACACGTAGCCGCAAACATTCCATCTGACGCAGCCCGGCCCCATAGAGCAACTCAGCCATCATCAGGTGCTGGCCGTGCATCAGGCTGAGAAGGTGCTCAGTTTCCAACATGCTCAGGACGACTGGCAACCGTCGACGGCGCTTGGCACGCACAGGAGCGATGGCTTCGCAGAGGTCAATATCAAGGACATGTTTATACAAAAAGACAATCGCATTGAGCGCCTGTCTCTGGGTGGCGGCCGAAACCTTTTCACCTGAGGCGAGGTGGCTCAGGTATGTCTCAATCTCGACAGTCCCCATCTCAGAGGGATGGCGACGGGCGCCATAAAAACGGATAAACCTCAATATCCACTGACAATAATTCTTTTCAGTGCTCATTGCGTAGTGGTGATAACGCAGGACCTGACGGACCTGATCCATCAGTTTGAGATTCCTGTTGGGCTTGAATTTTGGTAAGGGTTCCATTTTGGGCATATCCTAAAAAAGAAAAGCGGAAAATAATAAGCTCTATTTTCCGCTTTCAGCACATAATATGCCAATAAGTGGAAATTTTTCCATTCTATAGGGGTGATATGCGGAAATTTTTCCGCTTAACCACACTGTTGGCAATCAGGACGAACATGATTGAACCGAGTAAATTTGATGGCGGAATAAATGGAATTCCACAGTTCAATGACCGAAAAAAAATGTGGTCATCCATAGATGTTCGTCTATTAACCAATAATTTCGCTTCACTAAATAAATACATCGATACGCTTTCTGGTGCATATCAAAATGGCAATGTCATCTATAAAGCCTTTCAGATAGGATATGAACCAGTATTTCAATGGTACTGGTCCAGAAACCAACTAAATGAAATGTGTTTTTTTGACAATTTCATGATTTTGGATGTTGTGGAGAAAGCATTAGAACTAAAGTCTATTGATGATAAATTAAACAAAAAGTTTTCATGGTTATCACCTCTATTAATGCCAGGCTATATGGCATGGGCATTAGATTCTGGTGGTCCATATGTGCGGCCAAATA
>JBNKKA010000269.1:0-2964 GCA_050291585.1 Desulfobacteraceae bacterium
CATTCTTGCCGAAAGTATGGCTATGCGAGGCGCTACCGTCACAGGTATTGATATGGGAGAAACACCACTATCTGTAGCTCGCCTGCACAGTCTTGAAACAGGCGCTGAGCGCCTGTTCAAAGGGTTTATCGTAGTATTGTGCCGGCACCTGAAGGAGATATTTCAGGCGTTTGATATAAATTTCTCCGAATAGCCATAGACAGCCAAAAAGACCCACAATCACCGCACAGGTGGCGATCTCCTTGCTTTTAGATACCTGCCCCTTTTTGCGGGCATCACGCAGCCGCTTGGGCGTCGGCTTCTCGGTTTTATCGCTCAATGCACTACCTGATGCAGAAGGCTGAAGATATCGAAATGCTGGCTAAAGATATTTTGTATATAGGACAGCAGGAACTGCAGATATAAGATCAAGATAAAAAGGGACACACCGCTTTTAATCGGCATGGCAAGGAAAAAGACGTTCAGCTGGGGAGCGAAGCGGTTGATCAGTCCCAAGCCCAGTTCTGAAAGAAACAGGGCGATGAGAATGGGGGATACCAACAGGAAGGCGAGTCCCATGAAGTCATCCAGGCGGGCCAGAAAGAAGTGGGCGAACTCGGTGTCGAAGCTGGGCCAATAGGTGTCGATGGGCCAGATTCGATAGCTTTCATATACGCCGGAGAGAAAGAGCAAGAAGCCGCCGCTTGCGAAAAACAGGAGGATGGTCATCTGGAGGAACAGGCTGCCCATGGGGGTGGTCTGGATGCCGGATGCCGGGTCCATTACTACCGCAAAGGAGGCTCCGCGTTGGTAATCGATGATGTGACCAACGGCTTCAATGGCATAAAAGAACAGTCCTGCCAAGTAGCCCATCAGCGCACCGATGACGGCCTCCTTGGCCACGATTATGAATACAAGGCCGACGGAGATTTCATGGGTGCACACAAAGGGGAGGATGGTCGGAAACACGATCAGAGCGAACACCATCACGATGCAATTGCGCGTGACGCCGGTGATAGTCTCCGAGTTGAAAAACGGTGCGATCAAAAAGGCCGTCAGCAGCCGCGGCGTGCAAAGGGTCATGGCGATCAGAAGGGGCCTTAGATGCTCGAAGAGGGCTTCCATGCTCAGATGTAGGCGATAATGTTTTCAAAGATATTGGATGCGAAGATGAGCACCTGCTGACCCAGCCAACGAACCGTGATCATCAGGGTGAGGATCACCGCCACCAGCCTGAAAGCGAAAGAGAGGGTCTGGTCCTGGATCTGGGTCACTGCCTGGGCCAGGCTGACCATGACCCCTACCACCGCGGCGGTGATAATCGGCGGAAGGGAGAGCAGGAGAACCAGCATCAGGGCTTTATGGGTCAAGTCGGTGAGGATGGGGTCAAGCATAGGAGAGCACCATGGAATGGATCAATTTGGTCCACCCATCGGTGAGGACAAACAGGAGGAGTTTGAAGGGTAGGGAGATGGTCATGGGAGAGACCATCATCATCCCCATGGCCAAGAGGATATTGGAGACGATCAGGTCGATGATCACAAAGGGCAGATAGATTAAAAATCCGATTTTGAAGGCTGCGGTGAGTTCGTGGACGGTGAAGGCGGGGATTAGCACCACCAGATCGGTGTCCTGCAGCTTGTCGGCGGCTTCGTTCTCCCAGAGCCTTTTGGCGGAATGGGTGAAAAAGAGGCGCTCTTTTTTTTCCGAGTGTTTGAGGAGGAAACCGCGCAGGGGCTCTTTGGCCTTGCCGGCATCTTCCAGAATGGTTTTGAAATCCTCGCTCTTGTCCACCGCCGTGGAGACGATGTCAAACATCTCCAACCCCACCGGGGCCATGATATAGAGGGAGAGAATGAGTGCCAGCCCGTTGATGACCATGTTGGGGGGAATCTGCTGGACACCCAGGGCGTTGCGCACCAGGGAGAGGACAATGGACAGTTTGACGAAAGAGGTCACCATCAAAGCAACGAAGGGTGCCAGGGAGAGCAACAATAGGGCGACGACAAGGTAGAACGGATCAAAGGTCATAGCGCTGCCTGATACTCGGCGGCCACAGGCGTGTCGGCGCTGAATTCCCGGATGCGTATTCCTAAGGTGTTTCCCATCTGGACGATATCGCCCCTGCCGACGGCGACACCGTTGGCCCTGATGGTTACGGGCCGGGCGATATCAAGAGATTCGCTCAATTGGAAGGTATAGCCGGGCTGCAATTGGCTCAACTCTCCAATGGTCACTTCGGTCTGACCGATTTCGAACACCAGGGTTACGGGAATATCCCTGATGGCGTCTTGGGTCTGTACGGTTGCTGGGGGCTCAGATGGTGGCATGCTTAGGCGTTCTCCGTCGTTCATTATGAGGTTGTGTATCAGCACCTGGTCCGGCGATTTCAACTTGCCGGCGAGGGTTAGGCCGGTGCCGCAATGGATCTTTATGTCGCGCTCGGCCAAGGCACCGTCAGCATCGGTGACCAGGATATCGAGGGGGGCCAGGTCACCCAGTTCTGCAAGGGTCAGGTCGACACGGCCGATCTCGATGCGGCCAGAAAAGGAAAGGTGTTTGAACTCATGGAAGCATTTGCCCGGTAAGCGGCCCAGTTGGGCCGTCAGCCACTCCAAGCCGATCTCGTCGGTGTGGAGGGCGCCTCGACATTGGGCGCCATCCGCCGTGCGTGTCAGCGTGCAGCATAGGGCAGGGCGGGATGGATCAGGATTCTGTTTATCCCCAACGGTCTCGATGGTGGCGTTAGCCCCGCTGAAGTGTTCGATGCGCTCCAACAGATTCTCCAGAGCGGCCTCCAGGGCCACGCCTCGAATCTCAGGGGGCAAACCGTCGAAATCGTTTATTGGAACGATGTCGGCCAAAGTCATTGCCAAAAGTTTCTCTTCCGGATACAGGTCAAAACAGATGCCCTCGTCCATGCGGACGCATGCCCTGTAAGAATCCGTGAAAGGCCGGTGTATGTCGCCCGGCTCGACCTTCACA
>JBNKKA010000270.1:0-2774 GCA_050291585.1 Desulfobacteraceae bacterium
CTGCTCGCCCACCCTAAAATCACATCTACAGAGCCTTTTGGGGTGGAGCAAGGCCCACAACGCCCAGCGCTGCGCCCGCAGGCTTGGGCAAGTGGGCATTGCCACCCCTCGGGTGCTTGCCCATCTACAACGGGGCCGCTTGTGGAACCCGCCGGAACACCTGCTGGTCACCGAGGGCATCGATGGAGACACCCTGCGCGTCGCCCTGCAAACGCCCTTGTCAACACCGCATCGCAGGGCACTGGTGCAGTCCTTGGCCGCTTTTTTGGCACGCCTCCACGACGCGGGGGTCTACCACGGTGATTTTTCCGCCTTCAACATCATTGTCCAGGCAAAAGATCAAACACCCCCCAACTGGCAGATCTATCTCATAGACTTGGATGCCGTGCGCTCGCTGCACTACATCTCCAGGCGCCGCCAAATCAAGAACCTGGATGAATTGGGCCGCAGTTTTCCACACCTGAAAGCGGTCTCCATCCAGGACCGGATGCGGTTTTTGCACCACTATGCCCAGGCCCGTCACGGGCGGCGCTTGCCGCTGCGGCAGTTGAAAGAGAGAGTCTGCCGGCGCACCACTCAGCGAATGCAGTCCTATGGTAAGCGTTTCATCACTTCCTGAGCAGTCCTGCTGGAAGCCTCTGACAAGTCAGGGACCTTAGCTAAGCGAATCTCCACCCAAGCTCATCTTGTGTCCAGGCGATGAATGCGTCGTAGGCCGTGTCCGGTGCGTACTCGCTCAGGCAGACAATACCGATGTCACAATGATTTTTGTTGCAGGGCTGGCAGTCGATGCCACGACGAACATTGGCGTGCAGAGGGGAGGGGTAGGCCCAGCCACGGCTGGTGGAGCCCATAATCGTGAAGCTGGGTGTCTCGACGGCAACGGCAATATGGCGGGGGGCCGAGCAGTTGCCCACATGGGCGTCGGCGGCGGCGATGAGGGCGGCGGACTGGCGCAGATCGGTGGGGGGCGCGACTATTGCCCGGCCCTGGGATGACTTTACAACCGATTCCGCCACCGGCCTTTCACCCGGCCCCCAGAGAACCACCGGCAGGATATCCAGGTGCTCAGCCAGGCGCTGACACAGGCCGCCGAAGTGCTCCGCAGGCCAGCGACGGGTGGCGCGCCGATGGCTGGGGTCGACGGTGACGACACGTTGATGCGTTTTACTCTGAAATCCCCGGCGCAGTTTCCGTCCCCACTCCCGCTCGGCAGGGGTTAAAAAAATCTCGGGCCTCAGCCAGTCAGAGGCGATGCCCAGAGGTTCGAGCAGGCTCTTCTTGAAGGTGACGGTATAGCCGTGGGTGGGTTGAACCTGATGGGTGTAGAGTCGGCCGCGCCCCTTTTTGGGGTAGCTGATGCGCATGGGGGCACCGCTGCCGAAGGCCAACTGGGCCGAGCGGGGGTTGGCCATAAAGTCGAGCACCGCGTCAAAACCTCGTCTGCGAAGCTGCCAGATGGTCTTAAGGGTGCGCCAGACGCCATCCTTACGTCGGGTGACGATGACCTCGTCGATGTGGGGATTATGGGCCAGGAGGTGGTGACAGGGGCTCTCGGTGAGGAAGGAGACCCGCATCTCCGGCCGGGCGGTTTTTAAGATGTGGGCGATGGGGGTGACCAGGAGCACGTCTCCCACCTGCCGCAATTGTATCAACAATACCCTGTCCATGGGTTAATGCGTGTCCTTTGTGAGGGCGTTAAAAATCCCCAGATATTGGCGATAGAAGCGCGCTTCCGAATAGCGCTTTCCGTATTGCGCGGCAGCGTTGTGGCCATAGGCCCGGCAAAGGTCAGGATGGTCGGCCAATTTCAAAATCGCCTTGGTCAGGGCTTCGCTGTTACCCCTTGGGATCCGTTCCCCGGTGACACCTGGGACGACGATTTCACCGATGGCGTTGACATCGGTGGCCACCACCGGTTTGCCCAGATACATGAATTCGAGCAGCACCCGGCTGATGGTCTCGGATGTGACCGAGGTAATCACTCCGATATCCACCAGATTGATCACATCGGCGATGTCGTCCACCTGGGAGAGGAAGGTGAAGTGACCTGACACGCCGGCCCTTCTCACCCGCCGCACCAAATCTGTCTGGGCGATCTCCACATCCTTGCCCGCCACCAGAAAGTGAAGATCGCTGCGCCTTTGGGCCAGGGCGATGGCCACATCCACAAAGCGAGTCTGATCTTTGACCGGGCTCAACCGGCCGATAATTCCGAAGCGGGTTTTATCGAGGGGAATTTCATACCTGGCAGCGGTCTCCTCCGGTGTTGCCTGGGGCCGGAAGCGTTCCTCGTCCACGCTGCCATGGATCACATGGACGCGGTTTTCCATCTGGCCAAAGACATGCGCATTGTCCTCGCCAAGGCGGCGGCAGGTGAGGATGACGGCATCGGCTTGCTGATAACGCAGGCGGGAAAATATGTGGTCTTTGATGCGGCGCTGATCCCCCCGGGTGATCACCAGCTTGGTTCGATGAATCCATTTGGCCAGCAGCCCGAAGGTGTGGTCCTCGGACCGATGGGTGTTGATGATGTCGATCCCCTCACTGCGAATCAGTCGCCTCAGGGCCCAAAAGCTTCGCAGCAGTTTTAAAGGATTGCCGCCGTAAAAGGCCAGGGGGGCCACCGGCAGGCCATAGGTCTGGGCTATGCGGTAGGCTGGGTAAGTGGGCGTATTCGTTGATAGAGTACAACTTAGTATTTAAATCACTAAGGGCAAGGAAGGGGTAGGTAGTTGCTGATTTTATTGCCGATCATGCAATGGCACCTGATG
>JBNKKA010000271.1:0-2742 GCA_050291585.1 Desulfobacteraceae bacterium
GGCCCACCCTGGCGATCGGGGCGCCACCGAGGGCCTCCAGGGCCTCGACCCGGAGCACCTCGAGGGCACCCACCAGCCTCGAGGTGCCCGGCCTGCTGGCGATCACCCCCAGCGCCGAGGTGCAGCGCTCGACGATCCTCAGGATCTGCCGATCAGGATATTTTTTAATGGCCCGCAGGGTGTTGCCGAAATAGACCGAAATCAGTTGGCGATGGCGCTCCGGGGTACCCCCCAGTTGGGCTTCCAGATAGGCCTCCAGGCACTTGCGGCAGGCATAGGTCTCGGAGAGATAGGCGGCCTCGAAGGTGCGGTGGAGATTATCCTGGCGCTCCTGAAAGAGGGCGCGGCTCAACTCGAGGTAGAAACCCTGCGCATCGGGATCGGCCACGTAGGCGCCATCATTGCCCAGATAGAGCTCCTCGGGCATGAAGAGCACGCTGGGATATCCCTTAGCCAGAACCTTGGCCCCCTCGAGCCGCTCCAAAGGCGACAGGAGCAGGCGCATGTGCAGGTTGTCATATAGTGAGAGGGTGTTGCCCTCGATCTTACGGCGCAGATTGTTGCTCAGTATGCCGGGGATGTCGTGCCGGTTGAGGGTGCGGTAGTCATACTCTGCCAGGGTCTGGTTGATATCGCTGATGGAGAAATTGAGGGCCAGCAGCACCGAAGCGATCTTGTCCTTGCCGGGACGGTTGATACTGTCCTTGACCAGTTTGGTCAGGTAGGTGTGGGAAACCCCGGAGGTCTTGCTGATAGTGTTCAGCTTGAGACCACTGGCCTGAATAATTTTTCGAATGCAGTTGGGAAACTGACGCATCGCCATCATCGTTGGGAATCAAGATCGGAGAGCAAAGGACGCCGCCGAAATGAAACGGCGCCTGACAATCGGCCGCCAGCCGAACCTCTATGTCAACGGTGGTCTGAACTGACCGTCATTTATTTAGAGAATAACCCAACTCAATGCAATCTTTTTTTGCAAATTGAGTTTGATTTTTTTTTAAACCATAATGGATTTCCCTGGGAAGCCGCCATTTTCGCAACCTCCGATGCCAGCGCAGCTAGCGAAATTCACCATTTCTGGATGGACACTAGCGAATTTTAAACATCCACCCCAGATGTTTGAATTAGGATTGACAGTTGTAGCTTTAACCAATTATACATTAAGGTTGATTTACAATTCAGATCATCCCCAACAATCTTCCAGCGGCACAACAGCGCCCATCACCCAAAATGCCCGTATTGGCACGCCGCACATACTAAGCAAGGAGATTACATGAGTCAGGACAAGTTTCTCTTCACCTCCGAGTCGGTGACCGAAGGCCACCCCGACAAAGTCGCCGATGCCATTTCAGATTCCATTCTGGATGCCATCATGGCGCAAGACAAGGCCTGCCGCGTGGCCTGCGAAACCTTGGTAACTACTGGGATGGCCTTTATCGCCGGCGAAATCACCACCAACTGCTACGTAGATATGCCCACCATCGTGCGCGAAACCATCCGCGATATCGGCTACAACTCCTCCCAAATGGGCTTTGATTGGCGCACCTGCGCGGTGCAGACCAGCATCGACCACCAGAGCAACGACATCGCCCAGGGGGTCAATCAGGGCGAGGGTCTCTACAAGGATCAGGGCGCCGGCGACCAGGGCCTGATGTTTGGCTTTGCCAGCGACGAAACCCCCGAGCTCATGCCCATGCCCATCATGTACGCCCACAAGCTCACCCGTCGCCTGGCCCAGGTGCGTAAAAATGGCGGCCTTGATTTTCTGCGCCCCGACGGCAAATCACAGGTCACCATCGAGTACCTTAACGGCAGCCCTAAGCGGGTCGATACGATCGTGGTCTCCACCCAGCACAAGCCCGATGTCACCCATGACGATCTGCGCGACGCCGTCATCGAGGAGGTGATCAAAAAAGTGATCCCCCGGGAGATGATCGATGGCGACACACGCTATTTCATCAACCCCACCGGACGCTTTGTCACGGGCGGCCCCATGGGGGACTGTGGCGTCACAGGTCGAAAAATAATTGTTGACACCTATGGTGGCCAAGGCAGCCACGGCGGGGGCTGCTTCTCCGGCAAGGACCCCTCCAAGGTGGACCGTAGCGCCTCCTACATGGGACGCCACATCGCCAAGAACCTCGTCGCCGCCGGACTGGCAAAGAAATGCGAGGTCCAGATCGCCTACGCCATCGGCGTGGCCGAACCCGTATCGGTGATGGTGGACCTCATGTGGAGCGGTAAAGTGCCGAAAGAAAAGGTAGAAAAAATCGTCCGTGAGACCTGGGACCTACGCCCGGCGGCCATCATCGAATACCTTGACCTGCTGCGGCCCATATATCGGCAGACCGCGGCTTACGGCCACTTCGGCCGTACCGAGCCCGAGTTCAATTGGGAACACACCAACAAGGCTGACGAATTGCGCGACCGCGCGGGTTTATAAATTAAAATGCGGCCAACGCCGTCCGCCAGGATGGCCGAACCCCCATGCGTGTCGATCATGGATGGGGACCAATATTAACAAAATGAGGTAAGCACCCATGACCCAAACGACGACCCAAAAGGAAACGCCTGCGCCAGCCGTGCAGGCCCTGGATACCAGCCTGCCCTTCCGCATCAAAGACATCACCGAGGCCGACCTGGGCCGCACCAAGGCCGCCGCCGCCGCCCGCCGGGTGGCGGCGCTCAACGCGGCCACGGAAACCCTCAGCCACGAGGATTTCATCTCCGCGGACAATGCGG
>JBNKKA010000272.1:0-2520 GCA_050291585.1 Desulfobacteraceae bacterium
TCGACGAACCTTTCTATCTGGAGAAGTGCACCGCCTGTGGAGGGATCTGGTTTGACAAGGGCGAGTGGCAGCGCATTGCGGAGAACCACCTGGCGGACAATCTGAGCAATATCTGGTCCAGATCCTGGCAGCGAAAGCAAGGTCAGGAGAGAAATCGGGAGCGTTTTCTCGGCATGAATAAAAAGCTTTTGGGGGTGGAACTCTACGATGCCGTTATGGCTTTGGCCACCCAATTGAAAGATCACCCCGAGAAGGACAGGGCGGTGGCTCTGCTGCAGCAGGAGATTGGATAGAAGGTCAGTATCTGGAGACAGGTCTCAGCATGGACAGGCACTAGATAACGGTCAATCTTGTCTGACGCGGTCCCAGGAACTCACCGCCCCGGGGAGTGACCAGCAGATCCTCCTCCAAACTCACGTGTCCGATACCATCCAGTGTGATACCCAACTCCACGGTAAAGGTGCTGTTTTCTTCAAGGGGCATGCGGACCAATTTCCCGTAGCGCTTCCATGGCGGGCCGACCAAGGCGCCACCGTCGTGAACCGACTGGCCGATCTGGTGGCCGAGGCCGTGGTTGTATTCCGGGTAGCCGGCGTCAACCAAAATCTGCCGGGCCAGGGCATCGATATTCTGGCCCGGTGTGCCGGGGCGGTATTCTTGGGCGGTCTCATCGACGATGCGCCGGATGCAATCAAAGGCACGCTCCAGCTCCTTGGGCGCTTCGCTCTCCCCAGCGCCTCTGAAATAAGCCACCCGCTGGATGTCTGAGCAGTAACCATCGTAGCGCACACCGAAGTCCACGTGCAGCAGTTCGCCCTTTTCAAGCACTGCCTCGGTCGGTGAACCGTGTCCCGCCGCGGTTTTGCTCCCCGCGTTGACGATGGTCTCGAAGGCGGGGGTGACCCCCTGGGCGAGGATGGCATTTTCCAGAAGGACAGCGATCTCGATTTCGGTCATGCCGGTTTCGACCTGGGGCAGGGTCTCATCCCAGGCCCGGGCGGCCATCTGGGCCGCTTTGCGGAGGTGGGCGATTTCTAGCGGCGTTTTACGGCCCCGCAAGAGGGCGATCAATTTCTCGGCGGACACGAGACGATCAACAAAAGGGGTCCCCTCCAGATATTCCAGCAGCATCAGATAGAGCCCGTGGGAAAGACCGTCGGCCGTATAGCTGCTTTTGGAAAAATTCACGGCGATCTGCCTGGGGTTCAACTCCCCGATGATGGACCGTACGCATTGCCCCACATCCTCCTGGTAGGTGACCACCTTGGGGTAGAGCGCGGAGCGTTCATAGTCCGGAGCGTCGACATCGCCCACCAGGACGGTATTGTTTCCGTCAGGGGTGATGAAAAAGCCTGTCAGCCAGCAGACATTTTGGTCGGAGATAAGCTTGGCCGCTGGGTCTGGAACGGATTCTGATTCGCGGGTGAGCGTCAGCCAAAGGTCGATCCCCAATTCAGCGAGAATCCCCTTTGCCTGATGGATTTTTTCCTTGACTATATCCATCATCCTTTTATCCTTATCGCTTGCTCCATGTTCCCATCTCTAACGAGAATACGCCTGTGTGTACAGATCTGTAAAGCCCCCGATCTCAAGGGGCCATTTGTGACGGGGATATCTGTCTCCGGCCGGCCCTCGTGTAACTGGCGTCCTGCTTGATTGGTGCCACAACTGGCGCCGAGTTAAAGGGGTGCCCCGCGGCAAAGGAGGATAGTTATGAAAACCAGTTTGCAAGCAGGGATCAGCCATAGTTTCACCTTCCGGATCGACGAATCCAAGTGTGTTCCAGCTCTGTATCCCGAAGCCGATGAATTTCAGGCGATGCCCAAGGTCTTCGCCACGGGTTTCATGGTCGGTTTCCTTGAATGGACCTGCATCCAGGCCGTGATGCCCCATCTCGACTGGCCTGACGAACAGAGCGTGGGAACCCATATCGATGTGAGCCACCTGGCGGCAACCCCACCGGGTTTAAAGGTGACCGCCACAGTGACCCTCGTGGAGGTGGATGGTCGGCGCTTGATCTTCGAGGTTGAGGCCCATGATGGTGTCGACCCCATCTGCCGCGGTCGGCATGAACGCTTTGTCATCAACAAGGGAAAATTCGATCGCAAACTGATGGCGAAGACAAAGGGCGCAGCCCGCTGACGGTCGTTTTCAACGCCAGTGTCCAGCGGTGATGCCCATCTTCAGGCCTCCGATGTGCTCGCACCGTGACGATCGGCTTCATCGGTGGCCGGGCAACAGGCTTTCGCCCACGAAGAGGCCTCCTCAGGCAGTGGGGTCTCAAAAGGTGCTGAGGTTTACGAAGGCGACCAAGGCCATACCGGAAGATTGATTGCCAATGGATGGGCAATTCCTTGGACGAGTGCGCATGCGATGATAAGAGTTTCTCCAATCACATTACATAAATTATTACAATTGTTAAATTATGGTTATGCCTCAGCTTTTCTCTTGACGAATGGATTTGGCATTTTTATACTTGCCACAGTTGAACGACGAAAAATTTCAGTGCTTTCAACTCTC
>JBNKKA010000273.1:0-2397 GCA_050291585.1 Desulfobacteraceae bacterium
GGGGGATACCGTGGATGGCGCACAGGTGTTGGTACAATAGATCGACGGCGGCGTTGATGGCGGCGATGGCCAAGGCGGAAAGGCCGGCCATGGTTTCTTCCAGTTCGCTAAAGCCCGCCAGGTCACGCACGGCGATGCGCACCATCTCCCGCCGGCGGAAGCGGCGCAGACGTTCCTGGAGCCAGGCCGACCAGGCATCCTGCCCGAGGGTGGCCTCGGGCGCATCGGCCAGCTGGGCGGATAGACGCAGACTAAAACTTTCAGATGGATAGGCGCGTTCTATATCTCCCGAGACTAGCAATTCGACCGCCATGCTGGGATGGCGGATACAAGCCTGGGCCACGAAGGGGCTCAGGGCAAAGACCTGTTTAATCAGGACTGAGTCCACTGGTGGCAGAGACAGCTCGGCAACGGCAGCGGCGGATTCGAAGCGCTCCCAGGCGTTGCGACCCTCCTCGGCAAGCGCGGGTGCCAGTATAAGTGGTGCATCAGCCATGGATAACATGCTCCCCAATACGGCCTTCAAATGACACTCAGGCAAAATACATAAATGTTATTTTACAAAAATTTTTCTTTCATTTATGTAAATACAACCCAGTGAGGCAAACAGCCCACCTGGTCGTTTAACTTTTGTTTTCAGCTTGATAGGAGAGTTTCCTGCAGGTGGCATACTAATTGCTGAAACATTCTACCACCTTAAATCCCCTTTCTGAGGAGTAAGTATAGTATGTGCCGTCTATTTGCAATCACCAGCGAGACGCCGGTCTCACCCATGGTGGCCATGGAGGCCATGGACGTCATGCGCGAAGGCCATGACGGGTCAGGTGTGGGGCTGTTCCTGAGGGACCTCGGGGGCCCCTTCGACGAGATGAAAGATGCCCCCATCCTCTCGGGAATCTTCACCGCGGCGGGGCTCAAGCGCCTCGACCGCTATATGATGGACGTTGGCTTCATGACCAAATACAAGATCTCCATCAAAACCCCGAAGAACGCCCCCAGGGGGGTGCCCAAAAGAACCAACTACCTCATCCGGGCCTACGAATACCCCGAGGAGTGGGAGGCTCTGCCCGAGGAGGAGAAGCGCGACCGCCTCACCACCACCCGCCTGGCCCTGCGTAAGATGGGGGAGGCCGAAGGAGACATGATCGTCTTCAGTTTCTGGCCCGATGTGATCATGCTCAAGGAGATCGGCGATCCCATGATCGTGGCACGCTACCTGGGCATCGACCGCAAGGAACTGCAAGCCCGGGTGGTGATGGCCCAGGGGCGCCAGAACACCAACTACGCCATCAATCTATACGCCTGCCACCCCTTTTTCGTCCAGGGCTACGCCAGCATGACCAACGGGGAGAACACGGCCTTCGTGCCCATCAAGGAGTATCTCCTCTCGCGCGAGTTTGAGGGTTATATGGGCTACCAGAGCGACTCGGAGGTGTTCACCCACATTTTGCACTACACCCTCAAACAGCTGGGCCTGGGAATCGACGCCTATAAGCACATCATAACGCCCCTCCAGGACGCCGACCTCAAAGAACACCCCCAGGCGGCCTTTCTCGCCCAACTCAAGCAGAGCTGCCGCCAACTCATCATCGACGGCCCCAACTGCGTCATCGGCTGTCTGCCCGACCACAGCCTCTTCATGGCCCAGGACCGCAAAAAGCTGCGCCCCGGCGTGGTGGGCGGGCGCCCCGGCCGTTGGGCTTTCTCCTCCGAGATCTGCGGCCTGGACGCCGCCATTCCGGATCGCGACAAGAGTCGTGACTTTCAACCCATGCACCTGGACACCGCCATCGTCGGACCCGATCGCCAGGAGGTTTCGGTATGCTCCCAAACAGACCCGTTACACCATCAACCTTAGCCGTAAAGGATCTGCCCTGGCAGATTCTGTGGTCCAAGGATAAATGCACCCTCTGCGGCAAATGCACGGCCATCTGCCCGGTCCACGCCATCGACCTGGGCGTCTTCCGCAAACGGACCATCACACCGTCGCTGCAGGGCTTTGAAAAGCCCTCCACGAGCTATGAGAATTGGTACGGCATCCGTCAGAAGACCGACCCGGCTTACGCCTGTGTGGGCTGCGCCATGTGCAACCTGATTTGCCCCAACGGCGCCATCACCCCGGTCCGTTCGGACGAGGCCGATAAGCTCAAGTACCACCTTAACCGCGGGGGCCAGCCCCGCCGGCGCGGCGGACGCCGCAACGCCCAGGGTGGCTTGTTGGACCAGATTAAGTTTATCCGCATCTCCATGCTCACCGACCCGGCGCTGGATGCCGGCCGCCACGAGTTTGAAATGCGGACCCTTCTGGGCAGGGTGCTTTCCCCCCGGGAGAACATGAAGCGGCTCAAGGAAAAGGGCTGGATTCCCCCGGTCCGGGAGATCTATCCTTTGATCATC
>JBNKKA010000274.1:0-1904 GCA_050291585.1 Desulfobacteraceae bacterium
TTGTGTAGTATATTAGAAGCGTCCAAACCGCTAATATATTTACACATACAAAAAAGGGGCCAGCCACAAAATGCGCGAAAAACATCAAAAACAAATGCCTCTGATGAACAACATTACAGCCCATCCCCAGGCTAAAGAGATGCGCGTCATCAGCGACATCATCGATACCAAACCTATCATCTGCGATTATGTTCATCAAGACCTGATCCGCGGCAAGAACACAACTGCATATAAGGGCGCCAAAGGCATGACTGCAGAGCAAGTTCTCAGATCCGCAATTGCCTATCGGCTGTTTGGACTCACTTACAACTCGCTGGCCTTTGCGCTTGAAGACTCCACGACACTCAGATGGTTCTGCCGCATCGGTATTGCCGATAAGGGATTTTCCAAGTCGACGCTCAACTCCAACATCAAGGCGATCTCTGGCGCTACCTGGCAGGCCATCAACAACGAGATTCTTGGGTTGGCCAACAGTGAGAAAATCGAGAAAGGCCGCGAGGTGCGGATCGATTGCACCTGTGTCGACACCGATATCCACCCGCCCCGCGATTCGAGCCTCCTGTGGGATGGCGTGCGCGTGATCACACGCTTGCTCGAAAGCTGCAGGGACAACTACGGTATCACGGTTCCCGGATTTCATAATCATACTCGCGTGGCCAAACGCAGGATGTTGGCGATCATCAATGCCAAGAGAAAATGCACTCGCAAAGCGGCTTATCGCGATCTTCTCAAAGCCACCGGAAAAGTCCTTGAGTATGCGCAAAGGGCTGTTGATAAAATCAATAATGACATGACGCTCGACCCCATGGTGCTGGGGTTGGCAACCCTGATCGATCAGTATGCCGGACTGACTCGGAAGGTTATCGATCAGACCGAACGCCGTGTGATGCGCGGCGAGCAAGTCCCCGCTATTGAAAAGGTCCTATCGATCTTCGAGCCGCATACCGACATCATTGTCAAAGACCGCCGCGAGACGCTGTTTGGCCACAAAATATGCCTGACCGGCGGTGCTTCCAATTTGATCCTCGATTGCTGGGTTCTTGAAGGCAATCCCGCCGACGGTGACCTGACTGTGCTGATGCTTGACCGGCAGAAGCAGGTCTACGGCCGCTACCCGCTCAAGGTCAGCCTTGATGGCGGGTTCGCTTCCAAAACTAATTTAGACCAGGCAAAATCGCGACAGATAAAGGACGTTTGCTTCGCGAAAAAGCGTGGCCTCAAAGAAACTGATATGTGTCGTAGCCAATATGTTTATCGTCGTCTGCGTCGCTTTCGAGCCGGTATCGAGGCTGGCATCTCCTGGTTGAAGCGAAGCTTGGGATTGACGCGCTGCATCTGGAAAGGATGGCGTTCATTTAAATCCTATGTCTGGTCAGCGGTGGTGGCTGCCAACTTGCTGACTATCGCCAGAATAAAGCTCAAACCGGCCAAGGCCAAAGCGGCAACCTGAACCAATCTGGGTTGACCAAGGACCAAGCCTAAGTAAGGGTGGATAGGAACGTCCAAACCGCAGCGTCTGTGAGTATATGGCCATATCCAGATGCGAATTGATTGAGCTGATGCTCTTCAGAGGAATTTTACTTCTTTTTTACTGCTCAGCGTTAACGCGAAAAAACCTGATATGGTTGACAGTTGTCAAGAAGAAAAAGCTATCCCTGCCAACTGTTTTTCAGTGGTCCTTGTCATAGTTATATTCCAAGGCACCCAAAGGGGCGGAACCGATTTAGCGACGGTTGATCACTCTAATATTCGCGGGTTGGTTACCGCATGATTTGTCTTCGTCGCGGAGCTGCCTCTTTCTGACATCGGGAATTCGGCCGCTCGGGCCTTATCCAAACAGGTTGTACGAGGGTTCTCCTGACCGTGGTCACGCCCCTGGGGCTGGCTTGGAAGTGAGATGGCTT
>JBNKKA010000275.1:0-1093 GCA_050291585.1 Desulfobacteraceae bacterium
CAACTTCTGCTTACCATTTTATTACAGTTTTATCCTTATTATTACCTTGTATTATCATTTTATTTCTGCACTTGCTGAGTACCAACCATAAGTGTACTCAACCTTGCTATTTTCCCCTGCTACTCAAACCTGCTGCTCAGAAGGAGAAGATGAACTGGAATTTTTCGATGAAGTGTTCTCGGTTACGTGTTGCCCCGGTTGCCGTTCCTGTGGAGTTATGGAGTCTTCCGCTGTTCTGTTCCGGTGAGAGTCATCCTAGTCTTTAGAGACATTATTTATGTAATAATTATACTCTATACATGACATTTGGTTCTCTGTAAACACTTTTGGCGGTATGTGTGGAACAATTGATCCTAGGTCATGCATGCGATGAGTACCTGGTTTTGGCATAAAAACCGGGTATGATAGAAGTGGTACCAGAGCCATGTCAACCGTAGGAATGATAGTCTAGATAGAAGAGTCATTTCTTAATCTTATTTTAAGTATTTGTAAAAATAATATATTTTTTATTCTGATCTCTCGTCTTTGCTTCTAATTTACAAAATCTAATTTTAATGGTTATTTACTCCCGTCTTCTTCCCTTTCTCTAGATGGCAAGAGCGAAGCTGACAGCGAGGAAGCACATTTGCGCACCACCACATAGGAATGTTGTGCCTACGGAGTCCCACAGTGATGGTCAGAATGCTGGATACTTTTCGAGGACTCTACGGACTGTGCTCCTGGCATTGGGGTATAGCGAGCCCCCACTTTTTGTCAGTGTCCCGAGGCTTCTTCGTGGGAACTCATACCTTTGGCGTGTATGTGTGGTGATCTACGAGAGATCTATGACCAATCGTATTCGCTGCATCCACCAAGTGATCGAGGCCTCCACACTGAGATGGACGTTCGAGGGAGGTGTGAGAGAGGTAGCATGAGAAGCTTTGGCCGTCCTGCATCACAAAAAAGATGACCAAATGGAGCATTCGTAGCACCACCTCTTCCTGAGCTGAGTCTAAGAAGGAGCTGAAGCTGTGGTGTAACACCCTGATTTTTCAAAAAAATAATAATATTCTATAATTTATATACATAAATAAATATTTGATTGCTGCATTTC
>JBNKKA010000276.1:0-971 GCA_050291585.1 Desulfobacteraceae bacterium
CTTAAAAGCGTATTCGTCAGCCACCAACGGACTTGGATACCGCCACCATGGAGGGCCTCAGGAGTCGGTTGTGGAGCAGGTAGCCTTTCTGCAGCTCCTGGACAACGGTGTTGGGCGGATGATCTGCTGTTTCCTGCTGCATGACGGCCTGGTGATAAGTGGGATCAAAAGCCTCTCCTTTGGCGGCGATGGGCGTGACCCCGTTCTTTTCCAAAATCTTGATGATCTCCTTGAGAGTCAGCTCCACCCCTTCGGCGATGGAGTTGGCGTTGCCCTCTTGATCGGCGGCGGAGGCCAGCGCCCGCTCCAGGTTGTCGATAACGCCCAGAAGATCCTTGATGATCAGCTCGTTGGCGAATTTACGGAAGTCGGCCAGTTCGCGACTGGAGCGCTTTTTATAGTTCTCGAATTCGGCCGACAGGCGCAGAAGCCGGTCGTAGTAATCGGCGGCCTCTTTCTGAGCAGCCGCCAGTGGGTCCTCCCCTTCGGCATCCGCCCCACGATCCACTTCATTTGCTTGGTGATCTGCATCGGCACTTGCCTGATCCGCAGCCGTAACAGGGGCTGAAGTCTCATCTGATACTTCGGCCGAAACCTCGGCATCGGGTGCTGACGCCCCCTTCCCCTTGGCGGCTGCCTTGCCATCGCTCTCTTCGGCATCTGCCTCGGTATTTGCAGCAGCATTTGCCGGCGTATTGTGGAAAGTCACCGGTATCTCCTCACCGGCTTCAGTCTCGGTTTTTTTGCCTGATTCATTTTTACGCGTACTCATCCCCGTTAAGTCACTCCCGACATCGGTAAGCAGTCAAATTGTGATGTTGGATTTTTAGGAACTATTCCTATTAGTGCCTGAAAACGCAAGAAAATCTCGATGCCTGTCGAGATCGTATGAAATAATAAGACGGGATGTTATCTTGTCAAGCAAGGGTGAAGGTGAATCGGCGGCTTTGTTTCAGAGCCAAAAGAGGGCG
>JBNKKA010000277.1:0-942 GCA_050291585.1 Desulfobacteraceae bacterium
CATGGACCTTTCACATGATTAGCTGGGATTTTGGTTGGGATGGCTTGGGTTGGATCTAGTCGGTCTGGATTATGGTATGCAGCAGGTGTGAAGCTTGGGTGCATGTTTTGGCTACAGGTGGGATGCCTGTGCGCGTTGGTCATTGGTGACTACAAGTGTGACTCCTGTGAGCTTGAGGCCCTTGATTACTGAGGGTAATCTAGGTGCATGGTCATGCTTAGATATTGTCTAGGTCTAGGTGCTTTCTCTGCAAAAATAAACCAGTTGGTTAAGCTCTTCTTGCTATAAGCTTGCATATCATTGATTTCCTACACTTGCTGAGTACTTTATGTACTCACAATTGCCATACTCTTTGCATGTTGTTGCTGTGATTTGCTGCTCAGATGATGAGGAGTACTTTGGTGAAGATTTCTTCTAGGCGTGCGAAACCCCCGGTCAACTGCCTGTGGCAAGATGGGGTCCATTCCGCTGTTTAGTCCTTTCTGGACTTGTAATAAATTTTGTAATAAGATACAATATAATAAAGATATTGGTATTCTGTGCTTACATTCTGACCGTATGTATGACAACTTGATCCTGGGCATACATACGATGAGCATCTGGTTTTGGTCTTAAAAACCGGGTGTGACAGTAGGGCTCCTCCAAAGTACTGGATAGTATACCACTACGACTCCACCTACCCACCTCGACAGACACAGCAGCACCAGCACCAGCGTCAGTAGTATCGGTGGGCTCCTCGCCCACCTTAGCGGGCAGCACCTAAGGCTCTACCTCCACCTCTGCTTGTGATGCGCCTGCCAGCACCATCGACCGCTGGGGCCGCCTCCGGCCACACCTGCTTCAATTATGGTCATTCGTGCCACTTTACTCGGGAGTGCACCGCGCCGAAGAAGAATGCCACTCTGAGCCACATCACCCATCCGCCATGTGGTCCACAGAAGG
>JBNKKA010000278.1:0-909 GCA_050291585.1 Desulfobacteraceae bacterium
GTGAAGTAGCCCAAACTTAGACTCTGTGGTGTGGAGCCAGCTGTCCGCCTCTAAGGGGTTGGTCGCATCAGCAAAGACTGGCGGGTGAGTTGCCAGAAAATCCGAGTACGAAGAATCCCTCTCTTGGTGTCGGGGTTGCTGGCGCTCGGCCCCACGATGCTCGTCGTTCTCCACTAGCCTCCTCATCAGGTCATTCTGCATGGCTAGTAGTTGCTCCAGGCTGATAGGTGGTGGAGGTGGGGCACCGCCACGTGGGACTTGGCCACGCCCACATCCGACGGATCCCTCGGGGATGTCGAGGATAGAGTCCTCAGAAGTCCTTGTACGCACCATCTGCCATATTGAGCTTTGCATCATTAGATATTTGCATACGTCTAATAGAATATGATGAAAGCCTTGCATAAGGTAAATATAATGAAAATGGAGACAACTGTATTTACAAAAAGTAAACATCCATTTATTCATAAACTTGGTTATCATACACAAGGTTACATCAGGGGTTACATGCCATTTGTACAAGTGGTCGAGGTGGACCCCGCCTATCAAAACAAAATGGGCACGAGAACCTTGTTCTCACGCCGTGGGTCACATCCGAGGTTACAAGCTATCAAGCTACTTGCTAGCCTAACCTAAATCCACTCAAAATTTGTCTCCCCGCATCCTACAACGATGAGACCTAGTCCTCGTCGATGCTAGACATGGCATCGATCTTTTCGAGGACGGCAGGCTCAGGCAGTGCCTGCCCTGAAGCTCCAATAGCTGCTGCTCAAGGTTGGTGATCGTCTCCGCCCTCTCCTCAAGCTCGGTGTCCTGTACCTCCACGTGGTGCTCAAGGTGGATAATCCCATGGGTACGGATCTCCACCTCCTCCCGGGTAATGTCGAGCAGCAAACGGGTGTGGTTCCATCC
>JBNKKA010000279.1:0-908 GCA_050291585.1 Desulfobacteraceae bacterium
TCATGAGGTACATGAAGTGTGCCGGTGCATTTGTCAACCCAAAAGACATGACCAAATACTCATAAAGCCTGTATCTCGTAGAGAAAGCCGTCTTGGAGATATCTTCATCACAGATCTTAATTTGATGACAGCCGAAACGGAGATCAATCTTGGAGAACACTTGAGCTCATTCTAGTTGATCAAACAAAATATCAATGCGGGGTAGTGGATAGTTGTTCTTGATAGTGACAACATTCAAAGGGTCGGTGGGGTGAGTCAGAATGTCCACATGGACCTTGCAGTGCCCCAGCCCGAACTAACGGTACGGGTGGCCACGGTACGCGAGGAGCCCCGTGTAGCCGAAGCGATGCAACACGTCCCGAAGTAGAGTGGGAAACCCAAGGCGGTGCAACCCATCACAACAGAACCATCCGTCGACTCCAATGGTGGCGTAGGGGTAGTCATCCATCTGTCGAAAACAAGGGAGAAATGAATCAACATCTCATCCATCGAATAGAGACAACAAACCAAAACTCCAAATATACCACGATGACAGCAAATGTTAACTCAAATTCTGTTTCAACTGGCGACGATCTCACAAAACTCTGCTGACTGAAACTGAGCAGAATTAGGAAAAATGCACAATATGAAAGTGATAGAGAATTTTGAGACCTTTCCAGAAAGCACAAATACGTCCCCTTCTGACAAATGGGTCAAGAGTTATGGTCATTGGAAGTTGGAGAAGGAGTCAGTTCTGGGCAGATCAAACTGGCTGGCCAATTTTGGATTTTCAGGCCAGTTCCAAATGAAATCTGGAAGGACTCTGATCACGAAGATCCTAGAAAATTTTATAACCTTTCTAACGAGGGGTAAAATCTGCATTCTGATCTCGAACGAAGAAATTACGAGTAGTTGAATTTGAGTAACAT
>JBNKKA010000280.1:0-854 GCA_050291585.1 Desulfobacteraceae bacterium
AGCCACGATTGTTTTGCCTTCGGCACCGCGACCTCGTTTGCCTGATTTTTGGCCGCCGATGAAAAATTCATCCACTTCAACACGCCCGGACAGCTTGCTGCGCCCCTGGCGAATGGTGCAGCGTCTGAGTTTTTGTAACCAGGCCCAAGCCGTTTGGTAGCTGCCAAAACCTAATAGCTCTTTGAGATTGGTAGCATTGATCCCCGATTTTCGCGTGGTGAACCACCACATTGCTTTGAACCAAAAGGTTAAAGGCTTTTGAGTACCGTGCATAACGGTACCCGCAGTCAGTGAATTAGAAATTTCACAGCGAGTGCAGATATAAAGCCGCCTTTCACTAACCCAATACTCTTTGTGCTGGCATTTGCGGCACTCGAAACCGTTAGGCCACTTCATCTTAAACAGATAGTCTTGGCAGGCCTGTTCGCTATTGAAGCGGGCATCGAATTCAACCTGGCTTTTTGGAAAATCTTCAGTAATCGTGAACTCTGTCATGGTTGACCTCCTTTTTTAGGCTTTTGAGGTCATTATATGTTGATTTCATGACAGATCCGGTCACACGTTTGCGATTCTTTTAAATGTTCACTTCACTCGAATGGATAACCGGAATCATTTTTTATCTGGAGATTTTATGACATTTTTACATCGGGCTGACAGCAATGATAAGCATAAAAATAAAAGTGCGAGTTTTTAGAAATATTAACGTCAATATAACTATTGGTTCTGTAGACAATTATGCTTCGAAAGCCAGTGACTCCGAATATACGCGCAAATAAGAAAGAAAAAAATCGGACAATGAAAAAGTAGCTAAATGGATGTTGGTTGAAAGTGTTGTGGTAAGGATGATAGGCGGT
>JBNKKA010000281.1:0-843 GCA_050291585.1 Desulfobacteraceae bacterium
CGTGTTGCTACGTCTTCAGCCGAACCTGTATTCCATCCTACTTAGCCACAGTTTCAGCCAAGGCCGTGGGCAGCTGGACAAGGATTCTCTACCCCACAGCGTCAAGTGATTCAATGCCCCAACAATCTCCACACTCCTGCTACTGGGAATCAGAGTGTTCAAGGGACCCAATCTGCCCAAGACCCGCTACAAGTTGATTCTAGGTGCTTCAACTGTGGAGAAATGGGACATTATGCCAATCGATGCCCCAATCCATGCACTCATGCTAATTAGCCCGCTACAACTACACATGCCCCTACCCGTGGAGCCAATTCTATTCCTGTTGATGCTAGGAAGAACTATGCTCGTGGGAGAGTCAACCATGTTGCCGTGGAGGAAGCCCAAGAAGCTTCGGATGTTGTCATTGGTATGTTTCTCATCAATGACACTTCTGCAGTTGTGCTATTTGATTTTGGAGCAACACATTCTTTCATATTTGTTGCATATGTTGAGAAGCATAATCTGCCCCTTGCCCTGCTAAAGTGTCAAATGATAGTTAGTTCTTTGGGACGAGATATGCCCGCAAGGTAGGTATGCCCAAAGGTGAATCTTAAAATAAGGGGGGTAGACTTTGCCACAACCCTATGATTGTTGAGTATAAAAGCATTTTTGTTATACTTGGAATGAATTAATTGAGCAAGCACAAAGGACTTATAGACTATGCTAAAAGGTTGTAAAGAAATTGGTGTACATAGAAAAATTGCTAGTCGGTAGCAAAGGAGTCAACCACCTTTAATTGACTCAATCAGATGTCAACCTAGCTCAGAACGCCCCAACCATGATGACCGGTACATTCTTCATCAA
>JBNKKA010000282.1:0-818 GCA_050291585.1 Desulfobacteraceae bacterium
CTCCATGGTGGTGTAATTGGCGCGTGCCGCCCATGGTGCAAGACCCTTCTGATGGCCCCTCTACTGATTGACCAAGGGTGCCAGAGCTCGCGATGAGTTGCTTTGCTTGGGCAGACGGCATTCTCGAAAAAAATGGCACATCATCCCGCAGTTGTAGCATGGAAAGTTGCTGGCGGGAAACTGTTGTGGTAGCCTGATGGCAGCCTGCTGCGGCGGTGGGGTAGGGGCACGGTTGAACTGCTGTTGTTGCTGCTGCTGCGGCTATTATTGCTGCTAGAATTATCGCGGTTGAAATTGTGGGCGATGGACCTAATTCTGTTGCTGTTGTGGTCGACGCAGCTGAACCCTAGGTGGGGTATACACCATGCAGTACTTGGGAGGAGCACCGCTAGAACTATCACTGCAAGTGGATCCAAGCATCATCTTCTTTCTCTTTTTCTCGTCGGCCTCAGCAATGGCCTTCATCATTCTCTCTTGGTCAACAGCTACACTTGCCAATTCATTATACAACAGACTGGTGAACTGTTCCAGGCGCTCTTGTAGATGGATGGTGAGTCCTTCATGGTACAAGTTGGCCTTCTTCTCATCCATATCGATGTGGTATGACCCATATTGGGCAAGGGTGTTGAACTGCCTCATGTAGTCGAATACATTGTGGTTCCCTTGCTCAAGGTCCTGGAACTCCTTCAGCTTCCTGCGGAGCAGACCCACAGATAGGTGATGTGCACGGAAGGTAGTACAAAATTTATCCCATGGAACATGCTGATCATCAGGTAGGGTGGCGATGTAGGAAGCCCACCATGCTCCAGTTGCACCTC
>JBNKKA010000283.1:0-814 GCA_050291585.1 Desulfobacteraceae bacterium
CAAAATAGACCCACAATCCATTTAATTTTCAAACAGATGCGCCGAAATCACCAGTTTCCATAACCCACTAAACAAGCCAGATCCGCAAACCCCATCCAAAGCCCCCAGCGAAAAGCCCCAAAATAACGCCAAAAATCCCCCAATCCCAATTGACGAACATCGTTTTATCCCCTATATTATAGCCGCCCAACAGATCTCTAACAGTCGCACACAGCGACCCGGTCAACCAAGCCAAATATGGGGGCGAAACGGCTTCGACGGGGACAAAGAAGCGCTGGTTGCATGCCGAGTGCCTATCGACTCGTACCCTTGATAGGACCTAAACGTAATCGCAGATGATTATGCATACGCCGTAGCTGCTTAAGGCGGCTACCGTTCTACCTTTTCCCTCCTGCGGAACTGGCTAGGGCGTCGACTTGCAGGATAGTCCGTTCTGAATGCCTGTTACAGCGCGGGCGAACTTTTAACAGGATAGCGTTCCCAGCCTCATGCCTGATGGAGCCTCGGAACCGCGAAATTTAATCGTCAGGACAAGCATGTAGACGCCAGAGTGGAATGTTTTCGGACGCGGGTTCGACTCCCGCCGCCTCCACCATAATTTTCTATTATTACAATAATTTAGAAACAAAATAGCTTCTGGCATTTGTCTGGCACCTTGGATATAAATACACAAGGTGCCTTTCAGTCCAGTTTCACGTAACGCGGGTCGGGCCGGCCCAACAGACTGGAATCACATCGAAAGACATGCAAAACAACCCTCAAAATCGCCTTGGGCGGTCGTTTTGGACCCTAAAAACTGCACTCTAAGCGTTTC
>JBNKKA010000284.1:0-810 GCA_050291585.1 Desulfobacteraceae bacterium
GTCTTTTTCAAGGAGTTGTCAGTCATGCCACCTGACCATGACATCAAGTTTGTGATTGAGTAGTGCCTATACTCCTCCCATCTATAAGAGACCCTACAGGATGACTACTCCAGAAAGAAAAGAAATGGAGTTTATCGCATAGCCGGTGGTCACTGCCAAAGGTGTTGCCAATTGTGCGAAGGTGAACCAACTGGATGCTAGTCAAGGATCGGAGGTGCCAGTGGTCAACGAGTTTCTCGCTGAGGAGTTGCCAGGTATGCCACCTGATCACGATATAGAGTTCCTCATTGAGTTAATACCTGGAACGCCACCTATTTCAAAGAGGCCATATAGGATGCCCATAAATGAGTTAGTAGAACTCAAGAAGCAAATAGCTGAGCTACAGGCTAAAGGATTTATACGACCTAGCTCATCACCCTGGGGAGCACCAGTGCTATTTGTGGAGAAGAAGGATGGAACTCAACGGATCTGCTTCGATTACCAATTATTGAATGAGGTCACCATCAAGAACAAGTACCCTCTGCCCTAAATTGAGGATCTGTTTGACCAAATGAAGGGAGCCAGTGTTTTCTCCAAGATCGATTTGAGATTGGGATATCATTAGCTAAGGATTTGAGAGTCAGATATCCCCAAGACAACATTTCATACCCGGTATGGACTCTATGAGTATACCGTGGTGTTCTTCAGACTTAAGAATGCCCCAGCCTATTTCATCTATCTCATGAATAAGGTGTTTATGGAGTAGTTGGATAAGTTTGTTATTATCTTCATCGACGACATTCTAGTTTACTCTGAGACAAAAGAAAAACA
>JBNKKA010000285.1:0-809 GCA_050291585.1 Desulfobacteraceae bacterium
AAGTTATAATCAATCTATAGGGTGGTATATGAGTTCGAAGAATGATAAATACAATATAGAGAATACGGATTATTCGGTAGGGCAGGATAATGTACAGAAATGGGGATTTGATATCCACAATCCTGTATTTGCTGTGAGTGCGGGACTGGTAGTGATTTTTCTGGTCGCGACACTGGTGAGCGATCCCACAAAAGCCAAGGATCTACTAGATGGCTTAAAGTGGGACATTATCGGCACCTTTGATGCATTGTTCATGTGGTCGGCGAATATTTTCGTCATATTTTGCTTAGCATTAGTTTTCTCTCCATACGGGAAAATCCGTCTTGGCGGTGTTAATGCAAAGCCGGAACACTCGACGATTTCGTGGCTCTCCATGTTATTCGCAGCCGGTATGGGTATCGGCCTGATGTTCTGGGGGGTTGCCGAACCAGTCGCCTATTTGACCGGATGGTACAAAACACCACTTGATGTTGCGGCTAATACACCCGAGGCTGCCAGAATGGCCATGGGCGCGACCATGTATCACTGGGGCCTACATCCCTGGGCCATATATGCAGTCGTAGCGT
The DNA here is from genome assembly GCA_050291585.1 of Desulfobacteraceae bacterium. Classification (GTDB taxonomy): domain Bacteria; phylum Desulfobacterota; class Desulfobacteria; order Desulfobacterales; family Desulfosarcinaceae; genus JASJCL01. Next base: position 567 of record JBNKKA010000285.1, read on the forward strand.
TATCGCTCGCATTCTTTACTTACAACAAGGGGATGCCACTTTCCATTCGTTCCGTCTTCTACCCTATTCTAGGGGACCGTACCTGGGGATGGGCAGGCCATATCATCGATGTTCTGGCTGTACTGGCCACGTTATTCGGTCTGGCAACGTCTCTTGGGCTCGGTGCCCAGCAGGCTGCTGCCGGGATGCACCATGTGTTCGGTCTCGAAAACAGCATTGGGTTGCAGCTGATAATCATTGTCG
>JBNKKA010000286.1:0-806 GCA_050291585.1 Desulfobacteraceae bacterium
TTTTACAAATGAACTCGGATTGAGGTATTCTTTTTTGAAATTGGGTAGAATCAAATTTTGTATCCAACCAAACCCCACTCTAGTCGGGTTTGCCCATGGAAAGATGCCCAAATTCAGCTTCTAAGGCACCTAACTCAGAGCCAGGATGGTGTTTTAACTTTCATGCTAAAAATTGTGGAATTTTTATAGGACACACCTTCTGTCCAATTGAGTTGAAAATTGGTGTGCTTCCTATTTAAGTCATACAGAATAAGAAAAATATCAAAAAATAAGAGCAAAAAGTGCAAAATTTGGATTTCTACTAGTGGTTTGATCTCGTGGTGAGCAACATTGAGCTTTCATGCTGATCATGTTGTGATGTTTCTTTCTTTATGATCTATTGTGCCTTCATTATTTACATCCTTTTGTGTATCTTGTACTAGGCTTTGAGCACTTGTTAGACTAGCAACAGTTCCTGCTTTGAACATTCATTCAACTCAGTTTTACTGCTTTGAAATTTGCTTACATTAGCCACCATATTTTACCTTCCAAGCTACACCTTCTCTTGAGCAGCACAGGTTTACCTTGCAGTCACCCCACGCTCTCCTGGTTACCTTCACGACCATCGGTTGCCACCTACAGTATAAGTGGAACACTCATAAGAGCGGGGTAAGACGCTTGAGAGAGTGTGTGATCCCACCAACCTTTGGTTCCTCCTTGCTAACACCTAGCCATCTGCTGCTACATTTTTCTATTCCACTAACCATACCTCCTAGGAAACAACCACCGCAGCAGGACCCAGAGGAAGAGGATGATGACTTGGTTAC
>JBNKKA010000287.1:0-803 GCA_050291585.1 Desulfobacteraceae bacterium
GTAGTTGGTGGAGGAGGAGTCGAGGACGATGTTCACCAGCTGGCGGACGTTGAGCACTGCGGCCGCCTGAAGGTGAAGTCCGGCGACGACCGTATCTTCGTAGGTCGAAGAGGCGGTGGGACGAGCTGCGAGGCCGCGGCCGGGGAAGACGACGATGAAGACGAAGATGGCACGCGCTGACGGGCAGCTGTAGCCGTCTGCTCCAAGGCGGCGGCCTTGGACTCCTCGAGGAGGAGGCGGGCGGCCTGGACGCGGCGACGAGCAGTGGCAGCCTGTGCCTCAGCGTCCTTGTCCTCCTTGACGATGACCTCGAGCCGAGCACGGAGGGCAGCAACCTCGGTGTCGTCCGGCATTGTGACCGCACGTGGCAGAGAACCGGCGGCGGATGAACAGTGCCGTGGCTAGGGTTAGTGGAAGCGGAAAAAGAAAAAAACACGCTCTTATACCATGTTAGTGGAGAGGGATTATCACAAAATTAGATGGTTGTATTAAATCATGAAGGGTACAATATATAGGGGTTGGGAGTCCCGGGGGTGGCGGCTCCTAGGGGGAAACCCTAGGGCGACAGCCTCTGGTGCGTTGGCCCCTAAGACAGCCCCTGTGGGCCGGGCCTAATACTCACGTAGGAGGTGGCCCAACAACCCCTATGACTAATACTATTATAATTCTCTAACAGATCTAATCAGTTTATTACCACGATCATCTCCTCAAGTTTACCAAACTACAACCTCCTACTCCCTATGTCCGTAAATATAAGGTTTTCTAGACCTCAACAGTTGTCCTCCAATATAAGACTTTCTAGG
>JBNKKA010000288.1:0-793 GCA_050291585.1 Desulfobacteraceae bacterium
CACTTGAAGCCTTTGCATGACCTTCGAGTTGCGACGGATAATTCTTGTTGAGCATAGTCGCTCAAGCTTTTGCTTTTGTGGTTTCTGCTTCATCTTTGTGCAGGTGGGGATCTTCCTCTTTCTTCTGGTGATGCCGACAAGGGCTGTCAGTGGGAGATCCAGACCGATGAGGACTAGGTTCCCTACTGGGACTCACAGATATAGGTTATCCGATGAAGCAGTAACTCTATCATATGTAAGATGTATACGTGAAAGACTGTAGCAGGTACTATCAATCCTAACATGAGTTACGTGAAACAAATTTAACGAACACACACACACAAGGTAATCCTAGACTCTAAAGATAAGCTTAGGTTTCACCTAGTCAGGAGACTCGAGATGAGGGTCAACTCCTAAGGATCTATTCTAGCTCTATCTATCACAGCACGCTATCCAAGATTCTAAATCACTTGTTACATAGCCTACTCTGCTTCATGACCCCGGCAAATACTATACCACAATAAGGAATCCACTAAGGGGGTATAGCAACCCAGGTTTGGCCGGCTCACCACAACCTCAGTGTGGTGGATTACAAAGCCCTAACAGGACTGTCACTCCTGCGGGTACCACAATAATCCGTATGGTCGGGGGCGCCACGTGCATAGACAATGTCTCTGACACCTCATCAGCTGTGCTGTCTAGGATCTTCCACCCGATCGAAGCGGTTAACCTTTGAGGGATCAAGTAATACATGCCACACCGGGTCCCACTATATTCGATTAATCCTCAAACACGGGACCGTATATACAACAAC
>JBNKKA010000289.1:0-783 GCA_050291585.1 Desulfobacteraceae bacterium
GGTTTGCTGAATCTGCTCCCGTATCGTGGTCTGTACGCCCGCCTCGTCGGCGTAGTCCCGCCAGTGTGAGACCGTCTGCCGGACCTCTTTGACGATGGCCTCCGCTCGGCCCCGCTTCATCGAGGCGGCGCTGGCGCAGGCTCTGAAATCGTCCAGGACGAAGTCGTCGCGCTTGCCGTTGATGCTCATCTGATGGCTGGCGGTCCAGGCGCCGGCCGGATTGTAGCTGAAGGTGAGGTCGAAGGCGGGCGAGAGCCTCCAACTGCCCGATTTATCCATCAGAAAGGCGATATTCTTGACATGGTCGTCCTGATTGCGGGCAACCACGTTGAAGACCATACGGCGAAACATCTGCTCGACCGTGCGCATCGGCAGTCCCAACTGACGGATCACCAGCAACGCCTGTTCATATCCATAGGCCCCGGGCAGATTGAAATCGAAATGGGCCAGACCTCCCAGCGACTGCATATGCAGCTTTTCCCCGCCCGCCAGACGGTCGAATCGCCGGGTCATGAAATGGCGCCGGCCGTTCTCCTCGAACAACCGGCAGTCACTGGTTTCGATACCACAGTCGCGAGCCATCCGATGGTAAGCGTATTCGATGGCGCCGAAACCCTGAGGATCATCGAGCTCCTTGTCCCGATTACCGCTGACCCCATCGAATTTCAACAACCAATACTCGAACCCTTCGCCGGCCTTGGTCTGACCACAACGCACCTCGTTGGTCCGCGGGTTCCAAGCGATCACCGCCTTGGCCCTGGCGCCACCGGCCGAAGTGCCGAC
>JBNKKA010000290.1:0-781 GCA_050291585.1 Desulfobacteraceae bacterium
TGACCTAGGCTAACTCTCGCTACTGATGCTACGAGCTCAAAATAGACGATTGACGGAGACTATGAGGAACTCGTAGGATCCTTGATAGTCTCGTAATACGGACAATCTAGTCATCATCCACATCGGACATGGCCTCGATCTCCTCGGGGTCTTCCTCGGGCTCCAGGGGAATCAACTCATGTAGGTGCTCTACCTGGTGCTGCAAGTCTACTGCCTGAGCCAGACTCGCCTCTAGTTGTCCGTCTCTCTCATGCAGCTCGGTCATGAGGTGGTGGATATAGCTTTGGGCAGCAACCAGCTCGTCCTGAGCGTGCTGCAGTCGGGTACGGGTGTCATCGAGGTCGCCAGTCTTGAAGTCGCGGCTGCGATAAGTCCTCATCAACTCATCACTCAGCTCCCGGATGCGCGTCTCCAGGCGGGCATTCTTCTGCAGAAGCTCTCGGTTGCCCTTCTGGATGTCCTTGACGACGCGGTTCTTGGCCTTCACCTGATCGGTGCACTCCTCCAGGCGGAGGCGTAGGTGAGCGCCCGTCGCGGTGGCCTCCTGCAGCAGGGAGCTCACGTGCTGAGCGTAGCGTGCAGTAAGCGCCCAACCCGCATGGTGGGTCGGAAACTCGGGGTCGCTGATGGCAGTCACGCGCTCGCTCCACACCGCGTTGCCCTCATTCCGAACGGGGAGCAAGGCAATGGCGGTGTCACCAAGAACTGGCAGGTGGCGCTCACAAAACTCCGTGAGGGCCTGGTGAGCCGCCCTCTCCAGAGTGTCGTCGAGGTCGTCACC
>JBNKKA010000291.1:0-778 GCA_050291585.1 Desulfobacteraceae bacterium
AGTCTGATACAAAATATTGAATATCGGCAATGTTACACACTCGAACAGGTGCTTTACGACTGAACTTGAGTTCATCGGCTACCAGAATGACCGAGCGCGAATTTCTGATAATCGCCTGTGTGACGCAGACTTCGCGCATATCAAAATCTAGTATGGCACCGTCTTCCTCTATAGCAGAAACACCTATTACTGCATAATCGAGTTTAAACTGATCGATGAAGCGGTTGGCTGACTCACCCACGATGCCGCCATCTTCACGTCGCACGATACCTCCAGCGATCATCACATCGATAGTTTCGCTTCGGTGTAAAATATTCACTATGTTCATATTGTTGGTGATCACCATCAGGCCCAGATGATCCACCAACTGTTCGGCCACCTGTTCGGTGGTGGTGCCGATGTTGATAAATAATGATGAGTCATTTGGTATCAATTCGGCAGCGCATTTTCCGATAGAGCGTTTGCTCTCTGTGGCCATTTGCTTGCGCGCTTCGTAACCCAGATTTTCAATACCATCGGTTGCAATCGCTCCGCCATGTACGCGTTGCAATAAGCGCAGGCGGCATAACTCGCTGAGGTCACGACGAATGGTTTGTGGCGTGACATTTAATGACTCGGCTAGAGATTCGACCATGACTCTGCCCTGCATTCTAGCGATTTCCAGAATACTCTGTTGGCGGTCACTAAGGTTCGAGTTTCTCGATAGTTCTTGCATAGTATTGTTTGAAAGTTAGTTGTAGCGGACGAGGGTGAAGCAGGGTTTGCTGAGGTGCCAACT
>JBNKKA010000292.1:0-768 GCA_050291585.1 Desulfobacteraceae bacterium
ACATCTATATTACAAATTATTTGCCAAAATTCTCACCTTACTCTTAGTTCTTGGTTTTATAAAATTTTATGGTCTCATACTCTTCTCTTTCTAAATGATAGATGGCTCGTACCCGCCACACCGCACGCAGGAGCACCGGTCATCTACCCATTGGTCAACTGGCACCTCGGAACGTGCCGCAGCCTCCAGAGTCCCAGCCCGACATACCACAAGAGGCATCACCAGAAGAGGAACCCTTCGAGATAGAGCTGGTGGTTCCTGAGAGCCCAACGGCTCAGGACTCGCCGGCTGAAGAGCAACAACCAGAGGACCATGGCACAGAAGACAAGACCAATGAAGAGCACCCTCCCCCGAGTGATACCAAAGACGAGAAGTTGTATCGAGATGCTGACGAGGTGGAGTCATTCGGAGCTGAATCTCTGATCCTCACCGGCAAGCTTTGAGCTTTGCTGGAACACCTGGGCATCACCACCGCTCCCCGGTACAGAATAAAGGAAGTCCCGCGTTCAGGGCGAGTAGAGTTCAAGGCCATCACAGAGATTTTCTTCGGATCTAGGATTCTCTGCCGACACAAGGGACCAGCCTTCAGGACTTCGCGCAACAATGTTGTTGCTGATGCCGCCTGGCTGGCCATCACATCGTGGGTCCGTAGCAACAAGAGCTGGCTGCAGAACTCGGTCCACTACCTCCTACCTTACCGGAAGAAGGATCAATTCAAGGCCTACGGGGTGAAAAAGGATATTCCCCGGATGGAGATGGTACACCACC
>JBNKKA010000293.1:0-756 GCA_050291585.1 Desulfobacteraceae bacterium
CGGTGATATCCGCACCGCTCACCTGGCCGCTGGGGCTGCCCACAAAACAGGTCAGGTTGCTGGGCTGGGTGGATATGGCAACACTGTAATTGCCAGTATCGACAACGGGTGTGCTGAAGCTGAATGCACCATCGGCGTTCACGGTGAGGTCATCGCCGCCATTGTTTTGCAGCACGACACTGCCTGATAATCCCGAGATCGTGCCACCGATGCTGTAGGCCGAGACGCAACTGACCGAGACTGTCGCCACATTAGCGCCGCTGACCACACCACTGTTGCTCGAAGCGGTACAGAGCTGGCCTGCTGGCTGGCTTAACACGGTCACGTTATAGCTACCGCCATCGGCGATGGAAGTGTTGAAGGTAAACGCCATATCGGCATTAAGGGTCAGATCGTCACCGCCGTTGTTCTGCAGCACCACGCTGCCGGACAAGCCGGACACCGAGCCACCGATGGTGTAGCTGTTGGCTGAACAGGTCACGGCCACATTGATGACATTGGCCGCGCTGACGCTGCCAGTATTGCTTGATGCGGTACAGGTCTGGCCGGCGGGTTGGGTCAGCACGGTGACGTTATAACTACCGCCATTAATGATGGCGGTATTGAAGGTAAAGTCGCCATCACCATTCAGCGTCAGGTCATCGCCCCCATTGTTTTGCAACACCACTGTGCCGGAAAGACCGGACACATTGCCACCGATGGTATAGCTGTGGTCGGTACAGGTGATTGCAATGTTGTTCACCCTGGCGCCGTTCA
>JBNKKA010000294.1:0-754 GCA_050291585.1 Desulfobacteraceae bacterium
ATTTAACTATAGGGTGGTATATGAGTTCGAAGAATGATAAATACAATATAGAAAATACGGATTACTCGGTCGGGCAGGATAATGTACAGAAATGGGGGTTTGATATCCACAATCCTGTATTTGGTGTAAGTGCAGGACTGGTAGTGATTTTTCTGGTCGCAACATTGGTGAGCGATCCCGCGAAAGCCAAGGAACTACTAGATGGCTTAAAATGGGACATTATCGGCACCTTTGATGCGCTGTTCATGTGGTCAGCGAATATTTTCGTCATATTTTGCATTGCATTGATTTTTTCTCCTTACGGGAAAATCCGTCTTGGCGGCGCCGATGCAAAACCGGAACACTCGACGATTTCGTGGCTCTCGATGTTATTCGCAGCCGGTATGGGTATCGGCCTGATGTTCTGGGGGGTTGCCGAACCAGTCGCCTATATGACTGGATGGTACAAAACACCTCTGGATGTTGCTGCTAATACACCTGAGGCTGCCAGAATGGCCATGGGCGCAACGATGTATCACTGGGGGCTCCATCCCTGGGCTATTTATGCAGTAGTCGCACTGTCGCTCGCATTCTTTACTTACAACAAAGGGATGCCTCTTTCCATTCGTTCTGTCTTCTACCCCATTCTAGGGGATCGCACCTGGGGATGGGCTGGCCATATCATCGATATTCTGGCTGTGCTGGCCACGCTATTCGGTCTGGCAACGTCTCTGGGGCTCGGTGCCCAGCAGGCTGCTGCCGGTATGCACCATGT
>JBNKKA010000295.1:0-750 GCA_050291585.1 Desulfobacteraceae bacterium
GAGGGAGGGATCCCGGTCACGTTGAAATCCGTAGACGATCAGGGAGCCTTTAAAATTCTCACAGCCGCCTTCAATGGCCACGCCCTGCGTGCCCGAATCCCCGAAGGGCAATCGGTTCCGGAAAACAATGCCTGGCTGACGTTTCCACCGGAACGCACGAGATTGTTCGCCGACGAAAGACTGGTTAAGTAAAGGGAGAACCCCATGGACAAATGGGAAGACAATCGCGCCTGGTATTTGGTGTTGCCGGTTTTTGTCGTCGTGGCTTTCAGTGCCATCATCCCCCTGATGACGGTCGTCAACTACTCCATTCAGGACATCTTCGGTCCGGGCAACGCCGTTTTCGTGGGGACAGAATGGTTCAAGGAGATGCTCACCGACAAGCGTCTCCACGACGCCCTCTGGCGGCAGTTCCTCTTCTCCGGCCTGGTCCTGCTGATCGAAATTCCCCTGGGAATCCTGATTGCCCTGGCCATGCCCAAAAAGGGCTGGGGCGTCTCCGCCAGCCTGGTCACCCTGGCCATCCCCCTGCTGATCCCCTGGAATGTCATCGGCACCATCTGGATCATCTTCACCCGACCGGACATCGGGCTGTTCGGAGTGGGCATCAACAACCTCGACCTTCTGGATGTCCCCTTTGATCACACGGCCCGGCCGTCCTATGCCTGGATCACCCTGATGGCCATGGAGGTCTGGCACTGGACCCCGCTGGTGGCGCTGCTCTGCTACGCCGGGCTGCGCGCCATCCCC
>JBNKKA010000296.1:0-747 GCA_050291585.1 Desulfobacteraceae bacterium
ACACGCGCCACGACCTGAAGTGGCTCCACACCACCGGGTGGACCGCTCAGATCAAGGCCTATGCCCGTGCCGGCGGCCATGTCCTGGGCATCTGCGGGGGATATCAGATGCTGGGACAACAGGTGGCGGATCCAGAGGGCGTGGAAGGGCGGGCGGGCCACACCCCGGGTTTAGGCCTATTGCCCTTGACCACGATCCTCAAAGCGCCTAAAACCACCACCCGGACAACTTTCCGCTGGCAGGCGCGAGGGTTGAACGGCAGCGGCTATGAAATCCATATGGGTACGACCGAGCGGCTCGGGGGGCGCCCCTGGTTCCGACGCACGGTCCAGAATGGGGCCCCCGTTGATTCCCCGGAGGGCTGCGTCAGCGAAGACGGCCATATTCGTGGCAGTTATATCCATGGTCTCCTGGACAGCGCCGAGATCCTCGGCGGCTGGCTGGCCGCCCTCGGCCTGGAGGGGCTCGCCGTTCCGGCGGAGATCGGCTGGCGGGCCAAGGAGAAAGCCTACGACCGCCTGGCCGATCACTTTCGCGCCCATATGCGCATGGACCGAATCTTGGCGCTGTTGGATCGGTGAGCCAGTGAGCCAGTGAGCCAGTAAGCCAGTAAGCCAGTGAGCCAGTGAGCCAGTAAGCCAGTGAGCCAGTAAGCCAGTAAGCCAGTAAGCCAGTAAGCCAGTAAGCCAGTAAGCCAGTAAGACTGGCTTTACCGGATACAAGCCGGTGTCAAATGTTGTTTATAAT
>JBNKKA010000297.1:0-730 GCA_050291585.1 Desulfobacteraceae bacterium
ATTATCGGGATGATCGCGGATCATGGCGATGACCTTGCGGTAGCAATCGGCGGCCTCGCGGTTCTCGCCGCGGGCCTCATGCACCATGCCAAGGCGGTCGTAGCCGTCGTGCTCGTCAGGGAACCGCTCCAGGAGGTCGCGGGCGACCTGTTCGGCCTCGTCGAGTTTGCCCGCATGGATGAGGTCGACCACGGCGTTGGAGGCGTCCGTGAGTTCGTCTGCCTCTTCGTAAACGGTGGCGAGCATGCCAACGAGTTCCTCCACAGCACTGGGCAGGCGTGGTGGCGAAGCGGGAGGCTGCGCGGCGGCGGCGAGCCGCTCGTGCTCCACGGCTTCATCCTTTGTCAGGCAACAATTCTTGTACTTCTTGCCGCTTCCGCAGGGGCAGGGATCATTGCGTCCGGTTTTGGCCATGGCGGTCAATACGTCCTTACTCAGAAGGATGCGCACCTTGTACCAAGCTCTGTTGTCTGACGCCAGATTTCACGTTCTCCTGCTCGCCTTCGATCGCGATCTTGCCAATGCCTGCCGGCGCGAGGGCTGCGCCTTGTGCCGTGGTGTTCTGCACTCCGCCCGTTACCGGCGCAAACCCCGCGGGCGGCTTTGCGAACTGGGCGAGGAGCACGACTGGCGTTTCAGCTATTGCTGCGCCCGCGATGGCTGCCGCAAACGGGCGACGCCGCCGTCGCTGCGCTTTCTCGGCCGCAAGGTCTATCTCGCCGCCATGGTG
>JBNKKA010000298.1:0-720 GCA_050291585.1 Desulfobacteraceae bacterium
CTCATTTTAGGTCGGCGAATTCCTTCTTCTTCAGCTTTATGGTGCCACGGGGTACATAGTGGTTACAGAAACGAGCCTTGAACTCGTTCCATGTGATGGAGTCGACATCTGCATGGGTGTTACAGTAAGTCTCCCACCAACTTGCCGTTGTAACAAAGAGCTGGTGCGCGGCAAAAAGAACCTTCTCATGATCCGTGCACTGGGCGATCATGATCTTCTTTTCAACTCCCTTAAGCCAATCTTCAGCTTCCATTGGGTCCTTGGCCTAGGAGAATGTGGTAGGGCAAGTTCGCAAGAATTCCCCAAGCCTGGACTGAGATGGTGGTGGTGGTGGCTAGTGTTGCTGCTGAGCCTGGTGGTTTGGCTGGAGTTGATTTAGTGTCTAGAGCACTGCTTGCATTAGCTAGTTTTGCATGGCTAGGAGCTACTCCATCTGTTTGTTGTTGTTGTTGGCATTGTTGGCCTAACCATTGCAGTGGTTGTTCCTTGTGTTCACCATCTGATGGTTTGGTAAAAAGGAAGAATGAGATTCCACGTAACCCAACTATATGCACAGGGGATATGGGGAAAAATGCTGCCATTTTGTTTATCTTAGTATAGATGAGGTCATGGACAAGGTGCCAAAGCATCCCACGACTCTCACTAACACTCACAAACATCAATCATCAAACAAGCGATGACTAACGCCACATTATTACAGACTCAGGTGACTCCTAATGA
>JBNKKA010000299.1:0-716 GCA_050291585.1 Desulfobacteraceae bacterium
GGCCGCAACTGCTTGAAAGGGCGCCATGGGGGTAGAAGATGAACACCGCCGGTCGAAGTCGCGTCGTGCGGGAAGAAACCCCAACACATCGGTGCACCGCCGTCGGCCATCGATCTGCTCACCAAGGGGTTAGGAATGAATCCCCCGATCTAGTTCGGGCAGAAGTTAGAAAGAGGGAAGTTTCGGATCGAAAGGAGAATCTAAACCGAAACCCTAACCCTAGGGTTAGGGATCTGCTCCTATGGCAGAGTTCGACGAAGCTAGTCCAGATCTAAGGTGACTCTGGGCTGATGCCGACGGTGACCGGTTCTTCCACGGCCTCAGCGTTTAGGACGTCGCCGGGGCGACGACGACCTCCTGATGGACCCAGGCAGTCTAAGACTTGAAGAACAGACCTCACAAGGGCTACAGTAAGCGCTTGCGTCACCATCCTCACCTTGTTCTTTTCTAATGATCTTGATCTCTATTATTGTGATACCTATGAACTTTGTGGTTGATCTAAGTGCTTGATAACGTGTTATGAATGTAGTAGTAGACTCAGAAGTTTAAGACAAATGAATATGTATCTTTATTGATCTCTCTTTATCTCCTTTTATACATGTACATGGGGTGAACGGACAGGCGCTGCCGGTGACCATTCGGTGGTGGCCATTTGAGAAGCTTTCTTGGCAATGAATCATTGTTCTCCTTGGGCCTAGCGGGCCTAAACTACCTTT
>JBNKKA010000300.1:0-708 GCA_050291585.1 Desulfobacteraceae bacterium
ACTCCAAAGAAGCACCCCGAAGAAGTAGCACGAATGCTAGATCCGATTGACTCCTCCACGAGATCACATCAAGACGCAGGGAATAATGGAATTATTGATCCGATTGATTCAGCGTCTGATTATCTTCCCGACCAGCTTAATTTTTTTCATTCAACTCAGATTCAGACAAAGATAATGAAGTATATCAAATTCACATCATATCAAGGCAATTGCGGATTCGATCAGAGCACATGTCAGATTGATTTCGTATCACCTTATGATAACTCTGAAGTTTTAAGCTTGAAGATGCACACAATCGACTCCACGCCCGTTCAGATCATCACTCATCACTAAAGGATGGAAGTCATGACAGGACAATACAAGATATGAAGGATTTTTTTATTGAAGGAAGTCCGGTTATCCACTAAAGAAATCTCAACGCATAGAAGACAAAAATTGAAGTCATAGGGTGATCTTTTCATATTGAACACATCACCAACCCTGCGACATCAGTGAAGATGGAAGCCACACATAAAGATGAAGCAACTATTCTATCAAAGACAGTTGATCAGCTTGGTTCGAATGGAGGCGTCTGATCGGTGATTTCCAGTTCACCGGTAGCCCGATCAGGAACCGAAGTTCACCAGGTTTGATGATGTGTTCAGGGGCTAGTGATGACACCTCAATTTTCACCCAAACTAGGGGGCCACTAAATATCAAAGATCAGGC
>JBNKKA010000301.1:0-706 GCA_050291585.1 Desulfobacteraceae bacterium
CCCTTTATTGATGATCACATTATCAGTGATACTTATTATTAGATCGATTAATTTTGGTGGATCAAATCGCTAAAATCGATACAATTCATTTCAGCCCAATGATGATGTAAAGTTGTAACATTATTCATTAAAATGACATTAGTTAGGCTCATATGAGCTTACATCATTTATGTTTTCCTTTTATTAATTCATATTTCCAAGATTAAAATTTATTATTAGAGAGTACACATATTCCATTCGTGCAATCTGGGATGAGAATAATGATTTATGGGAGTCCTATCTAGTCAAAATTGTAAAGCATAAATGGTCTAAGGAAATATCTCTCATTGTCATACCCTCTAGGGGAGAAATCCTCCATATTCATTATTTTAAGAGGTATAATTAACCATAGTATCTGGGGGAGAAATCCTCTAGATTCATCATGTTAAGAGGTATAATTGGCAATTAAGAAAGAGAGATAGAATTTTTGAGTCACTTCATAATGTCAAAGAGTGTACTATGATTAAGCATAAAGAAATGTGTGCTACTAATGAAGATTGATAGAAATTAAGCATTATGGGTGTTCGTCGAATTGTCAGATTATGATTACCTCACAATTCGAGGGGGAGAATGGGACACTTCATCTCACTCAATGGAAATGTGATGTGTAGCTTCACCAATACATGATGCTCTTAAGTTAATTGACCACTACATTATAGAGTCAAAC
>JBNKKA010000302.1:0-698 GCA_050291585.1 Desulfobacteraceae bacterium
GGTGGGAGAGCCCCATGACGATCCCGTCCCGGGTATGGGCCGTTATGATCAGTTCGCCCTGCAGCGCGGCCGCGGCAGGTTCCACGGCCAGGGAGTGGTAGCGGGCGGCGCGGAAAGGCGAAGGCAGTCCCGTGAACAGACCGCGGCCGGTATGATAGACGGCGCTGGTCTTCCCGTGCAGGGGCCGGGGCGAGCGGACAGTGCGTCCGCCGAAGACCTCGTTGATGCACTGCATTCCCAGACAGACGCCTAAAATGGGGATCGACCGGTAGTACCTCCGGATCAGGGCCTTTGAAATGCCGGCGTGAGCGGGGTCTTTTGGCCCGGGGCTGACCAACACGTAGTCCGGTGACGCATCGGCCACCTGTTCGAGAGTAATCCGGTCGCTACGGTGAACCTGGATGGAAAGCTCGTATTGCATGAACATCTGCACCAGGTTGTAGGTGAATGAATCGTAATTGTCGATCACGAGCAGCGAAGGCGCCATATTCCCCCTGATTCCTGCCTGTATTGATCGGGTTCCAAAAAAACAGCCACCCGGGTTGAGCCTGGGTGGCTGATGCCTGTTGCATAACTCAAAAATGGTCGCACCCAAAAGGGGCGGACGCCTGACCTGTTTTTTAATTCTCAGTAGCGGAGATGGCTGAGGCGGTCAAGACAAATGACACCCCTTATACCAGATATCGGTTGTTTGCATA
>JBNKKA010000303.1:0-694 GCA_050291585.1 Desulfobacteraceae bacterium
TCGATCCATCAGGGGCAGGATCACATGATCCGTCGTAAGATCCCGGTATCTTTCGTCTTCAGGATGGACGGCCACCGCCGTATCCCCCAGCATGGTCTCCGGCCGAGTCGTGGCCACGATAATGTCCCCCTCGCCCCGGGCCAGGGGATAGCGGATGTGGTAGAGGTGGCCCTGTTTTTCATGGTGGTCCACCTCCAGATCCGACAGGGCGGTGTTGCAGCGGGGGCACCAATTGATGATGTAATCTCCCTGGTAAATCAGACCCTCCTGGTAGAGTTGCACAAACACCTTGCGTACCGCCTTGGAGAGGCCCTCGTCCATGGTGAAGCGCTCCCGAGGCCAGTCGCAGGAGGCGCCCAGGCGTTTGAGCTGGTTGATAATCGCACTGCCGTATTTTTCCCGCCACTGCCAGACGGCCTCGATAAATTTGTCGCGCCCCAGCGCATGGCGGTCGGTGCCTTCCTCGGCCAGGCTGCGCTCCACGACGTTCTGGGTGGCAATACCGGCATGGTCCGTGCCCGGCATCCACAGGACGTTATCGCCCCGCAGCCGCCGGTAACGACAAAGCGTGTCCTGCAAAGTGATATTCAGGGCGTGGCCCATATGCAGAACGCCGGTAACATTGGGAGGCGGAATCACAATCGAATAGGCGGGGGCGGCGTCTTCTTCTTTCGCCGCGAAAGAGCCATTGGTT
>JBNKKA010000304.1:0-692 GCA_050291585.1 Desulfobacteraceae bacterium
ACCTGGCAGTATGCCGAGTTTGGTTGCCGACGAGGCAACTGGAAACAGTTCCGACGGGCCATCTTTTGCCGCTTGATGCATGATGACTCAAAACAGCTTTATCTGCCGGGCATGCGCCCGGACACGATTATCGTTACCAATATCGGTCAGGACCAGCCGATCGACTGGTTGCTGAAGGCCGCTGGGACCACAGAATACTTGACGGCCAATGGCCTTATCGCCTGCTATCACGAGCGCGGCAGCGACGAATTGGCCAACCGGGCTTTAAAGGATTTTGGCCATGAGCAATTGCCCTTCCAATGCTTCACGCCCAATGCCGCCTGGTATTATATGATGCTCATCGGTCACTTCTTGCTCGAAGCTTTCAAGGAGGATGTCAGCGCCCCTGTTTTGTCGGTCGGTTCTTATGCCAGTACTGTGCGAAGACGGTTGATTGATATCGCTGGAAAAATCGTATCTCACAGCGGAGAAACGATACTGAAGGTATCCCGAGCTTGTATGCACGGCCTTCGACTATCTGATTTGTTCAACCGGTGCCGTTCGGCACCGGTTATCGGATAGCTGAGGTCGACAACAATCGGGTCACACTGAATCTCGGTGGATAACTGCGTTCACACGCCGAGAAATCTGTCCCTGAAATCATCACTTGCGTAGTTTAAGCACTACTTTTTGAGAATAGGGAGCTATCAGAC
>JBNKKA010000305.1:0-692 GCA_050291585.1 Desulfobacteraceae bacterium
CCTTTCTATAACGCCGTGGTGTGGCAGTGCACGCGCACCGATGCCATCTGCCGCGAACTTGCGACCGACGGCGGCAAGGACCGTTTCCGCGCCACCACCGGTTTGCCCATCACCACTTACTTTGCCGGTCCCAAAGTGCGCTGGATCTTGGACCATGTACCGGAAGCCCGATCAGCGGCCGATCAAGGTCAGGCCCTTTTCGGCACCATCGAATCCTGGATCATCTGGTGGCTCACCGGGGGGCCCGATGGCGGGTCCCACATCTCAGACGTTTCCAATGCCAGTCGCACCATGGTCATGAACCTGGCCACGTTGAAATGGGATCCCGAGATATTGAAGATCCTGAAGATCCCGGAGCAAATACTACCCCGAATTGTCCCTTCCATTGATGCCGAGACCTGGGGCACCACCCGGGCGGATGGGCCGTTGGGTGCTGCCGTGCCGGTATGCGGTGCCCTAGGCGACCAGCAAGCTGCTTTGGTAGGTCAGGCGTGTTTTGAAATCGGCGAGGCCAAAAACACCTATGGCACCGGTTGTTTCATGTTGCTCAACACCGGTAACCAGGCGGTAGCATCCCAACACGGCCTGCTCACCACTGTCGGCTACCAATGCCGTGGTCAAAAACCGGTCTATTGTCTGGAAGGCTCCATCGCTATCGCCGGAGCATTGGTTCAGTGGTTGCGGGACAATCT
>JBNKKA010000306.1:0-692 GCA_050291585.1 Desulfobacteraceae bacterium
ATGATTAGTAGTAGGTGCTAGTAGGCTGGAGTCCGCCGTATCACTTGAAGCCTTGCATGTCTAGAATTCGTGGCCTTCGGGTCACGACGGATAAGTCTTGCTGAGCGTAGTCGCTCAAGCTTTGCTTGTTGTTGTTCTTATCTGTGTGCAGGTGAGGATCTTCCTCCTTCCGATGATGCCGACGAGGGCTGTCAGTGGGAGATCCAGATCAATGAGGGCTGGGTTCCCTACTGGGACTCGCAGGTGTAGGTCGTCCGAGGAGGCTCACTCTCTTCTAGGGTGAAGAGTGTGTGTCTATCGTGAGAGACGAACGCTTCCGTAAAAACTCTGATTATCTTTTGAAGCACATTTTGGGCTTTGTCTTTTGTAAACCCTAATACATGTCACTTAATCTGTAATAACTTTAACTTGAATTTCATATTTGGTATTGTATTCTTATGTGTTTGTGTTTGCGCATTCTCACTTCGTCGAGAATCCCCCGATATGATCTTGGGAGACAAACCCCTCATTTCTGAGGTGGTTCTGTCACACAAATATGATGTGGTGCATCTTTACTTTCATACCTAGGAGGTTGTTGCATATAAATCTTTTCCTCAAGAACACCATGTAAAAAAGCATTATGCACATCTAGTTGTCTTAGACTCCATCCCTATGAGACAACAACTGACATAATCAAATGTATAGTTGCAGGC
>JBNKKA010000307.1:0-691 GCA_050291585.1 Desulfobacteraceae bacterium
GGTCGGGCAGGATAATGTACAGAAATGGGGATTTGATATCCACAATCCTGTATTTGCTGTGAGTGCTGGACTGGTAGTGTTTTTTCTGGTCGCTACACTGGTGAGCGATCCCGCGAAAGCCAAGCAACTACTGGACGGCTTGAAGTGGGACATTATCGGAAACTTTGATGCGCTGTTCATGTGGTCGGCGAATATTTTCGTCATATTTTGCATAGCATTGATTTTCTCTCCATACGGGAAAATCCGTCTTGGCGGCGTCAATGCAAAACCGGAACACTCGACGATTTCGTGGCTCTCGATGTTGTTCGCAGCCGGTATGGGTATCGGCCTGATGTTCTGGGGGGTTGCCGAACCGGTCGCCTATATGACCGGATGGTACAAGACACCTCTGGATGTTGCGGCTAATACCCCCGAGGCGGCCAGAATGGCTATGGGCGCGACGATGTATCACTGGGGGCTTCATCCCTGGGCCATATATGCAGTAGTCGCGCTGTCGCTCGCATTCTTTACTTATAACAAGGGGATGCCACTTTCCATTCGTTCCGTCTTCTACCCAATTCTGGGAGACCGCACATGGGGATGGGCGGGCCATATCATCGACATTCTGGCGGTGCTGGCTACGTTATTCGGTCTGGCAACGTCTCTGGGGCTCGGTGCACAACAGGCTGCTGCCGGGATGCACCATGTGTTC
>JBNKKA010000308.1:0-686 GCA_050291585.1 Desulfobacteraceae bacterium
GAATGGGGCTGGGGCAGCGTGACCTACCTCATGGACGGCGAGAGCTACGTCATCCTCGACGATCCGGTACGCTTCGACCCCATCACCATCACCCACAATGAGGCCGATAAAACCCTGGCCCTGCAGTACGACGGTTGGATGATGGGTCTGCCCGACATGTATGGGGACCTGTCCATGAACGATTGGACAATGACCGACGAAATCGCCGAGAAGATCATCAACCTCGAGGCTGGCACCGAGGTGGTAGACAGCGCCACTAGTACCGCATATGTACTCAAGCCCCTGGATGTCAGCCAGTTCCTCCTGCCGGCGGCCGAGGGCACCGACGCGAGCCTGCTGCCCGACCTCAGCCAGGCAGACACGGTTGACCTGACCGGCATCCCCGTCTACGTCGAGCACGGTATGGGTGCCATACCCACCGGTACCACGGTGCTCTACTCCGAAGGGATTCCCGTGGAGTAAGGCGACCTCACTTCAATAACCTAGCCAAGCGGGGCCTGCGGGCCCCGCTTTTTTTTATGCGTACACATCTGCTGCCAATATCGCAACTCTCTTGACTTCCACTGGAGCAGGAGGGTATGGGGGCAGGTCCCCTCTAATATGTGAGTGGCTGGTCGTAGGTTGTCTGTTGTTCAATCGTCACCGCTTAAGAATGCCGTCCATGCCCGAATCCCATCATCGCCCCT
>JBNKKA010000309.1:0-680 GCA_050291585.1 Desulfobacteraceae bacterium
CTTGAACATATCTGGGATGCCCGAGTAACTTGATTTGCCCTACCAGAGACCGAATTTGCCTTACCCGAGCTTATCCAAGCCTCAAGCAACTCGGTATTAGCCATCATCGGTCCTTCCTCCACATTTTCCTTCACGTCGATCTCCACCACCAAGTTACCCATTTCTCCCGACATTACCCGGGTTACACGATAACATCGGGTTAACCTCCTTACCCGCCCGGGTTACCCTCCGATGCACGTTCCGTCAAGCCGTCCTCCACCGTGTCACATTTTGTGGTGTAACACATGCCCCCCTATTTCTTGCGTAACTTGTATGTAAAAGCAAGAAACATACGACCACAACCATGTAAATGATTTTCACAAAAACCATTCTTTTCACGCTTACACCGAAGATTACCCTTAACCAATTCTCCTTGACATGATAACCTCCTTTATCGGTCTTGCCACGTGCTAGGATAGTAGCATTTTAGATACTTTCTGTTTAAAGCGTTCGGCAATGAATGTTCTTCAAGGTCCTCCACAAAGTAAGCATTACCCGGCACAACCCGGATAACTCTAAACAGTCCTTCCCGACTAGGCGACCATTTACCAAACATACCACTTCGAGTTCCCAATGACAAAATCATTTTCCATACTAGATCTCCCACTTGAAACAATTTTTCCACAACACGTTTGTTGTAT
>JBNKKA010000310.1:0-670 GCA_050291585.1 Desulfobacteraceae bacterium
TCATTTGTGCACACGACACCTAGCCCAAAATCTTATCAAACATGATGGCATTAAGGAGAATTTTAAACTCTTTGAGGAGGTGTGTTGATAGATTGATGAGAAAGATTTCAAAAAGAAATTGAATGATCTAGAGAGGAGAACAAATGAAAAATATAAAGAGTTTCTAAAAGGACTGATGGATGAGAAAGAGAAGTGAGCACTGACTTATGACAAGGGTGGCAAGCATTGTGAGTACATGACAAGTAATATGGCAGAGATTTTTAATAGTATCTTGAGAGTAGTTCGGTCGTTGCCTGTCACAGCAATATCTTCTTTCATATTCTACAAGTGTAATGAATGGTTTGTGAAATGACTGGTTGATGCACAGATGGTCCAGAGACACCACTTTGACTATGTGGTCACACCGAATATTTATCTAGATACCAAAAGATATTAGGCCCACGTGCAAAGTATGCACGCAACTTGCTTTGACATTCAAGCCTGGAAGTATGAAGTCCTTGAAGGCGGAGGAACGACATCCGGTGGTGAACACCACGGGGCTAAGCGGTTCACGGTGAATCTATCAGAGAACACTTGCACTTGTGGTGTGCCACAGTTGATTCATGTTCCTTGTCCGCACATTATTGTTGTGTGCAATCGTCTCGGTCAGAATTTTTGCGTGTCCCCCTTT
>JBNKKA010000311.1:0-668 GCA_050291585.1 Desulfobacteraceae bacterium
GCATGGCTGTGGCCGATCTGGATGGCGACGGCCGCATGGAAATCGTGGTCACCACCACCCAGACGCAATCCACGGCCAACGGCGGCGCCCAGGTCTTTGTCTTTAACGCCGCCGGCGAACTTTACAAGCCGGCCGGCACCCCATTCCAGGCCTGGCCGCGTTACAATAACCGCGGCGGAGAAGGCGGCGATGCCGACCGCAACGGCGCCGGCCACAGCGGTTATGGTTGCTACGGCCTCAACGTGGGCATCGGCAACATCGACGACGATCCCCAGCAGGAGATCATCGTCACCTTTGACAACCACACCATCCAGGCCTTCGACCCGGATGGTCAGGCCATGGATGCCTCAGGCTATTTTTCCAACCCGAAATCCGAATTTTTCAAACTTCAGCTGACCTGGGGGCAGTTCGTCCGCTGGGCCGATCCGGACGTGGAAGAGACCTTCTTCCACCTGCACCAGGGCGACGATCCCAACCCCACCGCGCAGGAGTGGCTGCAGTGGACCGCCTCGCCCCCCAACGTGGTGGATCTCAACGGCGACGGGCATAACGAAGTGGTAGGGGTTCCCAACATCGAGATGGAGGACGATGATTCCCACTATATTACCCAGGCTTACGGCATCATGGCCCTGGAAGGAGCATACGGTGACGGGCAACGCAGCGCCATG
>JBNKKA010000312.1:0-664 GCA_050291585.1 Desulfobacteraceae bacterium
AAAAGATAAGCTTCTGTTGACAACCAGTTACTAGGCTTATCAGGCCCATATCACTGGCATGCGATCGGTACGTTCAATACTTCCTCGTAGGGGCCAACCCATCAATCCTTAACTAAGACTAGCGGGGGCTACAGCCTGCAAGGCACCGGCTTTCCACATACCACTCCCCGACCTTCCCAACTGACGGTCCTCCCCTTTCCACCTAAGGGCCCTGCCCGGTCTCTAGTTTAGCCACAATCTGACAACTAAAATAGAGTTGAGTTTTAAAGGGGCCTATGGCCGCCATGTGGTCTTCCGACCACTCAGCCATCTACCATAACCTACAGCTACGCCTAGCCATAGCTAACAGCCTATCTCTAGCCATAGGATCATCAAGGATAGATCGGAAGGTCACATTAATGCAACTAAGGTATCAATTCAACTCCTATCACCTAATGCACATCCAAGAAACATAATTAAGATAGAAGAAGAATAAACAAATTCAAGGATGGCGGTTAGATGCACCGGGGCTTGCCTTGGTCTTGCTCGAAGTCAACGGTCTCGACTGGTGCTGGCTCCGGAGGTTCTTCGCGTCCGTGCTCCGCGTGATCTATCGCAAGGATGCACGTATGAGCCATGAATACCAATGCAATGCATGGAGTGCAAGGAGCGGCAAGATGCACAA
>JBNKKA010000313.1:0-661 GCA_050291585.1 Desulfobacteraceae bacterium
GGGCGGCGACGCAGGGGACGGCGCAGACTTCTCCCCCTTACCCGGGGCCCAGTGCAGCTTTGTGGTGGGCACGGATCTGCTCAGCGCGGAGCCGGCCTACCCCTCGGCCATGGCGGACTTTCTCACTGACGGAGAGTTGGACCGGCCCGACCTGGCACCCCTGGCCAGCAGTGTCAGCGGAGACCTCGACTATACCGCAGACGATATTAAGCAAGCCTTTGGCGCCGTATTTCCCCAGGGGATGGGTGACGCCTACACCGCCGTTGCCGACACCGAGGGCCGCTACTTTCTGCCCATACCGGCCAACCTGCCGGGATTTGTGCGCTGCACCCCACAAGATCATGAGGCCCTATCTCTGGTAACCTATGTCCCCGGCCGCAGCCCGGGAGAAATCCTCGATGGTCAGGATGTGAATCCAGCCAGCACTGTGTTCAGCGCCCTCATCGCGCCCCAGCTCGACGGCGACCTGGCGGCCATCAAGAGGAACTTCCTGGCCGACATCGAGGGGCTGGAAACCCGCTTGAGCGGAGACAACCTGCCCGAGGGTCCCCTGACTGACTTTCAGATCGTCCATGAGCCCGATCTGGGGGACAAGGACGTCAAGCTGGTGGCCTTTTCCGTCACCGCTCTGTTCAATGCTTTTTACAAAAACGATCTGGAT
>JBNKKA010000314.1:0-654 GCA_050291585.1 Desulfobacteraceae bacterium
TGAAGGGTAGGGGCCTTTTATAGACCGCTCGGGGTCTACTAGTCAAGGTCGGTTACTTTACAAACATAGTTAAGTTACATGGCAAGTGGGGCCCTTGACTGGACACGTCGATTCATAGAGGTTGGACAGAGCTTCCCGGACGTTCTTTCTAGCTCTTGGGCGCTGAGGTGGCCTGTGCCTAGGACAATTCTTGGAGCCATCACTGCCTCACCTAGCTATACTTGGCTGCTAAGCCTTCCCACATGGGGGTCGATGTGGATAGGCTAGCCTGCCCCCTGCACCATCCTACAACCTACAACCGTCAGATGAGGGGACATGGCCTCCTGCTAGGCATTGTCTTGTCTCATCACTGCATTGGGCGGTGGCGCCTTTTCGGGGGTGTGAAGCCCTCGGGCTTGGATAATTGGTGGAACTTTGACCATGTGGATGCCTGTGTTACCGAATCTTACATGGATTAAATCGTCTTTTACTGGGGGCACGCTTATCCTTTGTCAGAGCTATCATGGCATTTAGGCATGTAACCTTGGTCTAGCTACTATGTCAGGTGATGATGGGATGGATTCGACACTTGAGTACATGTTGTCAGGTGCATGTGGCCTCCTGTGGCCACGCCCCATCATACTAGGCTTCTAGGCCACCACTTCCTGAAGCCCC
>JBNKKA010000315.1:0-652 GCA_050291585.1 Desulfobacteraceae bacterium
ACCAATTGCGTTGGAAGTGTTTTTTTATCCATTGTATAACCTAGTTTAGACGGCCGAATAGACGCATTATATTACGTCTATTTGAGGACCGAAATCGAATTATGTGGCTAAAGTGACGCATAATACCCGTATTTCAGGATCTAGATGGCTAAATAGCCGTCTAAATATTTGGCATTTAGTAAAATTCTCAATGCAACGTGGACAAATGCTATTGGTCTTACAGTTCCGATTTTCGGAAGTTGATATTTTTACCTTGCCAGTATCGTCCTGTGAGCCTGCACATGGTTTGAATCCAAGCGGGAATGGGCGAGAGTTGCGTGGAAATCACGGGAAATGTTGAGCCGGTGTGGTTTTACACAGATTAGTATAGGCAAGATTGATCAACTTTAAGTTTGAAACCAATTCTGCGTTTTTATTGTTTCCGCCGCATGGTTTGAACCCGCGTCTTCAATCCATAAATCACCCTTCAAGCTTTCATCAATTCGATGCTTCTATCCGGATAGCCTTATATCTCGTAAAAATAGGCCAGTCAGGCGTTTACACAAATACCAAAAAACCCATGGCGTTCTTGGTGACACTCTTGACGGCGTCGTGCTGAATGGGCAAATGAGCTTACCCAAGTCATATAAGTTTCCTACTTTCGGGTGCTAAG
>JBNKKA010000316.1:0-648 GCA_050291585.1 Desulfobacteraceae bacterium
CGTATTGTCCCAAAACGTCTCGATGGCGCCGATGACCGTACCGTCGGCGGCCTTGATGGGGGCGGCGGTGAACCAGCACCACCGCCCACCGGTGCCCAGTTTGGGGAAAAAGTTTTCCGCTTCGTATCCCCCGTCGATGAGTTCGGATTTTTTCCATTTACCACCGTACAGGTCCCACACCTCATGGTCGCTCTTCTGATCCAGGATCACGTCGGCCATGGTGGCACGCGCCGTTTCATAAAAGGGGATCCACTGGCGATTGGTGCCGATCATCTGGGATGCGGGGTATCCGGTCAGTATCTCCAGGGCATGGTTCCAATGGGTAATAACATGATCCTGGTTGATGACGAAAGTGGGAATGGTGCTGCCCTGGATGATCTGGGCCAGGGACCGCCGGCTCTCTTCCAACTCACGGTTATGACGGATGCGCTGGGCCTCGATCTCCTTCTTTTCGGTGGTGTCCCAGAAGGTTTCGATGGCACCGATGATGCTGCCGTCCGTGGAACGGATCGGGGCGGCGGTGAAAAAAAGCCATCTCCCGCCGGTTCCCATTTTATGGAAAAAAACCTCGGCCTCATAGGCGCCATCGATGAGCTCGGATTTTTTCCACTTGCCGCCATAAAGGTCCCAGATCTCCTGGTCGCCCTT
>JBNKKA010000317.1:0-641 GCA_050291585.1 Desulfobacteraceae bacterium
TATAAGAAAATCCTAAAAACTTAATCTTATTCCTAAACTTAAGACTCAGACTTAATGACTCAATCCATATCATTACTTCCATCCTCGGGAATCCACTCATCCACGTCAGAGCGGCCTTCATTTGGATCCTCATCCAGATCACCCAAGTCATCCAAATCATCCAGCTCCTGTGGACCATTCTCCATGGGGTCTTCTTCTTCGATGATCTCCTCAGGCACGACAGCGGGCGCCGGTGCTGGGGGTGCGACGATGTTCCCTTCATCATCGTCATCCTCATCGTCGTCGTTCTCTCCCATGCGGTTGAGTCCATACTCTTCGGCCATCTCCAGGATCAGCTCATCACGGGACTGGATCATTCCTTCTAGAGTGGTCTTCTCCTCCCTTAGCTTCTGAGCGTCTTCCCTCAACCTCTTGCATAAGGCCTCCAGCTCTGTGATCTTCTAGCTTGACTCCTCTTCATGCTCTCCTAGCAGGTTGACCTCCTTGACGGCCTCATGGAGATCTCAGAGCAAAGCTTGTGTCAGCTTCACTTGATCGGCGAAGCACCCAATGTGGTCACAATCTCCTACGGGCATCACGATAGCTTCAGCTCCTTCTCGGGCATGGCTTGGGAAGTGGCAGTACTACGATTGCTCCATTTG
>JBNKKA010000318.1:0-641 GCA_050291585.1 Desulfobacteraceae bacterium
GGAGCCCGAATACCTCACGTGGCTGGTGGAGACCGTGCAGCAGGCGGTGGACAAGCCCTGCGCCATCGACAGCCCGGACCCGGCGGCCATCGAGGCGGCCCTGTCCGTCCACCGGGGAACGCCCATGATCAACTCCATCAGCCTGGAAAAAGAGCGCTATGACAAGCTCATGCCCATCATCGCCGGCACGGACATGAAGGTGATCGCCCTGTGCATGAGCGACGCGGGCATGCCCCAGACCGTGGACGACCGCATGAAGATCGCCGACACGCTGGTGAACGGTCTGGTCAAGAACAACATTCCGGTGGAGAACATCTTCGTGGACCCGCTGGTGCAGCCGGTGTCGGTGGACAATACGTTCGGTATGGGGTTTGTCAACGCCATCGAGCGGATCGTGGCCGCCTTTCCGGGCATCCACACGGCCTGCGGGCTGAGCAACATTTCCTACGGGCTGCCGGCCCGCAAGTTCATGAACCAGACCTTCATGACCATGGCCATCGCCAAGGGGCTTGACGGGGCCATCATCAACCCGCTGGACAGGCGCATGATGGCCAACATCATCGCCGCCGAGGCCCTGTCCGGCAGGGACAATTTCTGCATGAACTACCTCAAGGCCTTCAGGGCGGGAACCTTAGAGGGAT
>JBNKKA010000319.1:0-637 GCA_050291585.1 Desulfobacteraceae bacterium
CATCCTGTCACACTCTATCAATGGGAATGAACCGGTGTAGTGTCTTCCAGAAACGTCGGTTTAACCGGTGCGTGTAATTTGACTGTTTTTGAGATTTTTGCTTCAAGTCTTTGTTGAACTTCGATTGAAACTTCCTGAGGATCTTCAAATGAGTTGAGCTGAGTGTGTTTGTGCATTCATTTAGATCCTTGCTCAAGATACTAAGCTAGGGCCCCTCTTTGTAGTGTGGTCATCTAGAAAACTATAATCTTAAAAATGTCCTTAATCTTCAAAGATTGACCACTTGAATTTCGATTGTTGATGTATTTTGATGTTGGGGCCTCAATCCACTTTTGCTGCATTGAAATTCATTAGTGATACCAAATGGTTGTCATTAATCACCGAAACATACCTTGAGGGCCTAGATGTGCACATCAACACCATGGGTGCAGCAATGACGTCCTCCTCCAAAGATCCGTAGTTCACCCAAAACGATGGAGTTCTCCAACGATGACATGGAGGAGGAGAAGGAGGAGCTCTCCAATGATCTTGTGGTGGCCCTAAAGCAGAAAATCACTACTTTAGAGGAGCAAGACGCCGAGTTACACCTTGCGGTCTATGACCCAAAGGATGACTTTGGTGTGCTTCGCATGGCCAC
>JBNKKA010000320.1:0-633 GCA_050291585.1 Desulfobacteraceae bacterium
CCGAGCCTTGAAACTCGAAAATCAGGTGTGCGGGCAGAAAGCAGTGTGAACGAATTTCCTGATGGCAGCTGATACAAATAGATCCACGAGAGACTCAAGAGACGACAAGACCTGGAGGAAAATTGGCAACTTGAGCCACATAACAAGCAAGCGGATTGGGAGAGGGAACAAAACATGTGAACCTCAGATCCAATGAGAAAGAAACGGGGACACCACAAAACAAGATGTAAAATCAAGTCTTCCCATTGAAATCGACACACGATTCTTACAACCACGGAGGTCACCGCCCTCCCTCCCTCATTTGATTCTTGGAATTGAAAAAATAGAGTTCTTGGCACACTTCTAAACTAGGGAATAGGAAATGAAATTGGGAAGTGGCAAGTAGTCTCATCCACTCTATGGTCCTATATATAGGCCCAAGCAAAAGGCTAAATGACTACTATGCCCCTAGGGCCTAATAGAATGAAAACGGCAAAGCAAGGGTAGCAGGGTCCGACGCAGTCCATCGCATCGACCAGTCCAGCTTCAGCTTGCCTCCGACGCAACCTCCGCGATGGTGCCACGTGCACCACCGGCAGTTGCGCCTCCACCAGTCTTCAGGCCAGACTGGGAAACCCTAGCCAGACTTGCTTC
>JBNKKA010000321.1:0-631 GCA_050291585.1 Desulfobacteraceae bacterium
TTTCCTAGCGCAGATCCAGAAACTCTGCAAGCTTGCGGCGCATAGTGCCCGCTGACAGGTGGTGGCCACGGAAAGCGGTACGGAACTCGCCCCATGGCACATGATGGTCTGCTGGAAGTGCGGCGGTGTAAGATGCCCACCAGGCCCTTGCTGGACCTCTGAGCTGCTGAGCTGCATACAGAGTCTTTTGATACTCTGTACAGTTAAGTAGGCTGAACTTTGACTCGATGGTGCGGAGCCAATCGTCAGCCTCAAGCGGGTCCCTTCCTCCGGAAAAGAGTGGCGGGTGAGTCGCCAAAAACTCAGAGTAGGACGTGTTCATGTCCTGATAGCGGGGTTGCTGTGGACGATCTGCCCCACGACCTGCCTCGTTCTGAATGAGCAGAGTCATGAGCTCATTCTGTGTTGCCAGTAGCTGCTCCAGGCTGACCGGCGGATGCGGGGGTGGCGGCGGTGCATTGCCACGAGCGGGCTGTCCACGCCCACGTCCGCGTGGAGCGGATCCCTCGGCGATGTCAAGCACATCATCGTCGGTGGTTCTCGTGCACACCATCTGCCATAAACAGCTTTGCATCATTAGGTAATCATAATGGTCCAGTAGAATATGATGTAAGCCATGCATAAGATAAAT
>JBNKKA010000322.1:0-630 GCA_050291585.1 Desulfobacteraceae bacterium
GTCTAACCCATTTCGGTGACCTGTTAAATTAAGTAAATTACATGCAAAATGGCGGCTATAGATTCCGAACAATCTGAGAAAAGTATTAAAAAACTGCCGTCCGTTTCGCATAGCGAAATAGGAACCCTTTTTGGAAAAGGCGGGAAAAATCCGGTAGTATGCACCAGGTTAGAAGTTTCTACCACCCCGGGGGTGAAGGTGCCCAGGAGGGGTGGGACAATCAATGGCTTGAAAAATACCAAATTAAAGGTGATTAAAAATGCAAATCAAAAAGGAGTACTCGTTTCCCACTAAAAATGACGGGCCAGTAGATATGGCGGATTCACTTTTCAAGTGCCATATTTCCAATGTATTATGCAACAGACTTAAACTTTGTTATGGAATGTGTAAAAAATAGCTCTGAACATATTCCACAGCAAAGATAAAGCATAATATGGCATTGAAAAAAATAAATCCGCAATATCTACTGGGCCGCCATTTTTTAGTGGGAAACGAGTAAGAAAACAACGTAAAAACGTCGAACGAGCGTCGAAAAAAGCTGGCGGGGAGACCTCCCAAAAAATTTACTAAAATTTCGGATTTTCGCGAAATTTGATAATATTTCATAAGATTTTTCGCGAAATACGAAAT
>JBNKKA010000323.1:0-628 GCA_050291585.1 Desulfobacteraceae bacterium
CAGCCTGTTCCTGCTCCATCCGCGACAGTGGGTGGACTGGGTGGCGGCCGGCGCTCCGCTCCTCGACCACTACGGCGACGGGCTGGGCTTCATGCTGCTGGTCTTCCTGGCCCACGAGAGCCAGCGGTGGTTCCAGACCAAGGAGCGCATCCTCGGCAACCGGGTGGCGTGGGCCCTCGCCTGCACGGTGATGTTCCTGTACGTGTGCCTCTACGGCATCAAGGGCCCTGAATTCATCTACTTCCAGTTCTGAGACGGCGCAGCCAACCGCGCTCAAAACACAGCCCTGGCTGCGCATTTGGGGAGCGGCCCTGGCGCTGGCCCTGCTGCTGTTGGGAAGCTGGGAGGCAGGTTGGCGGCTGTACGGTTTTGTGCCCAGCGTGGAGGACGACTGGGGTATCTGGGCCAGCCGCCGCCGGCTGGTGAAAGACGCTCCCGGTCGGGTGGCCCTGGTGGGAGCCTCGCGCATTCAGTTGGGGATCGATCCACTGCGCGTCCATGCGGAGAGCGGGCATGAGGCGGTCATGCTGGCTATCGATGGTAACGCCCCCCAGCCGGTGCTGGCCGATCTGGCCGAGGACCCGAGCTTCAAAGGGTCGGTCATTGTCGGCTATGTGCCCCTGTTTTT
>JBNKKA010000324.1:0-627 GCA_050291585.1 Desulfobacteraceae bacterium
GGGCCATCAGCGGCGACGTGTTGAACGCCGTCGGGCCACGGATTCCCTGGCTGCTGGGCGGATCCGCCGACCTGGCCCCCTCCAACAAGACCGAACTGAAATTCGAGGGCGCCGGCACCTTCCAGAAGGAGACTCCCGGCGGCCGCAACTTCCACTTCGGCGTCCGCGAGCACGCCATGGCCGCCGTGGCCAACGGCATGGCCCTGACGCACCTGCGGCCCTACATCGCCGGCTTCTTCGTCTTCACCGACTACTGCCGTCCCTCCCTGCGCCTGGCTGCCCTGATGGAACTGCCCGTGCTGCAGGTCTGGACCCACGATTCGGTGGCCGTGGGCGAGGACGGCCCCACCCATCAGCCCGTGGAGCACCTGGCCTCCTTCCGGGCCATGCCGGGCATGCACGTCATCCGCCCGGGTGATGCCAACGAGGCAGTGGAGGCCTACCGCTTCGCCCTGACGCACAACGATAAGCCCACCTGCCTGGTCCTGTCCCGCCAGGCCATGCCCACCCTGGACCGCTCCCGGTTCGGCGCGGCGGCGGGATTGACCAAGGGTGCCTATGTTCTGTCCGATGTCACCGGCGGGGAGCCCGAAGTCATCCTCATCGGCACCGGCAGCGAGCTCTCCC
>JBNKKA010000325.1:0-625 GCA_050291585.1 Desulfobacteraceae bacterium
GCCGGATATTTTGTTACTTTGATGGAGAAGTATCATATCTCCCCCGGCCCGGCCCACACCATGTTCGTGGATGCCATCCACCGCTACCTGATCTGGGCCTGTCTGGGGGCCGTAGGCTTGGCGGTGTTGCTCAGTTTCCTGATGTTGCGACGGGTTCTGGCGCCGCTGACCCGCATGACGCAATCCACCCGGGACATTGCCGCCGGAGATTTCAGCGCTCGGGTGCCGGCGACCAGTCGGGATGAGGTCGGCCAATTGGCCCATGCCTTCAACAGCATGGCCGCCGGTCTGGAGAAACTTGAAAAGCTGCGTCGGAACCTGATGATCGATGTGGCCCATGAGCTGCGCACCCCTCTGACCAACATCAGGGGCTATCTGGAAGCCCTGACCGACAAGGTTGTGCCCCCCTCTGCCGAAACAATTGAATTGCTGCTGGATGAAACCATGCGCCTGGTGCAGCTCGTGGAGGATGTGCTCCAGCAAGCCAGGGCGGATGCCGTCACCGGCCATCTGGAGATCGAATCAATGGATCTCAATGCGGCGGTCAACGCCGCACTGGCCCCTTTTGCCGAAGCATTGCGTCGCAAAGATCTGAAAGTCAGTGTGCATGCCGCTCCGGGCGCTG
>JBNKKA010000326.1:0-623 GCA_050291585.1 Desulfobacteraceae bacterium
CCGCCCCCCTCATCATTTGCCCCCTTAATCCCCTTCAAACCGAGACTTAACGAGCCTTAAGACCCTTAATGGCAATTCACCCCGCCGTTACTTTGGCCACCCGCCCCCGGTGCCCTCCCCCGGCCCTATAAAAGCCACCCCGACGACCCCCGGAGCACCCCACACCTCACCGCGCCCTTCTCCTCTCCTCTCCCACGCCGGAAACCCTCCCCGCCGAGTTTCCCGTGACCTCTTCGCACCACCGCCATCGCCCGGTCACCACGACGCCGCCCGAGCCCCAGTGAGGCCCTAGCCGAGCTCCCCGTGCGCTCCTCTCTCTGTTGCGCCCCCGCCGGTGAGCTTTGGCGCACCAGAGCGGCCGAAGGCCGAGCTCCGGTGAGCACGCCGCTGTGCCCTGGCCCCCCTCTGTCCACGCCGGCATCGGTCCACGGTGGACCGAGCGCGCCCGGCCGGTCCACGGATTTATCCGTTGGAAATTAATTCATTATTCAGATTATTTGGAAATTTTGCAAAGAGGTCCCTGGACTTTTGTGAAATCAACCCGCGGTCCAGATTTTGCCGATTTTGCACTCAGACCCCTCGGGTTTTTCGAAATTAACCCACGGTCCACAATTTTTCTAGTT
>JBNKKA010000327.1:0-622 GCA_050291585.1 Desulfobacteraceae bacterium
GTTTGGCGTACCAATTGGCGGTGCAGATTGAGTGGACTCTCTTGGGATCCGTCTGGTTGGGAATGAGTGGGTAAGGGAGTGGACTCTCCCGAGAACCACATGGCGCAAGAGGGGGCCCTTGGTGATCTGGACTGACACCTCCGGTGAAACCTCAGCGGGTACGTTGCGAATGCTGCAAACTAGGGAAAACCATTGAACAACCTTGTAGTGATGTCCTAGCGCACACCCCAGAAGTGTGTAAGGGTACTCGCATCTACAACGAGTATTCGGCTATTCCAGGATAATCACGACTCATGGGGAACGTGTACAACCTCTGCAGAGTGTAAAACTATTATAACAGTCGTGCTCACGGTCATGAGCGGCATGGACCCTCACATGATTAGTGGAAACCCTGGGTTTGGTTGGTTGGTCGAAGTGGATTTCATTCGGTTGTGGGTCGGTCACGGTGTTACTCCGTGATGCGATCGAAGTCAGAACCTTGAGGAGTTGCTGTGACCTTAGCACTAGTATACCTAAGGCATAGTTGTTAACCACTAGCTTCTGCATGTTAAACCAAGTTGCCTTCCTTCTGCTAGCCTGCATGTCATAAATTTCCCTTATACTTGCGAGTAGCCACCATGAG
>JBNKKA010000328.1:0-621 GCA_050291585.1 Desulfobacteraceae bacterium
CCCCCAGTGCTCGGGCGTGCCCCGGCCGGTCTTGCCGATGTAGCCGGTGGCGTGGGAGTCGTCTACCATCACCATGGCGTCATATTGGTCGGCGAGGTCGCAGATCCGGTCGAGCCGGGCGAGGTATCCGTCCATGGAGAAGACCCCGTCCGTGGCGATGAGGCGCCGCCGTTTGGCCTGCGTGTTCTTCAGGATCTCCTCGAGCTCACCCATGTCCGAGTTCCTGTAGCGGTGCCGCTCCGCCTTGCAGAGCCGCACCCCGTCGATGATGGAGGCGTGGTTGAGCTCGTCCGAGATGATGGCGTCCTCCGCCGTGAGGATCGTCTCGAAGAGCCCGGTGTTGGCGTCGAAGCACGACGAGTAGAGGAGGGTGTCCTCCGTGCCGTTGAACCGCGAGATGCTCTCCTCGAGCTGCTTGTGCAGATCCTGGGTGCCGCAGATGAACCGGACCGACGCCATGCCGAACCCGCGGCGATCGAGAGCCGCCTTGGCCGCGTCGATGATCTCCGGGTGGTTGGCCAGCCCCAGGTAGTTGTTGGCGCAGAAGTTGACGACCTCCTCGTCGCCCACCCGGATGGCCGCCTGCTGGGGCGACTCGATGACGCGCTCGGCCTTGAAGGT
>JBNKKA010000329.1:0-618 GCA_050291585.1 Desulfobacteraceae bacterium
GAAGCAGTGCTGGCATTTGACGAGCCCCGGGTGAAAGCCCTGACCAAGGAAGAGATCGATGCCGGTACGGCAATCGACATAATCTTGAATGACGGGTTGATTTCCGCCATGGATGAAGTCGGTCTGCGGTTCTGTGCCGGCGAGCTTTTTGTCCCGGAAATGCTCATGGCCGCCCAGGCCATGAAGGCAGGGCTGGAATTGCTCAAACCTTTGCTCTCAGGCGAGACCGGTAAATCCAGGGGGACCGTCGTCATCGGTACGGTCAAAGGGGATCAGCACGACATCGGCAAGAACCTGGTGGCCATGATGATGGAAGGCGCCGGTTTCGAGGTGGTGGATCTGGGAGTGGATGTGGATAGCGAAACCTTTGTAAAGACGGCTATGGAAAAGAACGCCGACGTGATCGCACTGTCCGCGCTACTGACCACCACCATGCCGGCAATGGAGACTACGGTCAGGGCCGTCAGGCAAGCAGGCATCGCCACTAGAATCATAATCGGCGGTGCGCCCGTAACCCAGGCCTTTGCCGACCGGATCGGCGCCGACGGCTTTGGCGCTGATGCCCCGGGGGCGGTGGAAATCGTGCGCAGGTTTATTGCCGCCTGACCAAGGGAACTG
>JBNKKA010000330.1:0-618 GCA_050291585.1 Desulfobacteraceae bacterium
CTAGTTATCGAGTGTTGAAGGCTGGCGGCATACTACTATGATAATCATGATTAATGGGAAAGCCATTTTCGAGGAAATACGTGGGTGGTGCGACAGAGGAAAACCACCCCATTTCTGGGAACGATGCCGCCATCCGCTTCCAACGTCGCCGGCTCTTTATCGATACATCCCCTCGATGAGATCCTCGAAAGCCTTGTGCACGTATTTGCGCTTGACCTTCATGGTGGGGGTGACCTCGCCGTCTTCCTCGTAGAGCTTTTTGGGCAGGATAGTGAATTTGCGGACGTTTTCCACCCGGGCCACCTGGGTATTGACCTGGTCGACTTCCGCCTGGATCAGTTTGCGGATATCCTCATCGAGGGTCAGGTCCTTGTAGGTGGCAAACTGGATTTTGTGGTCCTGGGCGTATTTGATGACATTGTCCTCGTCGATCATGATGAGGGCGGTCAGGTATTTGCGCCGATCACCGATCACGACCGCGTCGTTGATGTACGGGCTGGCCTTGAGCTTGTTTTCGATATACTGCGGCGTGATATTCTTGCCACCCGCGGTAACGATAATATCCTTTTTTCGATCCGTAATGGTAAGGTATCCGTCAGGGTCCAATGTGCCGATATC
>JBNKKA010000331.1:0-615 GCA_050291585.1 Desulfobacteraceae bacterium
CATGCAAGCTTATAACAAGAAAGGCTCAACAAGTAGTTTTATCGTAGAGAAATAGCACATATACCTAGACAACTACTAAGCATGACACTGCACCTCGGTTACCCAACTGTAACCCACGGCCACCAGCTCATAGGTCTCACCCCTGTAGCCAGAACCAAAAAGAGCTCACTGGTCTAGCTCCTGTAGCCAAACCAAACAGAGCTCACAGGTCTCACCCCTGTAGCCAAAACCATCCAAACCCAGCACCCGACCAGATCCAAACCAACCATACCCCACTAATCGTGTGAAAGGTCCATGTTGCTCATGACCATGAGCACGGCGATCATGGCAGTTTACACTCTGCAGAGGTTGCATAACTTTACCCATAGGCTGGTGATTTCCTCGCTAGCTAAGCGATTAGATGTCTCCATTTTACCCAATGTACACTTTCTTTGGTGTACAGAATCAGTGTCTAGGAAGTTCTCTGGCAGCTCACTCTCTACGCGACGATCAACAGGCCAAAAACAAATAATATAACACAAAATAAATGAAACAGCATAGCAAACAGATGAATATCAATAATATGATGCAATGTCTAGATAGGTTTTGTCGCTATGAAACTTTTGGCACAAAAAT
>JBNKKA010000332.1:0-612 GCA_050291585.1 Desulfobacteraceae bacterium
TATTAAAGTAAACAGATATCCCCCGAGCGTGGCCATCATGGTCACCCTTCAGGGAGTGGGCGTATCTTCTGAGACGCTTCGCAATAAGCTAACACCATGCGCCTGCAAGATGTGCGGCGGGCGGCATATTAAATGCTAGCAAGACATGTGGACAGGGGAGGCTGCAGGGCTGCAATAGTGCAGCGCCGACCCGCTGCCCACACACAGCTGACCGCTACATTACCGGGTGACCCGACAGTTCGGTGTCGTGCAGCACGTGCATGCCGCGTCGCCCTGCTGTCCACTCATAGTTAGCCACTACAGTGCCGAGTGACCCGACAGTTTGGTGTTGCGCAGCGCATGCGAGCAACGTGGCAGAACAACAAGACGTGACGGCTACCGTAGCGTTGAAGGCATCATTAGCTACTCCTAGACAGTAGCACCCTACGACCTTAGAGGTCTACCAGCCCCGGGGCCACCTGTCGGGCCATGGGGCCTCCTTGTAACTGCCCGGCCTTGGGCTATAAAAGGTCCGGGCAGACGACAGTTGCAGGGGATGAACCACACACACGGGCTGACAGAGAGAACAGCGAACTCCTCAGTCGAGCACTAAGACACAGCAATACAACTCCA
>JBNKKA010000333.1:0-607 GCA_050291585.1 Desulfobacteraceae bacterium
CCACGTTGTATCGCTGGTTATCCCGGAAATAGATGTTGAAGTTATGAAAATCGCGACCCGCCGCGCCCATGATGATGACATTCTCGACCATTTGTCTTTGCTCCGCTTATCCTTCTTATCGGATGACCGCTTCGATCCGCTCCAGGGCCCAATCCACCTGTTCCCGGGTGATGACCAGCGGGGGTGCGAAACGGATGATGTGGCTGTGGGTCTCCTTGCACAGCAGTCCTTTTTCCCGCAGCTTCTCGCAGAATTGACGGGCACCGCCCACCTCCGCTTTGAATTCCACACCGATCATCAGGCCCTTGCCGCGCACGACCTTGACTTTATCGCTTTGCATCTGCTCCAGGCCTTTCTTGAAATAGGCCCCCATCACGGCGGCATTTTCGATCATGCCCTCTTCCACCAGCACCTTCAGGGCCATGCGGGCAACGGCACAGGCCAGGGGATTGCCGCCGAAGGTGGAGCCGTGCTCACCGGGTTTGAGTACATCCATCACCTCGCTGTTGGACAATACCGCCGAAACCGGGTAATAGCCGCCGGAGAGCGCTTTGCCCACCAGGGTCAGATCGGCCTCGATGCCGTCATGTTCCTCGGCCAGCAGTTT
>JBNKKA010000334.1:0-607 GCA_050291585.1 Desulfobacteraceae bacterium
CGGCATATGTGCCTGAATCGGGAAATGGCATTACCAGGTCGGCCGACACCGGGGCCTCCTCGGCCAGACGTCGGCCGTGGGCCTTTCGCATGCCATATACATTTCGGCCCAAAAAGGTGCTGTCCGGTCTGGCAAAGTAAATGAATTCGAAGATGCAGAAGGAACTCCGGCCGGCACCGGGCAAATGCAGGCTGCGCGGTCCATTGCCATCGATGATGACGATCTCTCCGGGGTCCAGTTCACGAACGAATTCAGCCTGGACCAGGTCCAGGGCGCAGGTCTCGGAAGCCAATACCCAGTGGCCGTTAAGCTTTCCCATACACAGGGGGCGAAAGCCGTTGGGATCGCGGATACCGATGACTTCACCCCGGCTGGTGAGAAAGACCATGGAAAAAGCACCCTTGATGCGCGAGGCGGCTTCCAGCAGGGCCTTATCAAAACCCATCTTCAAATTGCGCACGAACAGATGCAAAAAGACTTCGCTGTCCATGGTGGACTGAAAAATGGAGCCCTGGTCCTCCAGTTCGTCCTTGAGTTGGAGGGCATTGACCAGATTGCCGTTATGCCCGACGGCATAGGATTTATGGCCGTGGCGCACCACAAAAGG
>JBNKKA010000335.1:0-606 GCA_050291585.1 Desulfobacteraceae bacterium
ACGGCGTGGCCATCGACGCCTCCCCCTGGTTCACCAACCGGGCGAGCAAATACGACGAGGAGCGCTACACCTGGGGGCAGTTCATCAGGTACGCGGATCCCGCGGTGGAGGAGGCCCACTACCACAACCACGAGGGGGAGTGGCCGGGGCCCTCCTGGACCGAGTGGCTCCAGTGGACCGCGTCGCCGCCCCACGTGGCGGATCTCGACCGGGACGGTCAAAACGAGGTCATCGGCATGCCCAACATCGAGATGCACGAGCCCTACGAAACGCAGGCCTACGGCGTCATGGTCCTCGAGGGGGCCTACGGCGACGGCGAGCGCTCCGCCATGCGCAAGCCCGGCTGGGAGATCCTGCCCCGGGGCAACCGGCCGGTCACCGTGGACGGCTGGTACCCGCCGGGGGGGGTCCCAGCCGCCGCCATCATCGACATCGCCAACGACGAGCAGCTGGAGATCATCGTCTCCCTCAACGACGGCTACCTCACCGTGTTCGGCGCGGACGGTAGCCGCTTGTGGCGGCGGGACTACATGCACGGCGAGCGCATCATGTACGCCTCTTAGCCCGTCGTCGCGGATCTCAACCAGGACGGCTCCCCCGAGATCC
>JBNKKA010000336.1:0-600 GCA_050291585.1 Desulfobacteraceae bacterium
TCGCGAGGAGGTCGCGCTGGTCTTAGATCCGCAGCACGTAGTGGTTGATGTCGATGCGGCACCCTGTCTCATTGAGCTGCCCGAGGCTTATGATGCTAGCCTTCAAGAGCGGGATGTAGTACACTCCGGTGAGGGTACGGTGGCCTCCATTCTTGCATGTGAGGATGATATTGCCGCAGCCCTCGATCTGGGTGATGGAGCCGTCGCCGAATTTCACCATGCTGCAGATTTGGAGGTCGAGCTCGGCGAAGATCTCCCGCGATCCGGTCATATGGTTGATGGCGTCGGTGTTGAGGACCCATCTGCTGTGGTCACCTCCCTCCACCACGCCTAGGTTAGCGAAGACCTTCTGCTCGTCGATGTGGATGATGCGGCCGGAACGATACTGAAGCGCGAAGACGTCGCTGCGCCCCCGCATCAGCCGGGCCTCTTGCCGCCGTGGCTGGCAGAGCGTGGCGCCAATGTAATCATCGCCGGCGGCATGGGGCAGCGCGCCTATGAACTCTTTGCCCAAGCGGGCATTCAGGTGATCGTCGGCGCACCCGTCTATACTCCCGAACGGTTGGTCAGCGATTACCTCGCGGGGACGCTGGAAGCAGG
>JBNKKA010000337.1:0-596 GCA_050291585.1 Desulfobacteraceae bacterium
GGTCCTTCGGCTGCCCCAACGGCGCTCTACACCAACGATGCGCCCCCGGCAGCTAGGCCACCATCCTCCACGCCGTCTCGCCCGCCCAATGGCGGAAACGGCGGCACCAGTGGCAACCGGAACAAGTACAACAACAAAAACCGCAATAGCAGTAATGGCGGCGCACAACGGTAAGAACAGCAACAGCGGCGGAGGCCATGGTGGCTCTTCTGGCCAGACCACCGCCCCCACTAGTTCTAACGGCAGGACCAACGCACCGTGGCCGACCTATGGCCACCCGTGGCAGGGGCACATGACTATGTACCCTGGTCCCGTGCCCGTTGGACAGCAGCGTCCGCAGGCCTTCATGGCCACACTGGGCCTCTACGCGTCTCCCGGCCTCCTGTCCGGGCCACAGCAGAACAGCAGCAGCCGCTGTACCAGCAGGCCGCCCCGGCCCCAGGATGGAACCCCTGGCTCGGTGCAGGCTGGGACCAGCAGTCGCTGGCCAACTCCTTCAGCACCATGGCGCTCCACCCGCCCCCTACCTCAGTCCAGGACTGGGTGGCGGACTCCGGCGCGACGCACCACACCACTCCGTCAGTTGGTAATATTTC
>JBNKKA010000338.1:0-597 GCA_050291585.1 Desulfobacteraceae bacterium
TGAAGTTCTGGTGGAGCCGGGTCATGGCGCCCCGGAACTCCGGCGGGAAGATGACGTAGCCGAGACGCCAGCCGGTCATCGCGAAGCGCTTGGAGAAGCCGTTGATGACGAACGCCCGATCCGTGAGCTCGAGGATCGTTCGGGCCCGCCCCTCGTAGACCAGGCCGTGGTAGATCTCATCGGAGATGATGTACGGATCGCCGACATCGGCGATCTCCCCCAGCTGCGTTTCGGTCATCACCACGCCGGTGGGGTTGGAGGGGGAGTTGACGATGATCGCCTTGGTTTGTTCAGTGAGCGCCGCCTGGATGGCCTCGGGGCGATATCGGAACCCGTCCTCCGGCAGGGTCCGCACCGCCCGGGGCACGCCGCCCGCCGCCCGGACGAAGTTGGGGTAGCAGGCGTAGCCCGGGTTCGAGAGGATCACCTCGTCCCCGGGATCGATGAGCGCGAGCATCAGCATCAGCAGGGCCGGGGAGGTCCCCGTGGAGACGAGGACCCGGTCCGGGGAGACGGTGACCCCGTAGGCGTCGGCGAAGTGCTCGCAGATGGCCTCCCGCAGCTCGAGGCGGCCCAGGGTGTGGGTGTAGTGGGTGT
>JBNKKA010000339.1:0-594 GCA_050291585.1 Desulfobacteraceae bacterium
TAGCTGAGTGAAATGAGTCACATACTCGCTCACCGACATTGAACCTTGCTTTAAATCTTTGAACTCCTTGAGCTTCATCACTCCGAGCGGCACATGATGAGAACGGAAACTATTCTTGAATTCCTACCAATTGATGCTTTTGAGTTCTTCATGAGCTTCAACATAAGCGTCCCACCAATCTGCAGCGGGGCCTTCCAACTGGTGTGAAGCAAACAGAACCTTCTCGCGGTTGTTGCATTGGACAACTTGCAGCTTTTTCTCAATGGTCTTCAACCAATTGTCGGCATCCATTGGCTCGATGGAGTGAGAGAATGTCAGAGGCTTGGTCCGCTAGAATTCTCCCAGTTTGTCACGCTGGTGAGGCTGTGGCGCTGGTTGTGAAACGTTAATGTTGATGGACCCTGCGCTTATCTGCAGACTCCATCCTTGGGCCATAGAGAACTTCTCAAGAAAGTATCAATGCTACATTGCAATATAAAGGTGATAAGATGGACGTCAAAACATTCGGTGTTATCGGTTCGGGTCAGATGGGAAATGGTATTGCCCAGGTAGCGGCTGCAAGTGGGCTTGATGTTGTCATGAGTGATATCAAGA
>JBNKKA010000340.1:0-593 GCA_050291585.1 Desulfobacteraceae bacterium
CGCAGGCTGCGTTCCTCTTCGGGCAACAGGACTTCCAGCAGGCTCTCCAATGCCTGTTTGTAGAGGTATTCGTCGCCGTGGAGCAGATAGACGGGAGCAAAGCCCCCCTTATCTGC
The DNA here is from genome assembly GCA_050291585.1 of Desulfobacteraceae bacterium. Taxonomy (GTDB): domain Bacteria; phylum Desulfobacterota; class Desulfobacteria; order Desulfobacterales; family Desulfosarcinaceae; genus JASJCL01. Next base: position 117 of record JBNKKA010000340.1, read on the forward strand.
GTCAACGGAATGAAGGTGGCTTTCTAACGCCTTTAAGGCAATCTCGGGCATGGGTCCTTCTACTGCGGCATGGGCTTTGTGATGATGTGGTAGACGAAGAGAAAGATGCCGACGGTGATGGCGCTGTCGGCCACGTTGAAGGCCGGCCAGTGGTAGGCGCCCACATAAACATCCAAAAAATCAACCACCTCGCCAAAACGCAGCCGGTCGATCAGGTTGCCGACGGCACCCCCGAAAATCATGGCCAGGGCGGCCCCCAGGTACGGATAGCTTTTGGGGGTGCTGCGATAAAAGTAGGCAATCAAGCCCATGGCGAGGATGGAGACACCGATAAACAGCAGGTTGCGCAGACCCTGACTGCCGGCGGCCATGAAACCGAAGGCCCCGCCGGGGTTGCGGATATGGGTCAGGTTGAACAATCCCGGAATGACTGCATTGGCCTGGTACAGGGGGATGTTCTCCAGGACCAGCCATTTA
>JBNKKA010000341.1:0-588 GCA_050291585.1 Desulfobacteraceae bacterium
AGTTCACGAGCAGAGGGATATCCATTTTTCGCCGGTTCAGGGGGGGTATCTCGATGGGAAACGCGTTTATCCTGAACCAAAGATCTTCTCGAAAGGTTCCCTCCGTCACCATCTTTTCGAGATTCCGATGGGTGGCGACGATGACACGGATATCCAGTTTTATGGGCGGAGAACCGCCCAAGCGTTCAATTTCCTGGGTTTGCAACGCCCGCAGGAGACGAACTTGAGCCCAGGGGGGCAGTTCACCGATTTCGTCAAGAAAGAGCGTGCCTTTGTTGGCCCGCTCGAAACGGCCGCGCTTTTTTTTGTCGGCACCGGTGAAGGCGCCTTTTTCATGGCCGAAAAGCTCACTGTCAATCAGACTCTCGGGAATTGCCCCGCAATTGATTTTGATAAAGGCTTCGTTGCTTCTGGGAGACATGCGGTGAATGGCATTTGCGATGACCTCCTTGCCAGTACCCGTTTCTCCCAATAAGAGAACCGTATTGCTGAGATGGGTCACTTGCCGGACCTGGCCCATGACCTTTGCCAGGCCTGTATCTGATCCGATCACCGCATCACCGGACTGTGACAGCAATTCGCTGTTGA
>JBNKKA010000342.1:0-588 GCA_050291585.1 Desulfobacteraceae bacterium
CAATATTTGCCATGAAATCTGCACTCACCAAGTTGTTGCAACTTCCTCCATCAATGAAGGTGCGTACATCGTAGTCCTTGATGATGAAGAAAATCTGGAATAAGTTGTGTTGAAGCTTCTCCAAAGTGTCCACTTGAGCACTCAAAACCCACTGCACCACATAGGTTTTGTTGATGTACTCCTCCGTATGCTCACTCCCAAAGGCATCGGCATCATCATCGTCAAGGTCACCTGCATTGTTAGTTTGAAGTGCAAAATCATCTTCAACATCACTAGCACTTACATAACCTCTATCATCTATGGCAATGTAGGATTTCTTGCTGGGACAATCGCGCTGAAAGTGGCCTACTCCATGACAACAGTGGCACTTAATATCAGAGGTGTGACTGGTGGATGTGGTTGATGACGAAGATAGTTTTGTTGCTGCACGAGGTGCTGGTGGTGTTGTCTCTGAAGCACGAGGTGCTGGTGGTGGTGTCATTGATGTGGAAGGCGCACATGAAGTCGAAGGTGTCATCGAAAAATGAGCTATAGCAGGTGCAAGCGAAGTTGAAGGTGTCGTCGATGTGTGACGAGGCATAAATGAGC
>JBNKKA010000343.1:0-587 GCA_050291585.1 Desulfobacteraceae bacterium
CGACCACCCCGGATAAGGAATTCACCCTAACCTGGCTACCCAACCTGGACTCGACCTAACCCGGATTCCCGACCCAATTCTAGATAAGGTTTTTGCCTTAACCCGCCTAACCCGGTTAACCCGAGTCCGAGTTCGGTTCTGATTTCAAAACCAAATTCACCCCCTTTTTTATTTCTTCCAAATCTTTGCGAGATAGAGTTCGATTCAAACTAGGAAAGTGTTAGGATTTTTGCCGTCTATGATCCTATCCAAAAAACCCTATAAATAGTGCCCTATATCGTGCATATTTTGGACCCAAACTGAGCCACCGCCTTTGCCCAAGCCACTGCTGTCGCGCATCGATTTCCGCCGCCGCTCTCCGCAATTGAAGCCTAGGAGGAGCTTGAGGAGACCAAGGGGAAGCTACCGGTGATCTTGGATGAACCGGAGCTCCACAGAAGGACGCTCTCACCATCGCTGATTTTGAGGAAGAAGGGCACCACATCACGCGCACTACTCCGGTCACCGCCGCCCCCCAAGATCCCTTAGGTGAGTTCACCGTCTCATGCCTCCCCCGTAGGGCTAGACCTCATCGAGAAAGGCTCGCC
>JBNKKA010000344.1:0-585 GCA_050291585.1 Desulfobacteraceae bacterium
AAGGCTTTTGTTTAAAGTCTTGATTTAAATTTTATTATTTAAATCAATTTCTAAAAGTTCTAAATTTCAAAAGTCTCCAAAAAATTTATATAAATTTATATTAGTGTAGCCCAGTTCAAACTTCAGTTCAAAAATATTTTGAATCCTTTGATTTTTGAATCATAAATCCTAAATAAATTCAAAACCATTTATACAACTCATTCTTCTTTATTCTTTGATTTCGGCCCATTCCCTCGTGCGGCCCGCCTCCGTTTTTTTGTATCCCACCGAAATCGGCCCCGTCGGCCTTTGGGCCCAGTGCACTCGGCCCAACTCTGGCCCACCCGGCTCCTCTTCCTCCTCCGGCCGAAGGCCAAGCCGCCGCCCTCGGCTAACGTCGCCGCTCCGCCCACCGCCGATGGACGCCCTTCCGCACCCGTATGGAGCTGAACCGACGCGCCACCATCTCCTCTTCAATTTCCCCATGAATCATTGCTGCCCCGTCATCTCCCCTTCAAGTAACCGGCTCCTTGATAGTGCACCTCTGGCCGCCGCTTGGCCGACTGTCTCCCCTCCTCACCACTACCTCCCCACCCCTATAAAATG
>JBNKKA010000345.1:0-582 GCA_050291585.1 Desulfobacteraceae bacterium
CTCTACCAACAGCGCATCAGCACCGGCTGCAATCGCAGCCAATGAAAGTGCGCTAACCAGTGAGGCCTTACCACCCGCGTGACTCGGATCGACGATCACCGGCAGATGAGTCTCTTTCTTCAATACCGGAATTGCAGTCACGTCGAGCATGTTGCGGTACATGGTCTCGAAGCTGCGTACGCCGCGCTCACAGAAAATGATGTTGTGGTTGCCGCCTGCCGCAATGTACTCCGCCGACATCAACCACTCTTTGATTGTTGCGGACATGCCACGCTTGAGGATAACCGGCTTATGGATGCGACCAACCTCTTTCAATAGATCGAAGTTCTGCATGTTACGGGTACCGATCTGAATGACGTCCACATCGTGTTCCATGAAGTCATCTATCGAGCGCACATCCATCAGTTCGGTAACGATGGGCAGTTTGTGTCGTTTGGCCGCCTTCTGGAAAATCTCCAGTCCTTCGACCCCCTTGCCCTGGAATGCGTAGGGTGAGGTGCGCGGCTTAAAGGCACCACCACGCATCATGCGACAGCCTGCAGCGGCGACACCATCGGCAGCGGCATCCATCTGATCCTGGGT
>JBNKKA010000346.1:0-581 GCA_050291585.1 Desulfobacteraceae bacterium
GGTGCGGATCGATGCCGATCTTGGGCAGATCGGGGTCATATTGGCGCTGGATGACGATTTCGTCTTTTTCAATCTGAAGCTTCAGCACCGAGAGCACATCATCGATGCAGTCGGTTATCTGGATCGCCGAACGCCGCGGTTCGGCTGCGCGCGCAAAGTTGAGCAAGGCCTTGATGACGTTCTTGCACTGGTCGGTGTGTTTCTGGATAACGCCCACATCGCTCTGCAACTGGGCATCGCCCTGCTGTGCTTTGGCGATCAGATTGGCATAGCATTGAATCACGCCAAGGGGATTGTTGATCTCATGGGCCACGCCGGCGGCCAGTTGCCCGATGGAGGCCAGTTTCTCGGTCTGGGCCAGGTACTTTTCAATGCGCCGCTTTTCGGTGACATCCCGGAACATGGCATCGATGCCGACCACGGCCCCCTCGCTGTCGCGCCGGGCAGTGGCCGAAACCATGACGTCCAGGCGGTGGCCGCCAAGGTCCTGCATGGCCAATTCCAATCCCTGGACATAGCCTTGCCGGTCAAGGGTGTGCCAGAATTCCCGGGCCGCCCGATCCATCCGAAAAAGCTCGCTC
>JBNKKA010000347.1:0-581 GCA_050291585.1 Desulfobacteraceae bacterium
AAAGAATTAAATTCAAATTTAAATAATTTATGAACAGTAAATAAATTGCGAAACGTTACTGTTCACTATGAAATTTGGCCCGTAAATGGAATCGGCCGACGGCCCGCTCGCTCAAAAGACACTTCGCACGCCTGGCCGGGAAACGACCCGAGGTCGAAAAACGACCCGCGGCCTGCTCGCGCTCGGCGCGTCCCGCGCTCCAGGCCGCAACCTGGGCCTGGGCCGGGAAAGATTCACCCCGCCTGGGCTGAATCTCGGTCCGTTGAGCGTGAGCCGTTCATCTCGATCCGACGGTCGCGCGAGGTTTCCGGCCGAACAAAACCGCTCTCCGGCGCCCTCGCACAAACCCTAGCTCATTCTTCCTCTCCCTCGCTCCCTCTCACGCGCCGCAGCGGCGATTCCGAGCGCCCGAGCGGCGCCGGAGAGAGCGCGCCGGAGGCGCCGCCCGAGGCCCTCGCCGGCGAGCGCGTTCACCGTTGGGTGAGCGCGCCGCCGTCGAGTGCCTCAGCGGCGCTCCTCTTCGCGGCCGCTCGCCCGGAAGGCGGCGCGTCGCGCTTCCCGAGGCCTCGTCGCCGACGAGG
>JBNKKA010000348.1:0-580 GCA_050291585.1 Desulfobacteraceae bacterium
GTAAAGCAATAATTTTTCCAAACTTGTTTCTCATAAGCACATATGAAGCATTGAAATCATGGTATGACATATGAGAAACACGAGAAGCATTAGTATAAGGATAAGAGGCATTGTTAGTGGTCTTGATACTCTGCTTCTTCTCTTGTTGGACATTGGTCTTGGTGAACTTGATGAATTATTGACCTTTAGTGTTCACCCTAGAGTTGTGCTTATCACCATTTTTATAGCCAATTCCATTCTTGATATGTGGCCTCCTTGCATTCAAGAAGACACTCCTTGCATATTCTACTTTCTCATCCTTCTCATTTTGAAATTGCTTCTTTGAAGGTTGAGAAGCAATCTTTGGTGTGGTTTTTTCCTTCTCAAGCTTCTTCACCATATTGCTACGGTTATCTTGAGCAGGTTGCACTTTAGCTTGCTTCAACTTGTTCACTTCAAGTTCAAGCTTCTTTACTTCTCTATTCAAGTGATCATTTTCTTGAGTAATTAGATCGTCACAAGTTTTCACACTCACTTGACTTGTGGAGGCTTTATCGTTGGTTGAAGTTTTAAAGTTGCTTGACCAAAGAGCATCAAATTG
>JBNKKA010000349.1:0-579 GCA_050291585.1 Desulfobacteraceae bacterium
TTTTTGCGTTGATGGTGGGCACTCCCATACCTCTAGCTCCGACACCTCCCGGGGGACCGTCGTCGACTGCCAAGAAAAAAGTTCAAGATAACTGAGCGGGGTGCCGAAGAGTTGATCCCACCTACGGGTTCACAACCTCTCCCGAGGTGGGCTCGGGGGCCTCTGTCGGTTCCCTGAAGACCGGGTACCCCTGCATACAAGCTCTAAGTCAAGACAAGGAGCAGGGCGTGTATACACGCGCTGCCACGCAAGCTGTAGCTCCGGACCTCGCCTCCCTGCTGAGGTGGGCGTCGGGGCCGCCACGTGCCATGCGGCTCCAGCTCCCGCTGCCCAGCCCGGGGCAGCTCCGGGGCCGCCACGTATCACTAGGCTCTACGGGCTGTAGGCAAATAAACAAATATCCTCTGGCGACCCGGCCATCATGATCTCCATCGGGGTGGATACGCCCGTATCTTCCAAGGTGCTACGTGACAAGGGCTCCTCCGCACGCTCATAGGCCGGTTGCAGTGACCCATCACAGTGCCGAGTGGTTCAACAACTATGGGCTACAGGGCCGCTGCAACCCGGTGTCAGCGTTGT
>JBNKKA010000350.1:0-577 GCA_050291585.1 Desulfobacteraceae bacterium
AGAACATGATCAAGGAGATGGAGAAGAATGGCAAGAGGAAATTGTCATTCTTGGGACAGCCTTCAGGGAGCAACACCAGGCCTTGCTTGCCTCAGCTGGGACCTTTCTTCAAGAACCCAAGTATGGATCGCCCGCCGATGCATGGTCAACGTCCTCCATTCTAGATGAGGCGACTGAACTTCCAGGCACAGTGCCCAAACTTCCAGATGCAGAAGCCTCAGCCACAAGCTCATCGACCCAGTGTGCAGCAGCCGTCTCGCTAGAATGTACAACAAGGCCCTCGCCCAACCGCTCCAACCTCACAGAATGAACCAACTCAGGGAAGCCATAATGGCAAAGCATGTTTCAAGTGTGGGTTCACTTGTCACTTTGCATGGCAGTGCCCTACCAGACAGGCAATTCCTGGAGCTGAAAATCAGAACAAGCCACAAGGGCAGCAGAATTTCATGTATTGGAGATTCAATCATATGACAAGTGAAGAAGCTCAGCAAACCCAAGACGTGGTACTGGGTATGATTGTCGCATGTTGTCACACCCCGGTTCTAGGAAACAGAACCGAAGCCTCCATACGTGTGCC
>JBNKKA010000351.1:0-576 GCA_050291585.1 Desulfobacteraceae bacterium
ACTTGCCTTCCTGCTCCGCAAAGAAGGATGGGGAATCCTCAAAAGCTTGGTCTTGGAAGTCCTCGAAGAACGGCTCCGGCACAACGTTACCTACCATGAAGTAAATACATACAATCAATCAATAAATGCAACAAACACGTGAAATATGAATGCATAGAAAGAAAGAGGAAGTGATTCTAAGAATTTTGGCACAAGAATCACTGGATTTGGAGTTGTGGTTGGAAAGATATGAATTTTCAGAATTTTGGAGCTATTTTTGTGGATTTTTCTGAGGCTAGGGACCTTTTTGGAATTATTTTTCTGATCGTAATTTCTTGGACTGCGGGTTAATTACAAAGAAACACAGGGGCTTCTTTGCAAAACTCCTGGAAATAACGAATTAACGAATTAATTTCATTAAAGAAATTCCCGTAGACCGGGTCCATGGGGCCGTGGACCACCGGAACTCCGGTCCACGGTGGACCGGCCGTGGACGGCGGCACCGGCTCGCCGGAGTTTCGGCCTCCGGCCGCTCCGGGGCTCAAGGTCGCCGGGGAAGGGGTGGGGGAGGTGGAGGAGGCGGCGGTGAGCACCTTT
>JBNKKA010000352.1:0-576 GCA_050291585.1 Desulfobacteraceae bacterium
ATGATGTGCGAGCCGCAGTGCAGGGCCCGTGTCAGGGCATCCACGAATACCTGGTCCTGAAGTCGGCATCCCCAGCGGGCCTTGGGCACCTCGTAGGCGACGCCGGACATATGCTCTACGCCGCCGGCCAGGATGATATCGGATTGAAACGTCAGCTCGAGCTGTTTCAAAATGGTGGGCAGGGAGGCCAGAACGCCCACTCGGGCCGCATTGTCTAATATGCCGGGGCCGCGGATCGTCGTTTCGGAAATGGTATAATTGTGGTCGATCTCCTTGGAGAAGGTGGTGTCCAGGTGGGCGACAATCACAATCGGGGGAAGGTCACTCTGTTTTCCGCGAATGATACCAATCGGGTTCTGGTAGCCGTCGGTGGTACATTCATCCACATCGTTTTCCAACAGGCGATCCATGAATTTGATGGCCCGCTGTTTTTCGTGAAAGGTAGGGGCGGGGATCTGGCCTAAGAACACAATGTTGGCAATAATGATTTCGCGCATGTTGCGGAGCGCGTCGACATAACCGGTGAGGTTCTTGAGATAGGGCGGCATGGCATCTCCCCTTGGAGAGTGAATTCGG
>JBNKKA010000353.1:0-575 GCA_050291585.1 Desulfobacteraceae bacterium
GGGTAAATTGTGCAGGTTAGTATAGGTAAATTGTGCATCTTACCGCTCTTTGCACCCCACGCGTTGCATTGGTATTCATGGCTCATACATGCATCTTTGCGATAGATCACGCGGAGCACGGACGTGAGGAACCTCCGGAGCTAGCACCAGTCGAGACCGCTGACTACGAGAAAGACCAAGACAAGCCCTGGTGCATCTAACCAATACTATTTGTCTTTTATTTTGAATCTTTGCTTTGTGTTCTATTTTTGATCTGCATTAAGTTTGTAGGAGTTATATGACACTATAGTTGCATTAAGACCAACGTTCCCGATTACCCTTGTTACCCTATCTCTTGGTGGTTCATCGTTAGCTCATGCTATGCTTAGATGACAGACTACGGTAGAAGTCGAGTGGAGAAGTCTCACTCGCGAGATTTAGAGTTTATTCCCTCTTTATTTTAGCTGGAAATGTTTGGATGGATAACTTGAGACCAGGCGGGGCCATTAGGTGGAAAGTGTAGAACTATCAGTTGGGAAGGTCGGGGAGTTGTGTTGGCAAGCTGGCACCTGCAAGGTTGTAGCCTCAGCTTGTGT
>JBNKKA010000354.1:0-574 GCA_050291585.1 Desulfobacteraceae bacterium
GTTTTGTTTGTTCCGAATTGATAACCTCTTCAGGGTTCTTGGTGGGATTTTCCAGGTAGAGCCCCACAACGTAAACCTTGATAAATCCCATGGCTTTGCGGTAGGCCACGCCGTTGAGCTTGAGGGTTTTTCCGGCCACGACCTTTTCAGTGGGGAATTTGACCCCCAGAACTTCCACCTCATCTGCAGCCCATGCATAACCGAAACCGACCAACAGGCAAAGCACCGCGTTTAAAACACAAATGCGTCTAAGCATACTCTTATCTCCTTTCAATTTGTCACGATTTGTCATGGGGAGGCAGAAAATCGCAGCATGTTAGCATGTTTTTAAAGATTGTCAAAACTCGAACTTTCGCGGATCGAACCGATCAGTTCCTTGATGGACGCCATGCCATGGGTATGAAGATAGCTTGCAATACCGTCAATAATCTCCACGGTGGCCCGGGGGTTGACGAAGTTGGCGGTGCCCACCTGAACGGCCGTAGCCCCGGCGATGATGAATTCCAGTGCATCTTCGGCACGCATGATACCACCAATCCCGACCACCGGCACGCTTACGGCCTGGGCCACCTGC
>JBNKKA010000355.1:0-573 GCA_050291585.1 Desulfobacteraceae bacterium
AGGAGGTAGAGAAAGGCCGGTTTCGCGAAGATCTGTTCTACCACCTCAATGTGGTACCGCTGCATGTGCCGCCGTTAAGAGAGCATCCAGATGATATAACCGAACTGTTGAACTACTATGTGGACTACTTTGCGGTACATGAGAAGCTAACATATCGCCATTTCAGTGTGGGGGCCCAGAACTATCTGCGCAACTACCCCTGGCCAGGCAATGTGCGCGAGCTGAAAAACATGGTACAGCGGCTGATGATTCTAGGCGCGGAAGATGAGATCAGCCAGAGCGAGGTGGAGAGAACCATCGGGGGAGGCAGGTTGATGCTGGAGGATGCGGAGGGCTTCCCCTTCTCTTTCAACCAACCGCTGCGTCAGGCCAGGGATCAGTTTGAGCGGGCCTACTTTGAGTATCATCTGGATAGACATGAGGGTAATGTGGGTGAGGTTGCCAAGGCGGCCGAGGTGGAGCGTACAAATCTCTACCGCAAGCTAAAGGTGTTAGGTATAGAGATCAAGCAGCGCAAATGAAAGTAATAATTCTAGGTGCAGGGCAGGTCGGTGCCTCGGTGGCCAATAATCT
>JBNKKA010000356.1:0-573 GCA_050291585.1 Desulfobacteraceae bacterium
CCAGCGACTCGATGGTGGCAACCGCAAAGGCTGAGGGAACCGCAACAATGGCCAAGTCGGGCGTCTCTGGGAGATCATCGATGGAAACAAAAGTTGGCTGTCCCATGATGTCCGCGGTTTTGGGGTTCACCGCCCACAGATTGCCTCCGTATCCGTGATCGATGATATTTTTCATCACGCGCCCGCCGGGTTTCAGGGCGTCATTGCTGGCGCCGACGATCACAATGTGCCTGGGATTGAAAAGGTATTGGTAAGCGTTGGCGAAGTAATCTTGTTCGCAAGTCTTTGAATCGGTCGCAGCCATTAATTCGTCCTTATTCTCTACGCTTTGCAGTGCCGCTATTGCTTTCACACCTGATATGGCCAAAGCGCAAATTCATGCAGGGATATTGCTCCGCAGTCGTTCGGCGTGTAGCCGACCTTCTATGTACAGGGCAAGGGCCCTTACCGCCCGGTCCGACGAACGAAAGACCGCTAGGCCCTTTTTCGCCAACGCCTTCACCAGCGGATCGTACAAAGGGCCGCCGTCAACCACGCCCACAACGGGTTTGTTCAGATCCGAAATCAAGCGCG
>JBNKKA010000357.1:0-573 GCA_050291585.1 Desulfobacteraceae bacterium
GCCGATAAAGATCCCCGGCCGCTGTGTCCGGGTAGGGTCGAAGGGCTGCCCCTGGGGAAAACCCCAGGGGTTGAGCGCCACACCCAGCAGCTCGGCCAACTCGGCGGTGCCGCTGGCCGGACGTTGCCCCACAGGCAGGACCACCAGATCGAAGGGATCCTCATGGATGCCACCGTCCATGGCCACCCAGCGCAGACGGGGATCCCCCTGGCCGTTGGTGTCCAGGCTGTGGACCCGGCCGCGCACCAGATGAATGCCGGGGTTGGCAGCCACTTGCTGGCGATAGCGCTCGAAGCCTTTGCCGAAGGCGCGCATGTCCATGTAAAAGATAGTGGCGGTCAGGGGTCCCTCGGCGTGTTCCAAAGCCAGGAGGGCCTCCTTGAGGGCCATCATGCAGCACACCGAAGAGCAGAAATCGGCATCGTCCCCTAAATTTCGCGAACCAACACACTGGATCCAGGCGATGCGCTTCACCACCCGGCCGTCGGTGGGACGGCGCAGGCGGCCGGCGTGTGGTCCCAGGCCGCTGATGAGGCGTTCGAAATCCAGGCTGGTGAGTACATGGGGGTTCTC
>JBNKKA010000358.1:0-573 GCA_050291585.1 Desulfobacteraceae bacterium
GCCGTGTACTGGGCGATCATGAAACCGGAATTGAGCCCGCCATCCCTGACCAGGAAGGCCGGCAGGCCGCTCAGCACGGGGTTGACCAGGCGCTCGATGCGGCGCTCGGCGATATTGGCCAGTTCGGCAACGGCCATGCCCATGAAATCCAGGGCCAGGGCCACCGGCTGGCCATGAAAATTACCACCCAGCAGAAAGTCACCGACATCGTTAAACACCAGGGGATTGTTGGTGGCAGCGTTCATTTCGGTTTCGATGACCCTGCGGGCATACTGGACGGCATCGCGGCTGGCGCCATGCACCTGGGGGGAACAGCGCAGCGTATAGGCGTCCTGGATTCGCTTGCAATCCTTGTGCGAGGTGATGATTTCACTCTCCTGAACCAGACGCAGCATGTTTCCGGCCGCTGTCGCCTGCCCCGGATGGGGACGCACCATGTGAATGCGCGAATCGAACTCGGTGCGGCTGCCCATGAGCACTTCCAGGCTCATGGCCGCGGCAATATCGATGAGTTTGGTGAGACGGACAGCGTCATAGACCGCCAGGGACCCGATGGCGGTCATCACCTGGGTG
>JBNKKA010000359.1:0-572 GCA_050291585.1 Desulfobacteraceae bacterium
TTACGACCGATCTGCCGGATGACCTCCTCCAACCCTCCCTGGGAGTCTGGATAGAAGGTACGGTAGACATGCAACACACGGATCTTGCGCTTCAATGCCCGCTCCCCCGTAACCTTCTTCGCCTCACCTCAACGGCCTCCTCCATCACTGCCCAGGTCTCCCGGGCCGCCTTGCGCCAGGAAAAACGCCCTGCGTTCGCCTTCGCCCTGGCGGCCAGCCGCTCCCTGTGGTCCGTATCGGTCAGCAGTGACGACAACCCCGCCGCAATAGCGCGCTCGTCCAGTGGGTTGACCAGCAGACCGGCATCACGCGCCAGGGTGGCCGGGTTGCAGGAGACGTAGACAATGCGCTTCACCCCCAGCCTGGCGATGTGGGGGATCGCCTCCATCGCCCCGTCGCGGGCCGGGTCGAGCAGCACCTTGTCGAAGCCCTGCGACCACCAGGGCAACTGCTCCACCTCTTTTGCCAGATCGGCGACGTGAAACTCAACATTACCAATCTCATTGAGTTCGGCATTTTCCCTCGCACGTTGCACTAACAACTCCAGCCCTTCTACACCAACAACCTCTTTG
>JBNKKA010000360.1:0-568 GCA_050291585.1 Desulfobacteraceae bacterium
CTAGGCTTATCGAGCACCATAAAACCTGACATGTGGTCAGTATACAACTCAAAGTTTTTCATCGGGGCCAACACGATGTTGTTTTTAACTGACACGGGCGGGCACTACCATATAGGAACCTCAGAATAGCTACAACACTCTCCCCGTCCTTCCCTTCTGAGTGTTCCACTGATCCCCCTATGGGCCACACCCAGTCTAGCAACAGTGAAATAACCAACCTCTACTCTTCATAATCAAAATCCTTCTAGTCTATAAAAAGAGGGGTCCTATATGCAACTAGGACCTACCACCCGACTTCTAACGATGTCTATCAACTATGTATAGCACATCTAGTCATAAAAGTAATACAACTGCATCAAAGATAGTATATAGAAGGGTGCTACCTTACAACCTATCACCATCATGAAACAAGACCCTACATGTAGTGCACAATACATTACATGCAATTAAAGTAAAGAAGGACACGATATTCATCCTATAGGTACTATATGCACCTGGGCTTGCTTTGCTCAAATGACGGTTTAAGCTCCTCACAACTTGGGGCTTGTGGACCACCGGGAACATCCTG
>JBNKKA010000361.1:0-569 GCA_050291585.1 Desulfobacteraceae bacterium
GGCAGCGGGCGATCTCTTTGGCGAGATCTTCCGGGGTCTTCTGGGTCAGGGCGGTGATAATGCCCAGCCCGCCGGCGTTGGACACCGCGGCGGCCAGTTCGGCGAAGGCCACGTAGTGCATCCCCCCCTGGATGATAGGGTGCTGGATCCCGAAAAGTTCGGTGATGCGGGTTTTCATTATGGCAGTCTCCTATCTGTAGCTAGGACCGAAAAACGTCTCTATTGAGTAGGTCAGGTTGGGCGCGGAGCGACCTACCAGACAAGCGACCGACCTGACAATTGTCAAAAACTCGGCTTAAGCTTTGCCACACTTGGCGCTCGCACCCTGACCTACACATCTGCTATTCCCCGGCAGCTTCGATCCGGCAGGGCACGAAGCGGTGCAGAGGTGTGCCCAAGGGGTCGCGGTGGGTGTTTTTGGTCAGGGAATTGGCGTTGAGGCCGTAAACCTTGCCGTCGTAATTCAGGCCGAAGCCATGGGGCACCAGGACCATGCCCTGGCGGACCTGAGCGCTCACCTCCAATTCGCCGGTGGCTGTGCCGGCTTGGGTCGTCAGTTTCACCGCCTG
>JBNKKA010000362.1:0-568 GCA_050291585.1 Desulfobacteraceae bacterium
CATGGAAAGCAGGGTTATGGAAAGTTCGGCTAACATGGAAAATCAGGTTATGCAAGATTCGGGGGGCAAGAAACCGGAAGAAGGAAAAGGTGCTGCTCCAAGCAAAAGGCCAGCTCCACGGTGGTGCCCAAGGCGTATTACCAAGACACAAAAACATAGATTGCAAAAGATGCATCAAAGAGAGTTGACCGAGAAAAAAGAAGAGGAAGAGAGGGACTATTGGTTTAACCGTTTACGACCCATGACCAAGCTGAAGCAAACGTGGCTGGAAAAATGGTTAGTCAAGGAGGAGAATGGCAGCAGCGGCAACAACAATGGCGAGGAGGAGGTTGAGGTCACTTCAGCCAAGGGTGACTCCAACCCGGGATCGGGTAGCGGCAACTCGGAGTCAGGTAACCGCAACCCGGGTGGGAAAGAAGATCGGCAAGAGGTGAAACCGATCCAGATGGATGTCAACATGGTCATCACGATCCCAGCAGAGTTCCATCCGCCAATGGAAGATGTCGCAGAGTTGGTGTTGGGTGGTGAACGTGCCATGTTTGAGAAGCCGGAAAACTCGGGTGCGCAC
>JBNKKA010000363.1:0-567 GCA_050291585.1 Desulfobacteraceae bacterium
GGTCTAAGCATTGCAATTTCTTACGTAAATCACGTTGATAAGAAGGGGGAACAAATCTTTGACGCATTGCTGTTTTTAACCCACCCCATGTATGTGGTTGTAACCCAAAGATAGCCAATTCATTCCACCAGATAAGAGCAAAATCTTTAAACTCACTAGTGGCTTGCCTAACACAATGTTGTTCAGGAACAAGGTGAGAACTAAACTTTTGCTCAACAGTCATCTCCCAATCTAGACAAGCTTCAGCATCATACAAACCATAGAAGAGAGGAATCGTAAACTTAACTTTAGCAAAAGGATCATCATTACCACGAGTGTGCTGTTGATTAGGGCCACGATGAGGATGACCTCCCATACCTTGCCAATTTGGTCGACGCGGAGGGCGTGGAAGCTCTTGGTGCACCTGCTGGTCATTGCGGTGCTGCCGCCGTGGTGGTGGACGTGGAGGGTTGAAGGGCTCCTCGTCCTCCACCTCCTCCTCATCATCATCATAGTTGTCCTTGTGAGTCTCGTTGGGAAGCTTGTCCTGATCCATCGGTGGTAATCCAGTCTCCAAGGTGGCAACCC
>JBNKKA010000364.1:0-567 GCA_050291585.1 Desulfobacteraceae bacterium
CAGCTGCTTAAGGAGGTCCGCGCCACCGGCCTGGCCTATGACAAGGGCGAAAGGTACGAGGATACCCGGGCCATCGCAGCGCCCATCCTCAACCATGAGGGCATAGCAACGTCTGCCGTGGTGATCGCCGGTCCAGCCTTTCGGCTGACGCCCCAATACCTCAGGGAGCTGGTCGGGCCTTTGAAACAGACCGCCGCCGACATCTCTCAGCGGCTGTTTACTTAGTGCCCATCCGGAAACGGCACCTCTCAGAAGGCGGGCGTGCCCACCAGATTTCAGGCCTTGCGTGACAAAACCAAATCCTCTAAATATCAACAATATTCCTCCGGTTTGGATTTGTCACCTGCTTTGAACTCGGGCGAGATTCACCATTTATGGATGGATACTGATTAGCCCTACCGCCTTTGTGGCCTGACAGGCCTTAAAGCATCGGCACTCACTGGCCGGATGGGGGGTCTCATCATCGCAAAGCGTCTGATTCGAGTTGCGCAATCCTGCTGCGGGTACCATATTATAAACACAGCGATGGTTCAGCCAAGGTAAACGAGGCGAGGTCAACGACGATGA
>JBNKKA010000365.1:0-566 GCA_050291585.1 Desulfobacteraceae bacterium
GGTATTGAGATCAGTACTTATGTACAAGTTGGTTTGATTGTAGCTATCACCTTAATGGCCACTGCTTCAGTTGTATCAGGTTTGGACAGCGGAATTAAAAAAATCTCCGAACTCAATCTTATTTTGGCTGTTGTCTTGTTGATCTTTGTACTCGTAATGGGTCCAACTTTCTTTTTACTCGGTGCATTAGTTCAAAATATCGGGACTTACTTGTCAGATGCCGTCTTTATGACTTTTAACGAATATATCTATCGAGATACCCCTTGGATGGGCTGGTGGACACTTTTTTATTGGGCTTGGTGGATCGCATGGGCACCGTTTGTAGGGATGTTTATCGCACGTGTATCTCGTGGGCGTACCATTAGAGAGTTTGTTTTTGGTGTACTTTTTGTGCCTGTTGGATTTACATTTATTTGGATGACTGTATTTGGTAATACTGCGCTTGATGCTATTATGAACGATGGCTTTACTAGTTTAAGTACAGCCGTATCTGACAACGTTTCAGTTGCACTCTTTAAATTTTTGGAGCATTTTCCACTTTCAAGTGTCACTTCAATATTCGCAAT
>JBNKKA010000366.1:0-565 GCA_050291585.1 Desulfobacteraceae bacterium
CGCGTCGCCCGCGTCGGGGGCATAAGCGTCCGCACCGATCTCGAGGGCGAATTCCTCGGTGACCGGGGCACCGCCGACGATGACCTTGACGCCGTTCAAGCCGCTGGCCTTGATCGCCGCGACGGTATTCTTCATGGCCGGCATCGTCGTGGTGAGCAAACCGGAGCAGGCCACCAGTTTGACGTTTTGATTGGTCTTGGCGGCTTCGATAAATTTGTCGGCCGGTACGTCAACCCCGAGATCCACCATGTCGAATCCGGCGCTCTCGACCATCATGGCCACCAGGTTCTTGCCGATGTCGTGCAGATCGCCCTGTACTGTACCGATTACGCAGGTTCCCAGGGAGGTGGATGATTCGCCTGCCAGATGGGGCTTCAAGACCTCCACGCCCTTTGACATGGCCTTGGCCGCAATCAGCATCTCAGGCACGAAAATCTCGCCGGCCGAGAATTTATCGCCCACGACGCCCATCGCCTCAACCATGGCCTGGAGGATGTCCGTGGCCGCATCGCCTGCATCCAAGGCTTCCTGGACCAGTCCGGGAACGATCTTGGTTTTGCCTTTT
>JBNKKA010000367.1:0-564 GCA_050291585.1 Desulfobacteraceae bacterium
ATCTCGCTGGAGACTTATCATTTTTACTATTGGACTGTAAAGTCCCTTCGGCCGATGGACCGGTAGATGAGATGATACGATGTCAACTATATGAGCCGAGAAACACTGAACTTTTTTAATCAGATAAATATATTACACATAATATTTGCGTAGCTGATCGGCGTTCCATGTGTTGGGTAGCATACCGCCATCAACTTCTGCTAGCACATAAGCCCCTGGTGCCGCTATGTCTACTATGATGAACGGTCCTTCCCAGGGTGATGAGAACTCGTGCTTATCTCTTGTACGGATATCTTTCTTCAGTACAAAGTCCCTGATGTTGAGCTCTCTTTGGACGACACTCTTATTATAGTATCGCTTTCAGAATTCTTGATATTTCTGCACATTAGCCAATGGTGTGTTGCGCCTTTCTTCTAACAGATCAGAGTCAAACTCTCTTGCCTCTGCCTGATCTTTTGTATTGAAGTGTGCCACCCTTGGTGACTCAAGATAGATTTTTGGTGGCAGCACTGCCTCCGCTCCATAGATCAGATTAAAAGGAGTATCTCTGGTCACTCTGTTGAC
>JBNKKA010000368.1:0-561 GCA_050291585.1 Desulfobacteraceae bacterium
GCATTAAATTGGTATAAACATAAATAGTAAGGATTTTAGCTATGCCTGCAAATCAGACTGATCGGTCCCTCACTACCAAGATCACTACCAAAGGCCAAATTACGGTACCTAAACCAATTAGAGAACATCTTAATTTGGCAAAAGGCGACCGGATAGAATTTCTAATTGGACCAAACGGCAAAGTGACCCTAATTGCTGCAACAGCCGATGTTCGAAAACTTAAAGGTCTAATTCCCAAACCCAAAAAACCAGTGACTGTTGCCGATATGAAACGAGCCATCGAAGCTGAAGGCGGCACGATCAAATGATCGGGATCGATACGAACGTCATCGTCCGCTACATAGTGCAGGATGATCCAAAGCAGGCCAAAGCCGCCACGAAGCTAATAGAGCAGGTCTGCAGCCCAGACAACCCAGGCTTTCTGAATCATATCGTGTTGTGTGAGATAGTTTGGGTTCTAAAAAGAAGCTACAAGCAGAGCAAAGAGAGTATTTGCCAGATAATTGAGCAGATCATTAGAACTGACAGGATTGTGGTCGAGGATATCCAGCTTGTTTGGAG
>JBNKKA010000369.1:0-560 GCA_050291585.1 Desulfobacteraceae bacterium
GTACCGAGTTTTCCTTCGGCGCCATCAACGGCGTCGTTGACGATCTTGGCCAGGGCATCGGTCCGATCCGCCGGGACCCCCTGGTCCTCCAGGAAGGCGGGATCTACGGTCTGATCATCGGCGAGGTCCTCGATGGCCGCCAGAAAATCCACATCCAGGTCGTTCTTATAGAAAATATTAAACAGGGCGGTGGCGGAAAAGGCCACCAGTCCCACATCATTGTCCGCCGGATTGGCGTCCGGCTGCAATTCAAACCCTGTTGGGATGCCATCGGCATCCGTGACCAGATGGGTCTCGAGCAAGCCGTCGATATCGGCCAGAAAGTTCTCCTTGACCGTTGCCAGGTCTTTGTTCAGCTGGGGGGCAATGACGGCGCTGAACACCGTGGTGGCGGGATTGACATCCTGATCATCCAGGACGTCGCCGGCCTGGCGGCCGGGAACATAGGTCCCCAGGATCAGCTTTTGGCTGTCCCGGGGAACACAGCGCACGTAGCCCTCCAAATTGGGCGGAATGGGCAGGAAGTACCTGCCCTCGTCATCGGTGAGAGCGGAGAGTTC
>JBNKKA010000370.1:0-560 GCA_050291585.1 Desulfobacteraceae bacterium
GCACCTTTAAATCGGATGTGAGCGGTGGCAACGACTTGGAGAATAACAAAGATTGTGCCACAAACGTTGATTCCGCGGGAAAATAAAAAAAATGTTAAAACACAATATATTAGAATGAATAGGGCGCCTATGGACGGATCTTGGGCTTCATTTTGTCCGCAAATAGCGGATTGGATTCCAGAAAAAGCGGATCATTCTGAATATGGCCGAAGAACATTTACCCCAACGTTGCATAAAAAAGATGGAGAAAACCTCACCAAGCGTTATGGGTGTTTAATCTATGCCAAATCAAGGCCTGATTTTTAGAATAAACCAAGGGCTCATTTCAGGATCGGTTCGGTTTTTCTCCATCTTTATTTACCCTCCGACTTTTGCAACGTTGGGGTTAACGCACCGGTTTTAACTTGACTGTCCTCTCACGGCAACCGCAATTTTTATGAGGATTGTAAGCACGAGCATGCCGATTCCATAGATGCCCAGCGAAATCACCAGCTCGGGCATCGTCGGCGCATAGTCGGCAACCTGATGAAGCGGAGTGGGAACAAATCCACCGGTTATCA
>JBNKKA010000371.1:0-557 GCA_050291585.1 Desulfobacteraceae bacterium
CAAGCTCAATGGGAAGAAGGTCCTGGTTCAGCCATCTCAGGCCAAGTCAACCAAGGGCAAGGAGATCATCATAGGAGAAGAGCGGTCACCGAGGATGATCAAGCCAAAAAGTCCGAAGGATGGCCAATGGCAAAAGAACAAGGGGGGCAAGCCACAGCGATGCCCAAAGGCCACCTTCGACATCCTCATGGCCAAGTACAAGGAAGGCAAGGCCGGCATCAGGGGGCGCAAAAACTAGACCATCTGGAATACCATGTGGACGCTACGGATTACTTCACCAAGTGGACGGAAGCTGTCCCATTGAAGAACATGACGCATAGAGAGGTAATCCACTTTATTTTAGAACACATTGTGCATAGATTCGGCATACCTCAGACATTGACAATGGATCAAGGTTCATCATTCATGTCTCATCAAGTCTGGGAGTTTGCCGAGTCTCTCAAGATTAAACTCCTTAGATCTTCACCATGCTACGCTCAGGCCAATGGTCAGGTTGAGTCTAGTAACAAGACTTTGATCAAGCTAATCAAAAAGAAGATTAAGGAGTATCCCAAGAG
>JBNKKA010000372.1:0-557 GCA_050291585.1 Desulfobacteraceae bacterium
CTTTCTGATTCGTAACCAAGAGGATCCTGTGTGGAGGCAGTGTCTTGAGGCTGTGTCCAATCCGAGGGCCCTCACTTCCACGTCGCCATGGTTGTGTTGGCCAGGTACGTGCAGCACATGTTTAACATGCAGGCGAGCACTACTAGGACCGTCATCCAGCAGCATTTGCATTTGGGCTCGCTTGAGCAGCACATCGAGGAGCTGAGGCATGCAAATGCCATCCTCTGCAATGGTACGCCTCCACCTTCAGACTAGGACCGCGAGCTTCAGGTCGCGTACCGCCGCCTCATCGAGGCTGAGCACGGGTGGCACTACTCCGCCAGCAGCTAGACGCCGCTCGTGAGATGCTGGACGAGCGCACGCATGCGATCATACACCTCAGGCACTACATCGAGCAGGAGGACCTTGAGCTCGAGGAGAGGGCAGCGATGATCACCGATCTCGAGCAGCAGCTTCAGGTGCCGCCTACACCTGCAGTGCCTGCAGCACCCGCTGAGTCCAACGCAGAGTCGAATGTTGATGAGGAGTAGGTGGTGGACATGTTGGGAAGGTAGGGT
>JBNKKA010000373.1:0-556 GCA_050291585.1 Desulfobacteraceae bacterium
TGATAAATTCAACGTTTTCTTGAGTGAGTCGCAAAGAGGTCATATCAACCAGATCTTTAAGCAATTCTTCCAGATTAAAATCTATCAGGTCAATTTTTAGATGGCCTGCTTCTATCTTGGAAAAATCTAAAATATCGTCGATCAGACCTAACAGAATTTTTGCGGATTTCTGTAAGCCATTGACGTATCCATACTGTTTTTCATTAAGTCCGCTGGTTAACAGGAGATGACTCAGTCCAACGATGGCATTCATGGGTGTTCTGATCTCATGACTCATATTGGCCAGGAACTGGCTTTTAAAGCGGCTGGATCTTTCCATCGCTAACTGGGCCTCCTTGCGCTCGGTGATATTCTGGCTAATACCGATTAAGCGCTGGGCCCAGCCCTGGCTGTCACGTTCAAAAATCCTGCCCTCAGCGGAGATCCAGTGGCTGTTTTTGTTGATCTGATATTCAACCTTGAAATGGTCTAACTCGCCTTTTACATAGGCTCTGAGTTTGTCCCGCACCATCTGTGCCTGATCTGGAGATATATGTACAAAGAACTCATCAACATC
>JBNKKA010000374.1:0-554 GCA_050291585.1 Desulfobacteraceae bacterium
GTCCGTCCAGAAACGGCAACCGATTCTAAGAGATCTCACCCGAAAGCGGTTTGGCCTGGATGTGAGGGAACACCTGTGAATATCCACCATCTCGGCGCCGAGCATTGCGTCACCGGCAGCTGCCACCTGGTGCAGGGGGACAGGCTGAACGTGATGGTGGACTGCGGGCTGGTGCAGGGGCGTGATCGGGCGGTGCCGACGTCGGATTGGCCCATTCGGCCGAACGAGGTCGATGTGCTGTTTCTCACCCACGCCCACATCGACCACATCGGCCGACTGCCTTGGCTGATCGAGGAGGGGTTTCGGGGCGACATTATCTGCAGCCATCCCACCCGCGCTTTGCTGGCGCCCATGCTGAGGGATGCCATGGGGCTGGCCGGGCTGCCGCGCGAAGCTGCGGACAAGCTATGGCGCCGCATCGACGATCAGGCCTGGGGGTTCGAGTACGGCGAGGTCTTCGAACTTCACCAGGGTTGGAAATTCAGTCTGGGGCGGGCGGGCCACATCCTGGGATCCTGCTGGGTGCGGTTGATGACGCGGTCGGGCGAGACGGT
>JBNKKA010000375.1:0-553 GCA_050291585.1 Desulfobacteraceae bacterium
GGGACGGCTGGTGCCGGTCAACGCCGCGGCCCTGCCGGGTGAGCTGCTGGAGGCCGAGCTCTTCGGTTCGCTGCGGGGAGCCTTTACCGGGGCCGACAGGGACCGGAAGGGCCTCGCGGACGCCGCGGACGGAGGGACGCTTTTTCTGGATGAGATCGGTGATCTTCCATTACCGCTCCAGGCAAAACTGCTACGTTTTCTGCAAGAGCGGGTTGTTGAACGCGTGGGCGGGCGGCGTGAAATCGAAGTCGACGTGCGCGTGGTTTGCGCGACGCACCAGAATCTTCTTGAGCAGATAAAGGATGGGCGTTTTCGGGAGGATCTTTACTACCGGGTCAATGAAGCCACCATCATGGTGCCTCCACTCCGAAAAAGACAGGGCGATGCCGTTGTGCTGGCGAAGGCATTTTTGCAGCGTTTCATACAGGAATTGAAACAACCGCCGCGTGAGTTTTCCAGGACAGCTTTAGAGGCTATCGAAAATTACAGCTGGCCTGGAAATGTGCGTGAACTGGAGAACCGGGTAAAACGCGCCCTGATCATGGCGGATGAT
>JBNKKA010000376.1:0-549 GCA_050291585.1 Desulfobacteraceae bacterium
CTGGTCCTAGGCAGTCTAGTGCTAGAGACGCAAGCTTGGACACAAAGGTAATCACAAAGCACCACTGCAGAAACAAAAAGAAAACACACACAAAACCTGTTCTTTGTTGTTACTTTTTTTTGTTCTTTTTGTTCTTTTTTTCTTTTTTTTTGCTGAAACTTTTTTTGATAATTTTTATCAGGGGAACTTCAAAATTGAATAGCATGATCAAAATGCTTCTAATGAGCAACTGACCACACACACTTTTTCTGGAGAGGGTAGGGGTAAAATGGTAAAAAATATACTCTCTCTCTCTCGGAAGTATGTATGGTCTACTCGGATTCAAGCAGAAAGTGCACTCGGATTGGGGCAGCAAAATCCTACTCGGACTCATCACATTCGAGCGGCAACCTGGACTGAGTTGTGCAGCTGGATCCATGATCGGTTCGATCAGGATCAACAAGAGTCCCTAATCCATCACTTGTTTCATATTCAACAAACTGGTTTGGTGCAGGAGTACATAGACCATTTTACTGAATTGGTAGATCAGTTGATAGCTTATGACCAATC
>JBNKKA010000377.1:0-546 GCA_050291585.1 Desulfobacteraceae bacterium
CTCAGCCTGGCCCATAATCACCCCCAACATGTTGTTGAAGTCATGGGCCACGCCACCGGCCAGCTGGCCCACGGCCTCCAGCTTCTGGGCCTGACGCAGCTGCTCTTCGAGCTTTTGGCGCTCGGTGATATCCTCCTTGACCGCCACGTAATGCGTGATAACATTGTCCGTGTTTCTGACCGGCGCGATGGTGGCCTGCTCCTGGAACAGCTCACCGTTCTTTTTAAGGTTGTGGAACACGCCGCTCCATACCCCGCCCGAGCTGATGGTCGTCCAAAGGCGCTCATAATCCTTGGCCGGTGTTTTGCCCGACTTCAGGATGCGGGGATTGCGGCCCAGGGCTTCGGCATAAGAATAGCCGGTAACCTGTGAAAATTTGGTATTGACGAACTCAATATCGCCCGCGGCATCGGTGATGACGATGGATACCGGGCTCTGCTCGATGGCTTGGGAGAGTTTGCGCACGGACTCTTCCGTGCGCTTGCGTTCGGTGATGTCCTCGGAAATTCCCAGCAGGAATCGCGGTGTTCCGGCTTCGTCCAGGAT
>JBNKKA010000378.1:0-546 GCA_050291585.1 Desulfobacteraceae bacterium
AAACAATGGCAATACTTCGGCGATAGATTGCGGAGGCTACAGATCGAGTTTCGACGTGATTCTTTTTCCTATGGTTAGGTCCTTGGCTTCTCACGACCGGCACGTGGTTTAATTTGAAGGGAGGGCTTCAGAATAGAGGTGGCGGCGATGACGGGCAGCGGCGACGGTGGTGGAACTCGGGTGGCGGCTAGAGCTCGGTTTTGAGGGGGGATTGGCATGGGGATGCGTGGGGGAGGTGCACCCAAGCTTATATAGGGGTGTGGGAGGAGTCCTGAAGGATTAAGATTCAAATTAGAGATAAAATCTGAGTTTAATTGAAAAATGGAATCTCGCAAAACTCAGAGATTAGAGTTCATTTCGGATAAAATTGAGGGTGGTGATAGCAAGAGGGAGCGCATCCGTTTTGATCATCCCATGAAGAAAAACGAGTTTTTGTGAGGCTCTCCATGGAGGCGGCCATGACCGGAGTTGAAGCTCCATTAATGGTGGCGTGGCAAGCTTGTGGAAGAGATGAAGGAGGGGGAAGGAGGAGGGGAGCAGCAGGGG
>JBNKKA010000379.1:0-545 GCA_050291585.1 Desulfobacteraceae bacterium
ACACTAACACCGTTGTTGAGTCATGTGATGTGACCTTCGACGAGACTGCCCCTGTTCCTCGTGGTGCTTTTGAGTGTGCAGGTAACAAGGAAATGGAGGAGAGCATTTTTGTAGATGAGGGACTACAGGGCGCCGTTGGTGATGAAGATGAACCACTACTTCCATCTACACCATCACCCGAGCCTGTTCCTGCTTCGACACTTGAAGCAGAGGCCCCTCATGCTACCACATCCTCTACAGCAGCAGTGGAGGCATCACGGGTTGAGGGGGAGATCGTCTCCGAGCGAGAAGCCCCTTCTCACATTCAGAAGAGACATCCACCTCACCAGATGATAGGTAATCTGAATGAAAGGGTGACATGCTTCTCAAGGTCAGCTCATCTCTCATGCTTTTCAAAGACACTCTTTGTTGCCCTCTTTGAGCCTTGAGATGTTGGACGCGCACTTTCTGATTGGAGTTGGGTCAATCCATGCATGAGGAGTTAGAGAATTTTGAGAGAACCCAAGTCTAGACCTTAGTTGTTCCCCCAAGAGATGTGAATGTCA
>JBNKKA010000380.1:0-545 GCA_050291585.1 Desulfobacteraceae bacterium
CACATCGCTCTCACCTCCTTGTGCGAGGACCGCCTCACTGCTACTGCAGCACTGGCTATCGCGCTTCTCCCGATTTGGGATCAGGAGAACCTCATATGGCAGCACCATCTTGAGGCCATGCCCAACCTCAAGGGCCCTCACTTCCACGTCGGGATGACTTCGTTGGCCAGGTACGCGCAGTACCTGTTCAACCTTCAGCACAACACCGCCAGGACAGGCATGCAGCAGCGTACGCATCTGTTAGCGTACGAGGAGAGTGCCACTGCTGCCACCGGTGAGATCGAGAGGCTGAGGCATGAGAATGCCATTCTCCGCAGCGGTGTACGTCCACCTTCAGAGCAGGACCGCGAGCTGAAGGAGGTTTACCGTTGCCTTAGTAACACTGAGCATGGATGGAACCACACCTGTTTGCTGCTTGACATTACCCGGGAGGTGGAGATCCGTACCCACGAGATTATCCACCTTGAGCACCACGTGGAGGCACAGGACGCCGAACTTGAGGCGAGGGCGGAGATGATCGCCAACCTTGAGCAGCAGTTGTTAGA
>JBNKKA010000381.1:0-545 GCA_050291585.1 Desulfobacteraceae bacterium
TAACACTACCTATTGATATCACACCTCCCAACATCTTAGACATGGTTACTTTGGAATATTTGCTCGCATGAGATTTTGTGTCTACCAAGGCATAACCACACTAATCAATCTAGCTCATCAAAAAAGGGGTCATGCATGAGTGGTTGCAACTAATCTCAAGCAAAGGAGGATGTATAACCTAACCTTATCCAGTGAGATTTCTTTTTATTGACTCAATAAACACCTAACTAAGGGAATCAATACTTACTAGTAGTCATGATGACGGTAGTGATACAGGCAAGACAAGTGATGAGATAACTGGAAAAGCTGGGAATGAAATGAGACAAGTGAGGACTCATACCTGGGCACCCGGCACCTCCCCCAAGCTTAAATCTTTGCAAGATTTAAGCATCAGGGTTAATCCCAAAGTGATCGAAGAGGTCATGCATCATGCTGGTCTGTGAGTCAATGGAGGCTTTCATCTACTTTTGCACGTGTGCAAAGTCATCCATCCGTTGCTTGAGTCATCCGATCCCTTCCACCACGCGCTCAGCCTAGTCAACCGC
>JBNKKA010000382.1:0-544 GCA_050291585.1 Desulfobacteraceae bacterium
CCCTCTGCGGCGATGCTAAAGGCCGACGGCCTGATGCCGACGATCACTTCGCGCACCGAGCGGTGCTGGATCCGCTTCCGGACCTCCTCCGGCAGGGGCAGCCGGAAGTCCTCCCCGGAGACAGTCAAAAGCCCATCGGCCTCCTTTAGGATTCCGTTCATGAAATTCATCGGCGGCGACCCCAGGAAGCCGGCCACGAATTTGTTGACCGGTGTTTTGAATAAGGTTTCGGCAGTTCCCTGCTGCTGAATGCTGCCCCCCTTGAGAACGACGATGCGGTCACCCAAGGTCATGGCCTCGACCTGATCATGGGTGACATACACCGTGGTGGTACCGGTGCGTTGCTGCAGCGCGGCGATTTCCGCACGCATCTGCACCCGCAGTTTGGCGTCCAGGTTGGACAATGGCTCATCCATGAGGAAGGCGACCGGGTCGCGCACCAGGGCGCGCGCCATGGCCACACGCTGCCGCTGTCCACCCGACAGCAGGCCCGGCTTGCGCTTTAACAGCGGCTCAAATTCCAGCATCCGGGCCACCTTGAGGG
>JBNKKA010000383.1:0-542 GCA_050291585.1 Desulfobacteraceae bacterium
GCTGCCATCGCTGCAGCCGCGCCTCCGGGCCGCCACAGCTGCTGCCGGCCGCCGCAGGTCGACACCGCCGGCCGCTGCCATCGCTGCAGCCGCACCTCCGGGCTGCCACGTCCGCGTCCGGCCGCCGCAGGCCGACACCGCCGGCCGCTGCAACAGCCGCCGGCCGCTGCACAGCAGGCCGCCACCGTCAACCGGTTCGCCGCCAGGCCGTCTCTAGGTTTTCCTTCTGCGCCAGCATGGGTACCGCACCTGGAGACGTCGCCACCGACACCGCCGCCCTCAAAGCCAAACTCGACACCCTTGTCAAGGATGCCGAGGAAGCCGAGGAGAGGGCGGTTGCTGCACGCCGCCGTGCCCGGGCCGCACGTACCCTCCTGGAGGAGGAGCAGACGGCAGCCGCCCTGGAGAAGGCCGCTGTCGCTGCTCGCCAGCTTGTGCCGGGCTCGTCCACAGGTCCGACCCACACGTCGCCGTCCTCATCCTCCTATGAGGAGACTGTCATCGCCGGTCTTCACCTCCAGGCAGCGGTCGTCCTCAACGTC
>JBNKKA010000384.1:0-543 GCA_050291585.1 Desulfobacteraceae bacterium
TCTACGGGGAGATCCCGACCCCCCTCCCGGGAAACATAACCAACTTCACGGCGGAATCCGGCGACTTGATCGAGATGGACGCGTTCAGGGACGACGCCCGCTTTTCGGGCATCGACGGGACCGGGTACGCCGCTGTCATCCTGGATACCGGCATCGACCTGGACCATCCGTTTTTCGGGGCCGACAGCGACGGCGACGGCGTGCCCGACCCGATGGACAACTGCGTCGATATCCCCAACGCGCTGCAGACCGACACCGACGGCGACGGGCAGGGCGACGCCTGCGACCCGGACGACGACGACGACGGGGTGGACGATTCTGACGACAACTGCCCGCTTGAGGCCAACCCGAGCCAGGCGGACCTCGACGGCGACGGGCTCGGGGACGTGTGCGAGGACGACCTGGACGACGACGGCTATTCGGTGGCCGCGGGGGATTGTGACGACACCAATGCCGACGTTCACCCCGGCCGGGCGGAGGCCTGCAACGGCGTGGACGACGATTGTGATGCCGAAACGGACGAGGGCTGCGCGGAGCAGTGTG
>JBNKKA010000385.1:0-543 GCA_050291585.1 Desulfobacteraceae bacterium
CGGCTCCTTTTGTCGGGCGGAGGGAGAACAACAGAGGTCCAGTATGGGACGCTCACCCGTAGCCCGGCCCATGAAGAAAGGGAGAGCGGGCCCGGGGAGGAAGGAAAAGGAACGGGCCTAGCCCAATGAATAGTGCCATTTCCGATTGAATCAAAATTTTCAATCGACTTGAATTTGAAACAGTCCAAAAGATACCTTTTTGAACTCGAAAAATTTCAAATAAAATATGGAATTATTGGAAATTAAATAAGGAACAACTTTCCTTATTGGAACTTTTCAAAATTCTGGATAGAATTTGAATTAAAATTCAATGAAGCTTCTAGGTTTTCAAAATCAATGAAATTTGATTGAAACTTCAAGAATTGATGAAATTTGAAAAGAAGCTCATGTTTGCACTTGGATGATAGATCACTCATGAATAGAAGTTTGGAATTTCAAATTTGTGAGTTTATGAACTTCTTTCTAAAATTTGATTTAAATTTTGACCTTGGGCTACTCCGAACTGGATTAATCAATGGATTTGATTCTTAATTAAGACCTTAA
>JBNKKA010000386.1:0-541 GCA_050291585.1 Desulfobacteraceae bacterium
CTATTTTCTAATAATAAAGTTGGCATAAAAGCCATTTAGTATTCTCCTATCTCTATGGATCTATCCCCTATTCCTTTACCCCTGCTATCGTTCTCTTGGGTATTCTTTATCTCATCAATGCTTACACTTCAGATGGCCAACATGAGGAACTGTAACAACAACAACAATGGGGACAACAATGGAGAGAACAACCAGAATGTCAATCTGCTGCCACCCCCTCCACCTACTCTTGAGCAAGTGTTGGCTATGCAAGCACAAATTCTTCAGACCATGCAGCAGGCCATGGTCAACATGCAAGCTGCTCAACCTCAAGTGCCGCCACCACCACCAAGGGATAGGCTTGGAGATTTTCAGCGCACTAAGCTGCCTACCTTTTCTCATGCTGTGGAGCCGATGGATGCTGATGATTGGCTCAAGTCTGTTGAGAAGAAGTTGCAAGTGGTGCAGTGCAACAACCATGAGAAGGTGCTGCTAGCCTCTCACCATCTCTCTGGTCACGCAGTCGACTGGTGGGATGCTTATGTGGAAGCCCATGAGGAAC
>JBNKKA010000387.1:0-524 GCA_050291585.1 Desulfobacteraceae bacterium
CAAATGTTGCGTATATTTTACTAATAAATACAAATTTTCTCATAAACTACACTTTTTTAAACAATTAATAAATACTCCCAAGGAACTATAGCAAAAATTCTTCCACTTGCAAAATTTGTTTCATGTTCGCCGCCATTTTAGGGTACAAGGGGCCGTCTAAAAGTTGTGAATTTCACCAAAAGACCAATTCTCGCGGATTTTTATGTCGTGCGGATGCACGAAAAACGAGCAAACGATATTTTCTCATTTTAAGCACAACTAATGATGATGAGTATGTTTACATCATTGAAAAAGCACTAGGGCCTCGATCAGGTTGATCCGCGACAATTGGTCCTCCGCGACATTTGGTCCGAAGGGAGTAATATTCCTCAGGAGGTTTTCGATGGACGGTTTTTTAATTTTTTTTCAGACTTTGGAAAAACAAAGCGAATGCTTATTCACTGCTTTAGAAAACGACCAAACTTCATTAAAAGATTTCAAGTCGCCTTTAAATTATTACCACAATTTGGGCGAACTACTTTTTA
>JBNKKA010000388.1:0-538 GCA_050291585.1 Desulfobacteraceae bacterium
TATTTTCCCCAGTATATTCACCGAGGCTATAAAATTAATTAGATAAGCTCATCAATGCGCGTGTATGGCATATCGAATGCCTCGGCCACGCCTTTGTATGTCACCTTGCCATGGATGACATTGGCACCACGGCTAATTTCTTTGCTCTCTTGCATGGCGCGCTGCCATCCTTTGTTGGCAATCTGCACGGCATAAGGCAGGGTTGCATTGGTCAAAGCTAAGGTTGAGGTTTTGGCCACAGCACCCGGCATGTTGGCCACGCAGTAATGAACCACACCGTCAATAGTAAAGATAGGATCACCATGGGTAGTGGCTTTGGAGGTTTCAAAGCATCCGCCCTGATCAATGGCTACATCGACAAGAACGGCGCCCTTTTTCATGGTTGCCAACATTTCTCTGGTCACCAGTTTCGGCGCCTTGGTACCAGCCACCAATACAGCGCCGACTACCACATCGGCTTGTTTGGCCAGCTTTCGCAGCATGGCCGGACTGGACATTAAAGGAATGCAATTGGCCGGCATGACATCGCTCAAATAGC
>JBNKKA010000389.1:0-537 GCA_050291585.1 Desulfobacteraceae bacterium
ATTATGCTTGAGCACGTAAGCTGTGGCCCCTTGGGTCAGCGCCTCGATGGCCGCCTCCTCACCCATGGCACCGGAGACGAAGATAAAGGGAATATCGGGACACCGCTCATTGGCCAGCCGCAGCGCCGACATGCCGTCGTAGGTGGGTAGTTTGTAATCGGCGAGGATGATATCTATCCTGCCATCGCAAAGAGCGGTCTCGAATTCAGCGCGCGTCTGGATATGGGTGATGCGCTCTGCCAACCCCGTTTGCACGAGAGCGGCCTGAACGAGCTCCGCGTCAACCGGGTCATCTTCCAGGTGGATAATACGGATGATGGGTCCCATCTTTCGACATCCCTTTCCGCTTTAAATCCCTCGCCCGCCTTGAACTCGGACGCGATTCACCATTTCTGGACGGGCACTGCCTATAATTTTACCTCTTTGCCTCCTCGTGCCGTATGCGGCAGCGCAAAGTTAAAGGCCGCCCCTTGGTCCGGTTTGCCTTCGGCCCAGATCCGTTTTTTGTGCCGGTCGATGATGCGGCGCACATTGACC
>JBNKKA010000390.1:0-536 GCA_050291585.1 Desulfobacteraceae bacterium
ATCTGCCACTGCATCGAATTAAAATTGATCAAACGTTTATCCACAATATGGTTAAAGACCCCGGCCGGGCCGCCGTTGTGCAAACCATCATCGTTCTGGCACAAAACCTCGGCCTGGATGTGATTGCCGAAGGCGTGGAGACTGAGGCGGAATTGAAATTTCTGCAGGAAAAAGGATGCCACATCTATCAAGGCTATTACTTCAGCAAGCCTCTGTCCCGTGAGGCTTTTTTCCGGTATTTGCAGAGCCAAAAACAAATCTATGCCGTAAGGACTCCCACGGCTCTAAAATCACACTAACCGGTACACGCCCCGGTCTTCACCCTTGGCGCCTTGGCTCTGAAGCCCTCCGACTTTTGCAACATTGGGGTTAATCTTGGGTCGCATCCTGGAGATCTGAGATATAGTCTTTAAGATAATGCAGTTCCTGGTTCAGATGGCCCACATGTTTTTTAACAAGGTCTTCCAGGCAGAGCATCCCATTGATCTGCCCGTCTGAAATCACCGGCAGGTGCCGGATTTTCGCCTGGATCATCA
>JBNKKA010000391.1:0-536 GCA_050291585.1 Desulfobacteraceae bacterium
TTGTAGCTTTTAAGTTGTCTTGAGTACGGCGTATCATTGCTTCGGCCTCATCGATGATGTTAGGACCAAATATGACTTTCTCTCCTAGCTCAATCTAATTGAGCGGTGTACGACCTCAACGTCCATATTGAGCTTCAAACAGTGTCATCTTCAGACTCTCTTGGTAGTTGTTGTTATATGAGAACTCAGCTAGTGGAAAGTGTTGGTCCCATTTCGGACTGTCATTCAAGACACAGGCGTGGAGCATGTCTTCAATGATTTTGTTCACCCTCTCGGTATGGCCATCCGTTTGAGGATGATATGCTGAGCTTCAGATGAGATGGATGCCCAAACATTCATGTAGTTGCTCCCAAAAGCGAGTGACAAAATGCGACCCTCTACGACATCCTGGCTCAAGGCTCTAATATGATTGATAGTGTAACACCACTAGTGTCACTGTAGTAGCTATAGTGTTCTACAGTACCTCTGTAGTGAAATCTACATTGTATCTTGGTTTAAGTTCATTACCGAAGTTAAATCTTTCATTTGAATATTAT
>JBNKKA010000392.1:0-535 GCA_050291585.1 Desulfobacteraceae bacterium
GGGGGTAGTTCAGGAAGGCCAGTTCGAGCGCATCGGCGAGGAGAAGACCCGTAGCGTGGACGTGCGTATCATCGCCGCCACCAACCGGGATCTCGCCACCGAGGTGGCAGCCAAGCGTTTCCGCGAGGATCTCTATTTCCGCCTCCAGGTGTTCCCCATCCACCTGCCTCCCCTGCGCGAGCGCCCGGAGGATATCCCGCTGCTGGCCAGTCACTTTCTGCAGGTGATGTGCCGCAAGTTCAACAAGCGCAACATACACCTCAGCCAGCGCGACATTCAATGCCTCGCCAACTACCACTGGCCCGGCAATGTGCGCGAGCTGGAAAATGTCATCGAGCGGGCGGTCATCGTCACTCAGACCGGGCGCATCCGCCTGGATATGCCGGATCCGGACAGACCGCCACAAAGCGTATCCACGCTCCCTGAGCAGGCGGCCGACAACAAGTCGCTGCTGACTGAAAGCGAACGTCTGGCCCGCGACCGGATGATGATCGTCCAGGCCCTGGAACAGACCGGCGGCAAGGTTTTCGGCGAG
>JBNKKA010000393.1:0-535 GCA_050291585.1 Desulfobacteraceae bacterium
GTCCAACTCAACGCTGATGACAGTCGTTCCCCATGGCTCTGTCAGGCTGAGGGGTAATGTCACGCTGACCTCACACCTGTCTTGACCATGGGCCTTAGACATGCGACCACGGTAGACAGGGACGTCTTCGTTGTGGCCGAGGTGGAGTAGTGCGTCGTACAACACGCGCGAAAACCCCGAGCGATGCTGGCCCGTAGAGTAGAGACTTCCATCCTCAGCGATGGTGATGTGGGGGTAGTTGTCCATATTCATCTGAAAACACAATCATGAAAACGTCACTACTCCCCAAATTAATCATCTTAGAGAAAATAAATACCGAAACTGAAAATATGCGAACACAGGTAAGGAAACAGTGAAAACGGAACTGTTTTGTTACAATTCTGTCCAGGAGTTGATCACCAAAAATATGGGCAACTCTCCCAGCTTTCTATCCGTTACTCATACGATTCTATCCGCCAAGCGGTTTAGAAGTTACAGAATTTTGAAGACTGACTTCGCTGCTGATTTCTGTTTCTGGACAGAACAGCGGCTGTAC
>JBNKKA010000394.1:0-534 GCA_050291585.1 Desulfobacteraceae bacterium
CGGCTGGGCCACGGCCTGGCAGCCCTGCCCAGCGGGGCACTGGCCTGCGCGGCCTGCTGCGCACGCGCGCGCCGCGTGCGCGCCGACACGGTGGCGTGCTCGCCGGTGGCTCGACGGTGGCAAGGTGTTGCCAGAGATCTCGAGGGGGTCACGGGGAAGGCGCCGGGCAAGGAGGAGAGGACAGAGGCGCACCGGAACGGCGGGTCGACGGTGAGGCGGTGCCAATGGCGTCGGGAGGCGGCGTTTGTTGGCGGTGAGGGGTCTTCGGTGGTCGCCGGCGTGGCTGAGGAGGTCCTGCAGCTCGGGAGAGGCGAGGGGGTGAGGAAATTGCAAGAAATCCCGGGGATTGGAAGCTCGGGGAAGAGCTCACCGAGGAGAGGCGGACGGCGGCGGATGTCGGCCGAAATCCGCGAGGGAGAGGCGGGCTCCAGTGGCCGGTGACGGCGGTCCGGGTGCGGGGAGTGGCGGGGAGGCTCGAGCACTCGAGAGAGAGGTCGAAGAGGGGTGAAAAAGAATTGATTTCCGAACGGAGGG
>JBNKKA010000395.1:0-533 GCA_050291585.1 Desulfobacteraceae bacterium
CAATATCAGGGAGGAGCAGACGGATGCTTAAGGTACGTGGCCTGCTAAAATCCTTCGGCGGAGTTACGGCTATTGCCGATCTGGATTTTGATGTCCCGAAAGGCATCGTCTACTCAGTTATCGGTCCCAACGGTGCTGGCAAAACCACGCTATTTAATATGCTATCGGGTATTTACGTTCCCGACGAAGGAAGCATCTCACTGATGGGCCGTGAAATAGTCGGCATGCCTCCTTATAAAATCGCCCGCTGTGGGGTTTCTCGCACCTTCCAGAACCTGCAAATCTTCTTCAACATGAGCGTAATGGAAAATGTACTGGTCGGTTGCCATCTACGCCTGAAAGGCAGTTTTCTGTCCACCCTGTTACGTCTGCCGATGAACATCACCGAAGAAAAAAAGGCACGTGAATGGGCAGAACAGGCCATTCATTTCTGCGGACTGGAGCAGTACCTGACAAGTCAGTCGGATGCGCTTCCCTATGGCGTATTAAAGCGCCTGGAAATTGCACGTTCGCTAGCCATGAGCCCCAGCCTC
>JBNKKA010000396.1:0-533 GCA_050291585.1 Desulfobacteraceae bacterium
AGTGAATCATGGGTGTCCTGTCTTTCCCTAAGGAACGAGCGGCGCTTTTTGCCGTCCGTGTGAAATTGCCTTGTTATAGGAATTTGTATTCATATTCTGTGGCAACCAATTTTTGGCTGTGCTCTTCTTTTAACCACTCGATTAAATGCTCTCTATCAACGATAGTGTAAATTGCATCTTTCGGGTAGCTAATATAGTAAGTTTTTACGTTTTGCATTCCCTCATTTGCAGCTACGACCCCTTCCGCATTTTTGAATAACACTTCGTTCCCATTATCTTCATCCACGCCTTCATAAATGTAGGTTTCGATGCTAGGTATACTTAATTCCTTATCAAAAAATGCCACATGAAAATATGTTCCTCCTTTTTTCAGCTCAATGACATTCTTCATCATTTATTCCTATAACGACCGGGTGTGGGGCCGCGCGCTTTTAGCGCGGTCCCAGCGACCGCAGGGAGCAACATAACCCACTTGTTAGCTTTGACCTTAATAACTTTAGGCACCTAAAACCCCGACAATCCCAATAAATAGC
>JBNKKA010000397.1:0-532 GCA_050291585.1 Desulfobacteraceae bacterium
GACGAGGTGAGGCCACCACACAAAACCGCACGTGATACGGCGGTTTGGTATACAGAAGATGGAGCGCGGTAACGATGACCGACTCTGATTTTCACATTATAGCGTATTGCTGCGAACACTGCGCTTACGCGGCAGCGGATCTGGCGGGCGGGCTGCGGATGCAGTATCCGCCGACGATCAAGATCGTACAACTGCCGTGTACGGGGCGCATTGATGTGCTGACCGTGCTGCGCGCGTTCGAGGATGGCGCGGACGGTGTGCTGGCGGCGGGTTGACTGCCCGGCGACTGCCATTACCTGGAAGGTAATACGAACGCACGCCGCCGTATCGAACGGATTCAACACCTGCTAGCCGAGATTGGCCTGGAGCCGGAACGGGTACGCATGTTCAATATGTCCGCCGCGATGGCGAGCGCGTTTGTCGACGCGGCGCAGACGATGACTGATGTGATTAACGACGTGGGACCGAATCCGCTGCGTGAGTTTAAGGCCCTCACCCCCCAGCCCCCTCTCCCTCAGGGCGAGGGGGAGTG
>JBNKKA010000398.1:0-530 GCA_050291585.1 Desulfobacteraceae bacterium
CTTGGTCGCTCTTTTGATCCAGGATCACGTCGGCCATTGATGGGCGCTCCTTGTCCCAAAAGGGGGCCCATTGGCGATTGGTGCCCACCATTTCCGATGAGGGGTGTCCGGTGAGGTTTTCCAGGGCATGGTTCCAGTGGGTAATGATGTGGTCCTGATTGATGACGAAGGTGGGGATGGTGCTGCCCTGGATGATCTGGGACAGGGTTCGCTGGTTCTCTTCCAATTTGCGGGTGTACTGCTGACGGTTGGCCTCTGCCTGTTTCTTTTCCGTATTGTCCCAAAACGTCTCGATGGCGCCGATGACCGTACCGTCGGCGGCCTTGATGGGAGCGGCGGTGAACCAGCACCACCGACCGGTTGTTCCCAGTTTGGGAAAAAAGACCTCCGCTTCGTATCCCCCGTCGATGAGCTCAGATTTTTTCCACCTCCCGCCGAACAGGTCCCACAACTCTTGGTCGCTCTTTTGATCCAGGATCACGTCGGCCATTGATGGGCGCTCCTTGTCCCAAAAGGGGGCCCATTGGCGA
>JBNKKA010000399.1:0-530 GCA_050291585.1 Desulfobacteraceae bacterium
AGTTGGCGCTGCAGCCGTCGCCGTCCACATTGTTTCCGTCGTCGCAGAGCTCGCCAGTCAACAGGTCGAGGACGCCGTTGCCACACCGTTCGTCGGACTGGCAGTCGGCGCTGCAGCCGTCGCCATCCTCGTCATTGGCGTCGTCGCAGACCTCGTTCACGTCGACCACGCCGTTGCCGCAGGACTCGGCGCTCTGGCAGTCGGCGCTGCAGCCATCGTCGCTGTCGTTGTTGCCGTCGTCGCAGACCTCGTTCACGTCGCGGACGCCGTTGCCGCAGACCTCGGGGAAGCCGGGGCCGATCCTCGGGTCGCAGTCGTTGCAGTCCTCGCTGACGGGGACGCCGTCGTCGTCGAAGTCGTCGCCGAAGCACCCCTCATCGATCTCGCCGTTGCAGTTGTTGTCGATGCCGTCGCCGCAGACCTCGTCCTGGTCGGGGTTGATGTAGGGGTCGTCGTCGTCGCAGTCGCCCCCGATGGGGAGCAGCGAGCCGGGTCGGGTGCAGGACACCACCGAGGCGAGGGGATCTCCG
>JBNKKA010000400.1:0-527 GCA_050291585.1 Desulfobacteraceae bacterium
GATACGGTCTCCGAGGCGGTGGGGAAAACCGGCGCCAATGCCAGCGTTATCTACGTGCCGCCGCCGTTCGCGGCGGATGCCATACTCGAGGCCATCTATGCCGAAATCCCGCTGGTGGTCTGCATCACCGAGGGGATCCCGGCGGCGGACATGGTGAAGGTGAAACGGGTGCTGCGCGGTTCCTCCACACGCCTGGTGGGGCCCAATTGCCCGGGCGTGATCACCCCCGGGGAGTGCAAGATCGGCATCATGCCCGGTCATATACACAAGCCGGGAAGCGTCGGCATCGTCTCGCGTTCCGGCACCCTGACCTACGAGGCGGTGGCGCAGACCACGGCCGTGGGACTGGGACAGTCGACCTGTATCGGCATCGGAGGCGACCCGGTCAACGGTACCAACTTCATCGACTGCCTGGAGATGTTCCTCGCCGATCCGCAGACCGAGTCGATCATCATGATCGGTGAGATCGGCGGTACCGCTGAAGAGGAGGCTGCGGACTTCATAAAGCAGTCAAAGGTCAAAAAGCC
>JBNKKA010000401.1:0-526 GCA_050291585.1 Desulfobacteraceae bacterium
GAGCACGACAACCCAACCATGAGGGCACCTGTCCTACAAGCAATCGAAGAACTAGCAAGAGCAAGAACTGAATTGTGAGATGAATATGAAGTGTACTAGCTAAAAACACAATAAGGTTGGGGTTCTGGAAACCGCAGACGGGCAGTTTAGCCAACAGCGTGTCACCGGCTGAAGTAGCAAGAGCTAAATCTAATCAACAAAAACCCAAGTGTTTCTAATGACGGCGGCTAGGTTTTATAGGTGTGGGAGGACGACCTCAGGGAGGCCGGGTCATGCTCCAACCCTAGGACACATCTGAATTGGACTCAACATGATACACGGCCCAATGGGCCAAAATAAGGTGTCACAGCACCGTTGGCAGAAAAAGATCTCTGCACCAAAATAATGAATGCGGCCAGCTCTGACATGATATGAACTTGAGGTTTAATGCATATGAAAGTAGACTCTAGGAGGGTTTCAAAAAGTATTTGCACACCTAAATCTAGGTCCATACGTGGTCGGGGCAGCCATCACAAGTTGCTACTGT
>JBNKKA010000402.1:0-525 GCA_050291585.1 Desulfobacteraceae bacterium
CGGCCGCTGCGATGCCCCTCTCGGCAAACCGCTCGAGCAGCGCTGCCGCACCACCCGGCCGGCAACTGATCAAGAGGCTGCCCGATCCGATAAGCCCCAATGGATCGATGCCCAGGATAGCGGCCATGCGCCGGGTCTGGGGGTAGACCGGGATCGCCTCACGCCGGATGCGGA
The DNA here is from genome assembly GCA_050291585.1 of Desulfobacteraceae bacterium. GTDB lineage: Bacteria > Desulfobacterota > Desulfobacteria > Desulfobacterales > Desulfosarcinaceae > JASJCL01. The sequence continues at coordinate 175 of JBNKKA010000402.1, forward strand.
TCCCCCGCCCACCCGCCTGGCTCAACTCGGCCAGGGCCGTGGCGATGCCGCCCTCGGTGACATCGTGAAGGGCCGAAACCCCGTCCACCTGCCAGGCGATGCGCGCCTCGGGCAGGATGCTGATCATCCGCTGGAAGCGGGCGCAGGCATCGATCTCCTCTGCCGGCATCCCTTTTTCCAGGAGCAGGGCGCGGAATTCCGCGGCGATGATGGCCGTGCCCTCCACGGCGACCCCCTTGGTGACCAGCACCCGGTCACCCTGCCCGACCGTGCGATTGATCTCGGAGAACAGATCATCCACCTGACTATCTGCCGGCCGCACCTCCACCTCCGGATCAACCAGCCCGGTGG
>JBNKKA010000403.1:0-524 GCA_050291585.1 Desulfobacteraceae bacterium
TAATTTAGGCTTTATATAAATGTTTATTGCATTCATGCAGCTATGCATATATTTTTGGTAGTGATGTATTGCCTTAGATTTAAAGTGCATGTTGAAAGCATTTGTTTTCGTCGAAATTCAATTTAGATTTAAATTCATCCGAAACCAAATTTTGAAAAGAAAGTCCAAAAAGCTTTATTTCTAAAATCCTTGTGATTCAAAATTTGAATTGAATTTCAAAATCATATTGATTCCAAAAGTCTCAAAATCCAAAAGCTTGATTTTCAAAAATATTTTTTTTTCAAATTTTCAAAACCTTGTTTTTGTTAATTTTTTAAAAATGTTCTTGTTTAAAGGCTAGGTTTAAATTTGAATATTTAAACCAAATTCCAGATTTCTAGATTTGAAAAGTTCCCAAAAAGTGATTTTTTTATATCCTATTTTGAATCTAGTTCAAAGTTTGTTTGGAAATATTTAAAACTATTTGAATTGAATCCAAATCTCTGAACCAAAATTCGAAAAAGACTTTTCTATTTTCCTCTGGT
>JBNKKA010000404.1:0-524 GCA_050291585.1 Desulfobacteraceae bacterium
GAATTCAAAATCAAGTTTCAAAGTGTGGACTGATAAGCTTAATCAGTGAATTTTGAGATTTCATCGTTGTCGAATTGGACCACACATCTAAAATAGAAATTGCTCATAATGACTTGTTCTACAAGTGTGAAAATCTGAAAAAAATTGGATCTAGGAAAGTATTTGTTTCGAGGATCAAAATAGGGCTATGTAACTCAATTTCCAGACTTGAAAAACTCAGATTTCTGCTTAAGAAAGTAGCTATCTTTGAAATGACATATCTTATTGATTATTGGGAGTTAGATTGTGCATGTCACCCATATTGTAGTGCAAGGGTTGTAGATCACTTGGGAGCACTCCTTGTCCAGGTTTGAGTGCCGGAGGATTTGTGGCAACAATCTCAATCTCTCTAGTTGTTCAGTTTTTCAAGCATTTGCTTTGCAATTATCACTTTTGAAAATTCAATATCTTCTTAGGTTTTACGAGATGGTGTATGCATGTCAACTGGATGGAAGCACAATACTCCTAGTCCAGTTTAGAACACT
>JBNKKA010000405.1:0-524 GCA_050291585.1 Desulfobacteraceae bacterium
GTGAAAGTGATCCAGGAGTTGCGCGACAAGGCCAAGGCAGGAGGCGGTTTTGTTCAATATATCTGGCCCAAACCGGGCGCCGGCGATCAGCCTAAGATCTCTTATGCCAGGATGATTCCAGGCACCAACATGTGGATCGGCACCGGCGTCTACCTGGACAACATCGCGGCCTTTCAGGCGAGCATGGCCACCGAGATCGACGCAGCCGTGAATGCCCATACGGTCAAGATATGCGTCCTGGCGGGGGTGATCTTCATCGGCATCATCGTCCTAACGCTCTTTATCGCTCTTGGGATTACCCGCTCCCTCAAAGAGATGGTGGTCAGCTTTCAAGACATCGCCGAAGGGGAGGGGGATCTGACCAAGCGCATCGAGGTCCGTTCAAAAGACGAGATCGGTGAGCTGGCCATTTGTTTTAACACTTTTCTGGAGAAGCTCCAGGGCATTATCCGCAAGCTTGCCGACAACGCCGGGCTGGTGAATCGATCCTCTGACCAGCTCAGCGAGATCGCCGCCCAACTGGC
>JBNKKA010000406.1:0-522 GCA_050291585.1 Desulfobacteraceae bacterium
ACCGGTCTCGGATTCGGCAAGATCGCCCAGCCGGTTCGGCTGGCCCTGACCGGCACCACCGTGAGTCCGGGTATCTTCGACGTCATCGAAGTGTTGGGCAAAGAGCGGGTACTGGCCCGATTGGCCGATGCGGTGGATTTTATCCGATCCACACACGCTTAATGCGGTTTTCCGGCAATTCGGGCTTGACTAGCTGCCGGCTTTTGTGTAAACGGGCTCCATTCCCATGCTGGGGGATCGTCTAATGGTAGGACAGCGGACTCTGACTCCGTCAATCAAGGTTCGAATCCTTGTCCCTCAGCCAAAATGATATTAATGGGTTACAAGTCATTAGCTTGTAGCCCATTTTGCTTTTTTTGTAGCCGTGTAAGCGGTATGTAAGCAAATTTGATCAATGCTACAGGTGCGATTTTCATCCTGAGCTTAAAAGCAAGTATCCCCCTTTTACATTCCCATATCTATCTTTTCATCTATTTTGCATGTAACCTATGTTTACATGGTTTTATTGACATTTTTAAAATC
>JBNKKA010000407.1:0-522 GCA_050291585.1 Desulfobacteraceae bacterium
ACGGTGCGGTCGCTGACGATGCGTTGATCGGTGTAGAGGTGATTCATCAACTGGGTGCGGGAGTAGACCCGGCCGGGCTGATCCGCAAAGGCCTTGAGGAGACGGAACTCCACCGGCGTCAGTTCCAATGCCACCCCCTGAAAACGAGCCGAAAAGCGGTTTTCATCGAGCTCCAATCCGGCTGCCGAGGGTGTCGTCCCGGTTGCGGGGCGCAGGCGCCGCAGGATCGCCTTGACCCGCAACACCACTTCTCTTGGGCTGTAGGGTTTGCAGATGTAGTCGTCGGCGCCGAGCTCCAGGCCGAGCAGGCGGTCGATCTCCTCCACCCGGGCGGTGAGCATCAGCACGGGGACGATCGAGGTTTGCCGCAACCGCCGGCAAACCTCCAATCCATCCATGCCGGGCAGCATCACGTCCAGGATAACCAGATCCGGGACGGTTTGCTGGATAGTGGCTAAGGCCGCGGGGCCATCGAAGATCTGTTCCACCGCGTGGCCCTGCTCTTCCAGTTGGGTGCGGATT
>JBNKKA010000408.1:0-522 GCA_050291585.1 Desulfobacteraceae bacterium
GGAACCGTCAGGGTGTGGGTCCCGTTGAGCACCCGCACCTTGCGTTCGCGGTAAGGCGCCAGGTTTTCGGTCCAGATGACGTTGAGGCCGATCTCGTCCAGGGGCAACTCTCGTCGATATTGAACGTCGCCCTCGATCACCCAGAGGTGGAAGAGTTCGCCGGTGTCCAGGAGTTGGTCCTGGTAGCCCAACTCCTCCTCGAGCCTTGCCGCTTCGTCTTTGGGATAACCGGTGACGATGCGGTCCACCAGTGTGTTGAAGAAGACATTGTGGGCCTCGACCCAGCCGGCGAACCGCTCCGGCAGCCCCCACTCTTTAATCAGCCGCAGGACAATCTCACGAAGGTGCTGGCCGTTTTTATCGATCAGCTCGCAGGGCAGGATGAGGAGCCCCTTGTCCGCCGCACCGTCGAAGCAGGTGAAGCGCCTATAGAGCAGGGCCGTCAGCTTGGCGGGGTAGCTATTGGGGCATCGGTTGGGGTTCCACGGCTCCTCGGTGTAGGCGATGCCGGCCTCGGTGGTG
>JBNKKA010000409.1:0-522 GCA_050291585.1 Desulfobacteraceae bacterium
TTAATTCCTACAATGTTTAGAAGGTTTGAACTTTATTTGAGTTATTCATATTAAATCTGAGTAGAAATTGGAAAATGACACTGGGCATTTGGTCGAGCCCACTTTGGCTTCTAACGCAGCCCAGCCACATGGCCCAGCTTCACCCAGCCTCAAGGCCCATGGCTGAGGCAGGGGAGCTCGCTCCCACAGCGGCGCCGGCGCTGGCCCGGCTAAATCCGGCCGGCCGGCGGCAAGTGGCCGGTGGGGGACGGGTCGAAGACCACGCCGGGTCTTCAGGGAGTTAGTTTTGGAGGTCGAGAGGGATGGAGGCTCATTGTGCAAGGCCCTCGATAGCGGTGAGCTCGGGCGGAGGGAGAAGTTTAGTGATGATGCAGACTGGTGGTCATCGACGACGGCTTGGAGTTCGTAGAGTACCGGTGGACCAAAGTGGCCCTTGTGAAGTCGGTCGTGAGGCTGGTGGAGGTCAGCGATGGGTCCTCAACAGCGGAACAAGTAGACGGCGCGATGGCTCTTGGGAGCACG
>JBNKKA010000410.1:0-520 GCA_050291585.1 Desulfobacteraceae bacterium
TGTGATCACCGATTAAATCGGTGATAAAGCTAAAAGCATCGGTCCATTCCAACAGAGAGCATTTTTCTAGAACTCTGACCAGTTGCGTTCATCGGTTGAACCAATGCAGGTCAAAGAGATCATTGGTTGATCTCCAATGGCTAGTTCAGAAGCTGAGAAAATGCACTCACCATTTAAACCGACGTTAGCAAGGGGGCATCACCGGTTTGACCGACGTTATTACTTTTTCTGACAGTTTTTTCTCCAATGGCTCTATTGGACTTGCTGTCTATATAAGCGCCCCCAATGGCTTCCATTCAACTCTCTCAACTCTCCAGACATTAAATACACACTCTTGAGGTTTGAGAGCAACAAGGAGAGCATTTCATCATCATTCAACTTGTCAAGTCATCAAGATTCAATTGAAGGTCAAGAGATTGAGTTGGTGCATTCGTACTTGGTGTTCGATCCTGCTCAAGTGAAGGCTAGGGCTTGCTACTCTTGGTGATTGGCAGCACCTAGGCGGTCTTGGTGATCGGGG
>JBNKKA010000411.1:0-519 GCA_050291585.1 Desulfobacteraceae bacterium
GCGGCAGTGGCGTATTGGCCAAAATACGTCTCCTTTTCACGTTTGCACCGCCCGGCGACGACGCCTGCTCCCTCTGTCACCGCCAAGCGGGCCCCACATGTCAGTTCCATCTCCCACCTCGCGCCGGCCGACCCCAGCCACGCCGCCGCTTCTCTCGGCCACCCCGCGCCACCCCGCCTCTGCCTCGAGATGCCGAGTCAAGTAGTTAACTCCCCGCCTTGATTCCCCGAGTTAACCCCCTCCTTAACCACCCTCCCCGCCTTCAATGGCGTTAACGCCATTTACACCGCCGGTTACCGGCCATTACCCCTCCCCGGTGCCTCCCCCGGCCCCTATAAAAGCCCCCGAGGACCCCCGGCCACTCCCACACCTTCTCCTCTCGCTCTCGCGCTTTCTCTTGCTCTCCTCCGCTCCCGCGTCGAGCTCGCTCCTCGGCCGAACCTCCGTCGCTAGCGCGCCGCCTCCTCGCCGTCGTCCGGGCTCGGGTGAGTAGCCTCCCGGTCGCGCCGCGACGTGCCC
>JBNKKA010000412.1:0-519 GCA_050291585.1 Desulfobacteraceae bacterium
GGCAAAAGCCAGGGGACTCAAAGAGGAAGGCATTTCATGCTGGGTCCTGACCGGTTCTTACCAAGTCCCGGTGATGACGATCACCAAACGTATCGAAAGCGACATCATGATGATCAGCGAAGTCATCGGTGTGGGCGAAATCGCCATTTCTGATCACCGGTCGTCCCAACCGACGTTCGATGAAATCGCCCGGATCGCCGCCGCCGCCCGCGACCTGGTCGCCCGCGGTGCCAACCTATTGATCACCACCGGCGGCATGTCCGTGGATCCGGACGACTGCACCCCGGCTGCGATCCGGGCCGCCGGGGGAGAAGTGGTCACATACGGTGCACCTGTCTTTCCGGGCGCCATGTTCATGCTGGCCTACATTGGTGAGATCCCGGTACTCGGATTGCCGGGCTGTGTCATGTACTACCGGGCCAGTATATTTGATTTGATCGTGCCGCGTCTGGTGGCCGGCGACGAAGTAACAAAAGAGGAGATTACGGCCATGGGGCACGGTGGTTACTGCTCGGGTTG
>JBNKKA010000413.1:0-518 GCA_050291585.1 Desulfobacteraceae bacterium
ATATTTCATATTCATGTCTAACTTCCATCTATGAAACAATTGTCCCATACTAATCAATGTCGCAGTCTTCACAAATTCTTCATCTACGCCATCTGAATACTTGATCTTCTCCATTATATTCCTCCAAATGCTGCTCCTTTGTGGTTTGAGGCACGAGCCGCCAATCTTGGATGGTGATGGAGACATTGTCTCTAACTTGAAATCCATAAACGTGTTTGAATGCTTTCCTTGCTTCAGGTGGTTCAGATGGAAGCTCATTCGAATCATGTTTTGTCATGTAGACCACACCGTATGACATCTTATTGCAGCCTCGTTGCCCCCATTTTCACTTGTTATTAGAGCCATCCTTAGGTTCCATCGCGGATGGACCGGATTTTTCAGGCTGGGGGGGCGAGGTCACATCTTGCTCAGGATTGTGAGCCTACAAATTGAATAAGGAGATTTAATGTACCGCATGTAACAATTATTACGATTGTATACGAACTACGACACTACCATACCTCTTCCTCAGGAATATA
>JBNKKA010000414.1:0-518 GCA_050291585.1 Desulfobacteraceae bacterium
TGTTTCCGGAACTGAGTATATTGTCCAACATCCCCGGCAGCTTTCGCAGTTCAGCGTATTTCCGGATGGCCGTCATGGTTGTGCCCGCGGTTTCGGCGGCCCTGCGGTTGATGGGAAGATCCCTGGCCAGACGGTTTCCAAGGACGTAAGCGTTTTGCATGATGCCGGCCAGGGGATTGTTGATCTCATGGGCCATGCCGGCAGCCAGCCCGCCCACGGAAAGCATCTTCTCGCTCTGGATCATCATCTCCTCCAGGCGCACCTGCTCGGTCACGTCGTCCACCCGGATCACCGCCCCCTCCACCCCGTTGGCCACGAGGGGAAAGATGGTCACATCTTCGTAACTGACGCCCTGCTCCAATTTGCATCGTACTTTGGGAGAACTGATCACCCGGCGTTCCCGGATGGCGGTCCGGATACGCTCCATTTCGCCGGACAGGCGGGGAAACAGCTTGCTCAGACTCTGGGAACGGGCGTCTTCGAAGCTCACCCCGGTAACCTGTTCTGTCCGGTGGTTC
>JBNKKA010000415.1:0-516 GCA_050291585.1 Desulfobacteraceae bacterium
CAACGTCAAAATCATCCGCATGCCCTGTACGGGCAAACTGGATCACAGCTATGTGCTGCGCGCATTTGAAAGGGGGGTGGACGGCTTGTTCGTCGCCGGCTGACTGGAGGGCCAATGCCATTTCCTGGAAGGAAATCTCAATGCTGCCAAGCGCGTCAATTACCTGAAAACCGTTCTCCCCAAAGTCGGCATCGATCCCGAACGACTTGCCATGTATAATTTGTCGGCCGCCATGGGGCCACGGTGGGCGGAAATCTGCAACGAATTCACGGAAAGGATCCAGAAACTCGGTCCTTCTCCCATACGGCTTGCTATTCAGGCGCAGGAAAGGAGAAAACAGCCATGATCGTGGGCGAACAGAAACCTCTTGAAGAGCTTTGGGAGAGCATTAAAGGTCATAAAAAGGTCCTGGTGTTCGGTTGCAACACCTGTGTGGCCGTTTGCCAGCAGGGGGGCAACAAGGAAGCCGAGATCCTGGCTTCCCTGCTGCGGATGAAGGCCACCCAGGAAGGCGTC
>JBNKKA010000416.1:0-516 GCA_050291585.1 Desulfobacteraceae bacterium
CGTTCCAGGTTGCAGCCGAGTATCCGTCGCTCATACCAGTTGCGAAACGTATCCAACAGCAGACGACACTGGATGATGTCGGAGGCGCTGGCGACTGATACCACGCCGCCCGGCACCATGAATGTGGAGTGGGGCCACTGGCCGCCCAGGATCGCGATGATTTCCAGAATCTTCTTGGTTTCCTGCACCACCTGTATAAACGTCTGGCCCTTCAGGGGCGTATACCGCTCCACGGCTTCGGCGTGCCAGTCGGCACCACGATAAACGTCGCGGGTGTAATCCGACATGAAGATGATGAAGGTGTGCCTCAGATCGTTCTGAAGCTGCTCAACCATCAGAGAGACATTGCGGACCCGGATGCCGTTGTCCGGCACATTGGCGTCGTAAAGCATGTCCAACGCCTTGGCGGCGGCAGCCAGGTGGGCAGTACTACAGATGCCGCAGATGCGCGGTGTGATGACCAGGCCGTCCATCAGGCCTCTATCGGTGAGCAGGTTTTCGATGCCCCGGTACATG
>JBNKKA010000417.1:0-515 GCA_050291585.1 Desulfobacteraceae bacterium
GAGGAGGCCCACCTGGGCGATCCGGTCATAGTCCAGCCGTTTGAGGCCCACGGTGGTGCCGACGGCGGTGAGGGCCGCGCCGGAGATGAGTACGGGTGCAGACAAAACCCCCTCGGAGATGTGCATGCAATTGGCCTTTCCGTGTGTCGACTATAATCCAATGCTGCTAAAGCCGGCATAAAAAAACCACTTCCGGCGAACGTCTTCAAGACGCGATGGTCTGCATGACGCGGTCGCCATCGTGGTTCGTCCACGGGTAGCGGGTTGGGTTGCCGGTTTGAATTCGCCGCCCGCCTTGAACTCGTGCGAGATTCACCATTTCTGGACGGGCACTAGGGAACGCTGGCTTGACGCGTCAACCAAATCGTTGACGGTGTCAAACAGACTTCAGTCTGCGGTTGAGCTCCACCTCTAACAAGTTGCGGTGCCCCTGTCAAGCCGGCGGGAAGCACGGTCAGAGCGGCTCCAGGGTCGGTCAGGGGCTGGACGACTTCTCGATGTCGATGATCTTCTCG
>JBNKKA010000418.1:0-514 GCA_050291585.1 Desulfobacteraceae bacterium
GCCGGTCGGGCCGTATTGGGAAAAGGGCATGAAGAAGGGCTATCAGGACGTAGGCTCCTGGACCTTCCTCAAGTCCACACCCGAGAAGCAGAAACTCGCGGCCTGGCTCTACGCGCAATTCGTGACCTCAAAAACCGTGTCGCTGAAGAAAACCATCGTTGGCCTGACGCCGATTCGTGAGTCCGATATCAACTCCCAGGCCATGACCGACATGGCGCCCAAACTCGGCGGCCTGGTGGAGTTCTACCGCAGCCCGGCGCGCACCGAGTGGTCGCCGACCGGTACCAACGTGCCCGACTACCCACGCCTGGCGCAACTGTGGTGGAGCAACATCGCCGCAGCGGCCAGCGGCGAGAAAACCCCGCAACAGGCGCTGGACAACCTGGCCAAGGAGCAGGATGCGATCATGACGCGCCTGGAACGCTCCAAGGTGCAGCCGGTGTGCGGCCCGAAAATGAACCCCGAGCGTGACGCGCAATACTGGTTCGACCAGCCGGGCGCGCCGAAGCCGAAA
>JBNKKA010000419.1:0-514 GCA_050291585.1 Desulfobacteraceae bacterium
GGCCGCGAGGTCGCTGATGTTGTCGCCGACGACGGAAAGATTTGTCAGGTTCGTGAGACCGGCCAAGGGGGAGAGGTCGCCTATCCGGTTTATGACCATCTCCTAAGAGTCGCTATTCAGTGGGCGTCGGCCCATGTCCTTCCGGTGCCGACGTCGACGGTCAGGGGCACCGAGAGCGCCACGGCGCCCTCCATCTCCTCGCGGATGAGGGGGATGGTCGCCTCCGCGGCCTCCTCCGGCACCTCGAAGACCAGCTCGTCGTGCACCGTGAGGATCATGGCGGCGGGGCTCTTCTCGGCGGTGAGCCGCTGATCCACCTTGATCATGGCCACCTTCAGGAGGTCGGCGGCGGTGCCCTGGATGGGGGTGTTCCGGGCCATCCGCTCGGCCCCGCTCCTCACGTTGAAGTTCCTCGAGATGATATCCCGAAGCTCCCGGCGGCGGCCGAACAGGGTCTCCACCCGGCGGGTCTTCTTGGCGTTCTCGATGGTCTCGTCCATGAACCGCTTCACCC
>JBNKKA010000420.1:0-513 GCA_050291585.1 Desulfobacteraceae bacterium
AGAATGGGTATTTTATTACCCAATGCCCATATGAGAGGAAGAAAGAAGACAATGACAAGAGAAAGAAGTTTGACAAAGGCTACAAGAAAGACAAGAAATATACTAAGAAGAAGTCTTATAGTCAACCTCATGTTGGTCAAGAATGGAACTCAAGTGATGAGAGTTCTGAATCAGAAAGTGATGACTTGGCAACCATAGCCATCAAGGGCAAAGCTTCATCAAGCAAGTCACTCTTTCTCAACCTCTCCAAGCACACATGTCTCATGGCAAAGGAAGGCAAAAAGAAGATAAAAACCGATGCTCCTTCCTCTTCTAAGTATGTCACTAGTGATGAAGATACTCTTTCTAGTGATGATAATGACTCTCTTCCAAGTGAACTTTGTAAAAATCCTAATGCTATGATCAAAGGGCTTATGAAGCAAGTAGGAGTTAGGGATGAGCTTCTTGAGCAACAAGAAGAATTGCTTGTTCAAGAAAGAAAGAGTAACGAAGAACTCAAGAAGCTCCTAGCAC
>JBNKKA010000421.1:0-513 GCA_050291585.1 Desulfobacteraceae bacterium
TATTACAATCCGAAGCTTTGCGCCTTTGTCCGAGCCGACAAAGAGTGCTTGAAAAAGAAAAAGCCGAAACAAAAATCTAGGGCTAAGAAGGCGGGTTGAGGCAATCTGGGCAGGATGAACGGGGCGCGATTCAGCCGCCCCGTTTTTCTTTGGGCATATCCAATTGAGTACTTGATCCGGCGGATCAAACCTGGCCGGCGTAATTTATTTCCAGCGATATTGATCCGTGTCCATCCAGAAATGGTGCATCTCGCCCGAGTTCAAAAGTCGGCCAAGGAAGCGTCGGCCAACGCCGCGTTGGTCAACACCGCGCTGGTCAACGCGCGTAAGCGGGTGAGGCCTCTGAGAGAGGGTGCTGTGTCTGGACAGGCATTATTTGGCCTTTGGCTGCGCGCCTTGTAACCCGTTGGTCTGATCCTCGATGAATACTTCCGGACGAATGCCGAGGATGAAAGCGCCCCAGTGCTTTGAGTTCACAAAAATCGGTAATGAAAGGTCGGTCAGGATCTCTCC
>JBNKKA010000422.1:0-512 GCA_050291585.1 Desulfobacteraceae bacterium
GACCTACGAGGCCATCGGCCAGCTCACCGCGCTCGATCTCGGCCAGTCGACCTGCGTCGGCATCGGCGGGGACGCGCTGCCGGGCACCAACTTCATCGACTGCCTGGAGGCCTTCGCCGCCGACTACGACACCGAGGGCATCGTCATGATCGGCGAGATCGGCGGCAACGCTGAGGAGGAAGCGGCCGAGTTCATCAGCCAGTTCGTCCGCAAGCCCGTGGTTGCGTTCATCGCCGGCCAGACGGCGCCTCCGGGACGGCGCATGGGCCATGCCGGCGCCATCATCAGCGGCAGCAGCGGCACCGGCCAGAGCAAGGTGGCGGCCATGAAGGCCAACGGGATCAACGTTTGCGAGAACCTAGCATATCTGAAGGATGTGTGTTCCGAAACATTCAAATAGAAACGGAATCATGCGATACCGATAATCAGCGGGTGGCCTTCGGGCCGCCCGTTTGTTTTTGCCTATCAAATCATCAGCCCATTGAAATCGAAGCGAATAGAATCATCCCTCT
>JBNKKA010000423.1:0-511 GCA_050291585.1 Desulfobacteraceae bacterium
AGATCCTCGATCAGGGCTCGCGGGCGAAAATCGAAAATATCTCCGGATCGGATAACCTCCTCGATCTTATAGTCGTCGACGCACCCCGTGCCGTACGTGTCCACATTGATGCTGAGCGGCTTCGCCACTCCAATGGCATAGGCCACCTGAACCAATGCTTCTTCGGCAATACCGGCAGCTACCATGTTTTTGGCAACATGACGGGCGGCATACGCAGCTGAACGGTCAACCTTTGAAGAATCTTTTCCCGAGAAAGCACCACCACCGTGGCTGCCAACGCCGCCATAGGTGTCGACAATGATTTTGCGACCTGTGAGTCCCGCGTCGCCATGCGGGCCGCCGATGACAAATTTTCCGGTCGGGTTGATGTAATATTCGATATTGTCTTTTATGAGGCCGCTCGGGGCGAGTACGCTCTCCGCGACTTTCTGAAGATCGGCCTGAATCCGTTCCAGCGGAATATCGTCGGTTTGATGAGAGAGTACGACGGAGGTGATGTGATCGGGGCAAC
>JBNKKA010000424.1:0-511 GCA_050291585.1 Desulfobacteraceae bacterium
GTTGGGCGAGCGATACCAGCTTGACCTCAACGGCGGGGCGTTGTTTGATAGTAAGATCAAAATTGACGATCAGGACGGCAACCATCTGGGTGAGACGGGTACGGACACGGCACCGTTTATGGCGGTCACCATCAATGGGCAGATTTAATCAGTCTAAAAGGAAGTAGCCATGGCCTGGACAATCCTGGTGATTGACGATGATGAAAAACTCAATCTGCTGCTCAAGCGGTTTTTGAAGGACTACGGCTACGCGGTCTATTCGGCCGTGGATGCCGATGAAGGCCTGAAAAAGGTAAGAACCGTCCTGCCGGATCTGATTATTCTGGATGTGATGCTGCCCGGATTGAACGGGTTCGAGGTGTGCAAGCGCATCCGTGAATCCAGTGCCGTGCCCATCGTCATGCTCACCGCCCGGGGGGATGTCATGGATAAAGTCGTGGGCCTGGAGTTGGGGGCCGATGACTACCTGCCCAAACCGTTCGAGCCGCGCGAACTGGTGGCCCGCATCCAG
>JBNKKA010000425.1:0-510 GCA_050291585.1 Desulfobacteraceae bacterium
CTGCCCGCCGCTGAGGAGATCGTCTCCCTCGCCGCCCACGAGGATGTCGTTGCCGCTGCCGCCATCTAGCTGGTCGTCACCGCCAAGGCCTTCAAGGAGGTCGTCCCCGTCTGCCCCAATCAGATCGTTGTCTCCGCTGTGCCCCTGGAGATAATCGTTGGCATCGGCCCCCTCCAGATTATGTTCGGTGTGGACGTTGAGTTGGATGGTTTCGCCGACCTGGCTGCTGGCGCTGTTGTTGACGACGAACTCGATCTGGCTGCCGGTGTGGGAGCCGTCCAGGGGCGCTTCGAGCTGCACCTCCCAGGTGATGGTGTCGCCATCGATGATGCCCTCGCCGATACTGGCCAGACCGAAAGCGTCACCCGCAATCTCCAGGGAGAGGCTCTCCTGGAGGTTGTCAATGCCGGTGGTGAGGGCTTCGACAAGGTTTGAGCTATCCGAAGCCAGGGGTACCACCGTGCCGTTGACGCCATAATCGTCGATCCAGGACTGGTAGTAGTCCATGTT
>JBNKKA010000426.1:0-240 GCA_050291585.1 Desulfobacteraceae bacterium
AACACGCCGGAAGTGGCCGAACTGGCCCTGGCCGGCGGTGATGCCGACCTGGTGTCCATGGCCCGGCCGTTCCTGGCGGACCCGGCGTTCATGCTCAAAGCCAGGCAGGGCCGCGCCGACGAGATCAACACCTGCATCGGCTGCAACCAGGCCTGCCTCGATCACGTCTTCGAGAACAAGAAGGCCAGCTGCCTGGTCAACCCGATCGCCGGCCGCGAGACCGAGATCGTCATAGAAAAG
>JBNKKA010000426.1:250-510 GCA_050291585.1 Desulfobacteraceae bacterium
GGTGCCGGGCCGGCCGGGCTTTCCTTTGCCGTGACCGCGGCATCGCGGGGGCATGCAGTGACCCTTTTCGACCGGCAGGATCGCATCGGCGGGCAGTTGAACCTGTCGGTTCGCATTCCCGGCAAGGAAGAGTTCGTCGAGACGATCCGCTACTTCCAGCGCCAGATCGAGCTGACCGGCGTCGAGCTCAAACTGAACACGAAATTGAGCTCGGGCCAGATCGCGCAGCAGCGCTTCGACGAAATCATCGTCGCCACCGG
>JBNKKA010000427.1:0-509 GCA_050291585.1 Desulfobacteraceae bacterium
GTTCCGCCGGAGACGAACACCTACGAGAAGATGACGAAGCAATGGAATTGGAGAGTTGGTTTGCGCTGCGAATGACCGAGCAACTTTTCTGTTTTCTTGTCTTGCTATTTAAAGGGAAAATACAAGAGGTGCCCGTCGATCCGGCCACCATGCGCGGAGTGCCCGCGCGACGCGTCCCGCCTCTGCACTACTTGCACGAACATGCATGGAGACGAGGCCCTGCTACTCCTAAAGACTCGCCCAGCCACAGAACGTGTACTGGTGATCCACCAAAACAGGAAAAGATAACTAGTGAACGTGCTAGGATTATCCAACAAACAATACAGACAAAATACGCGTAACATAAGCTTCACCCCGGAGTGGTGGCTATGACGGCCTGACACCCGATGCCTATCTTAGCCGGAGAACTGGATGGCCTTGACCTCGGGCTTCTTCCTCGTCCTTGGGCACGGTGATCATGAGCACGCCGTTCTTCAGCCTGGCCTTCACCTGATCCACCTTGGTGTCCT
>JBNKKA010000428.1:0-508 GCA_050291585.1 Desulfobacteraceae bacterium
GGGGCCGACTTCTACGATCGCTACAAGCCCTACATCCATGATGGCGAGACCATTGTGGTTGCACCGCACAAAATGTACGGCCCTGAGAGCAACGACCTGATCTACCAGTTGCGCAGCCGGGGTATCGACACCGTTGTGCTGGGCGGCATGGTGGCCAATCTGTGTGTCGATTCCCATCTGCGCGCGCTGATGGAGAACGGCTTCAAGGTCTACGTGGTGAAGGATGCCGTGGCCGCCCCCGGTGCCGACGCCTACAAAGCGGCTCTGGTGAACTATGGCATGATCGCCAACGGCGTGCTCACCACCGACGAGGCGGTGAAGGCTTTGGCGCACTGAACTGTTGCTATTCCCCGGCATGGCCGCCAGATGGCGGCCATGCCGTTTCCCGAATGAAAGGAAAGCGTCATGCCAGGCGTATTGATCGAAGTCAGCAAGTCATACCCGAAGGAGGTGGAGAGCGCCCTGATCGAGGCTGTGCACATGGCACTTTGCGATGCATTCAGTATTC
>JBNKKA010000429.1:0-508 GCA_050291585.1 Desulfobacteraceae bacterium
GGAAAAGCAGAATCAGGCCGACCAGGAATTGGGGCAGCAGGTTCGGCAGCATATGATGCCGGGCTATCCACAACGGTTTACGACCCATGCGCCGGCTGAGCAGGATATAGTCGGCGCTCTTGAGTTGCAGGATTTCAGCCCGAACGATGCGGGCCAGCCGCGTCCAGTGGGAGAGCGCCACGGCCACAATGACTCCGGTGGCGCCGCTCCCCAGGGAAAATGAGATCAGAATCAGCAGCACCAGGTGGGGGGTGGAGATCACCACATCGACCATTGCCGTCACCAGGGCATCGGTGCGATGCCCCAAGGTGGCCGCGGCCAGGCCCAAGACCAGAGAGATCACCGTACTGCACAAGGCGGCCGCCATGCCGATTCCCAGGCTGATCCGCAATCCTTTGACCGTTCGAACGAGCATGTCCCGCCCCAACCGGTCCGTTCCAAAGGGATGGTCCCAGCAAGGCGGCTGATTGCGCTGCATGAAATTGACGGTCAACCCCTGTGCATCCAT
>JBNKKA010000430.1:0-508 GCA_050291585.1 Desulfobacteraceae bacterium
GTTGTGTAATGACGCATACGGGATTTATGGGGTCCCGCAAACTTAGTAGCGTCGACGGTCGCTAAGTTGGACGACACCCCACTGTACTTCACGGATGATATTCGGATAGTGTTCGGGCCACGCACGGACTACCCGTCGAGGTTTTTGCCTGGAAGACGACACTAGGGTACGGTGGGCCCGGCTCCACTCTTTGATAGTCAATGTGAAAGGTGACCACTCATGATACCTGTGTGGTTCACGTGTGTCGTGTTGTCAGGTTATTTCCCTTGCAAGGTTGACTATTGATTCAAATCTCCGTGACACCCTCGGAAATGGGTGATGCTTGCTTGATGCACCTAAACATAGAAATGTTTATCTTCACATTATGTTGGATGATAACTATATGAATGTTGATGACTATCTTGTAGTCATGCCTTATGATAATCATATTGTATTTAATACTTTTGCATGCTTAGATTAGAATGAAAACCTTCTCATGTTATTCAACTTAAGATGGCTAATAACTTGC
>JBNKKA010000431.1:0-507 GCA_050291585.1 Desulfobacteraceae bacterium
GGCCCTTTTTGGGGTACCCGCCCTGGCGGCTTCCATCGCAGGCGCCCCCAGCGATCACATGGAGGAGGTGGGCCGCTTCGTCTTCCGGGTGGCCGTTGAACTGCTGGACAACCCCCTGCCAACGGGCACCTTTCTGAATCTCAACTTTCCCAACCTGCCCATCGCAGCCACGGCGGGGGTCAAGGTGAGCCGCCAGGCCGTCAGCGGGGAACGCGACCATTTCGTCAAACGCACCGATCCCCGCCAGCGCGCCTATTACTGGGCCGGTGCTTACAACGGCGGCGGCGAGACGGACGGAAATGAAGAGATCGATACCGCCGCGCTGGCCAAGGACTATATCAGCATCACGCCGGTGAAGTGCGATATGACCGACCACAGCGTCCTCGATACGCTCCGCGCCTGGGGGCTCGAAAATGGTTTTCGGGACGCGTTCAGGGAGGCGGGAAGCCCATGAAAAATCAATATGTCAGCGATCTGAAAGCCGGCCAGCGTCTGGATGATCTGTTT
>JBNKKA010000432.1:0-507 GCA_050291585.1 Desulfobacteraceae bacterium
GCCATTTTTGGTGATATTGGCCGCCACATCCGCCAGTAAACCGACCCGGTCCAGAGAACGCACAAGAATCTTGACCGGGTAGGTCTCGGTCGTCTCCTGATTCCATTCCACCTCGATTTGGCGTTCCGGATTCATTTTCAGGGCGTTGACGCATGTGGTCCGGTGTACGGTTACCCCGTATCCGCGGGTGATGTAGCCGGTGATCGTGTCACCGGGCACCGGCTGGCAGCATTTGCCGAAGCGGACCAGGATATCGTCCATACCCTTGACCATCACCCCGCTTTTCTCCTTTTTTCTCCTGCCCTTGGCGACGATTTTATTGAAAAAGGACTCGGTGTCGTCCACCACTTCTTTGGGGGTGATCTTGCGGATGATCTGAAGCGGCGTGATCTTGCCATAGCCGACACTGGCGATGAGGTCTTCGGTCTGCTTGAACCCGAAGCTCTCCACCACTTTTTCCATTTCTTCGGTTTTCAACATGGCGTTGAAATTGAGCCGAAACTTGCG
>JBNKKA010000433.1:0-506 GCA_050291585.1 Desulfobacteraceae bacterium
ACCACGGTTCCGATGCCGGTCAGTTGCCGTACCTGATCGATCCAGAGGCGGAAAGGCGCGTCGGCAGAATTATGGCGGCAACCGTCGATCTCTTCCCTGAGGACGTGAGTGAGTGAAACCCTATCCAGCGGGTGTTTGATCGAAAATTCCAGAATGGGCTTGCCCTGGAGAAATGTTTCCTGCAGCACGTCCTGCAGTTCCATTTTGGCGATTTCAACCGTTTCACGGTCCACCAGGTCGGTTTTGCTGAGGACGACCAGCCCGCCCCGGGCGCCGAAATACTGGAGAATGTCGAGATGTTCGTAGGTCTGGGGCATCACCCCGTCATCGGCGGCCACCACCAGGATCGCCAGGTCCACGCTGTTCAGGCCGCGAATAGCGTTTTTCAGGAAATCCACGTGCCCGGGGACATCGATCAGCGCAATCCCCACGTCCGGAAAAGGGCGCCAGGCGGCAATTCCGGACTCAATGGAAAGGCCGCGACGTTTTTCTTCGGGATTGCGATC
>JBNKKA010000434.1:0-506 GCA_050291585.1 Desulfobacteraceae bacterium
ATGGGTGGGACCTATCGATGAAGCTGGACTAGCTTGGCAGTGAACTTGAGGTTCATTGCGCTATCCCGACCACTGCCATGGCATGGCCTGGGACCAGAAATAACTAGGGGTTGATGGTGCCGCCTTGGCCGACTGGTCCCGGCCTGAACCAAGCTGGGAGTTGAGTCAGACCGACACTAGTGAGCACACTTCACTAGCTATGCGGCGGCGATGGTGTGAATCTTCACCAGTTGATGGTACATCTTGTCCACCCCGTCAGCGGTGGGCGTTGGTGAGGCTTTAGGGGGCCTGGCCGCAATGGCCTCGATATGGCTCTCCTCACAGCTTGCAGTGGGGGCCAGTCCCTTGGCCCGAGCATGGGCGGAGGCGAAGTCCATCATCAAGATCCTTTCCACCCTGAGTGAGGGCTCGTGATGCGGTGGATCACGCGGTCGGGCCACGGTGGCTGCTTGCCCATCGACTAGCTTGTTTCGCCTTTGCACGGCCTGCTACTCAGTGATGGGTGG
>JBNKKA010000435.1:0-506 GCA_050291585.1 Desulfobacteraceae bacterium
CAACGCCAATCCCTGATAGACGCGGCCCGCATCGAGTTAGGCATTCGCGCATTTCTCGAAGCTGGCGATTTCAAAGGATTCACCACCACTTTTGAAAACTTGCATGGTTTAAAGCAGCTTCCCGGCATTGCCGTGCAGCGGCTCATGGCCGACGGGTATGGTTTTGGCGCTGAAGGGGATTGGAAAACGGCCGCTTTACTCCGCGCTATGAAAGTGACGACCACTGGACTCAAAGGCGGTACTTCCTTCATGGAAGATTACACCTACCATTTTAGCCCCAATGGTGACAAAGTTTTAGGCTCTCATATGCTGGAAATTTGCCCCAGCATTGCCGCTGGCAAGCCCTCTATGGAAATCCATCCACTGGGTATAGGCGGCAAAGCTGACCCAGTACGGCTGGTCTTCGATTCGCAGACAGGCCCTGCCATCAATGCTTCGATGGTCGATTTAGGCAACCGCTTCCGCTTGATCGTTAATCCTGTTGCTGTGGTGCCAACGGATGAACC
>JBNKKA010000436.1:0-505 GCA_050291585.1 Desulfobacteraceae bacterium
CATATGGATTGCTGGTGTTCGCGCTTAATCTGTATAAGAACAGAAAGAACACAATAAGTAACACGATAAGTAAATGAGAGAGCATCAGGTTATACCCAGAGGCATGATCAATGCTGGAGGCACCGGTGGTGCCATTCCCAACAATCGACATGTTGAGCAGTTTGAAGTAGTTGATCTAATTTGATGCAGGAAGAATGGAAGCAGTGTCGTCTCACGAACGTCCTTCTGGAAGTAGTGGTACAGAAGCGCACACCACCAGGAAGTAGTCGAACGTACAAGCGAGCAGTCGCGCAGAGTTGCGCTCCCCAAAAACTTGATCGCCCGCCTACCTGTGCAGGTGTCGCAACTGGATGAGGTTTTGGAGGCCTGCTCTCACGAGTTCTGTGCGCGCAGAGACTCGTGAAGGGAATGCAAAAGTATGCAGCAACATCAGGGATGTGTTGTTTCCACTACAAAAAAATATGGAAATCTATGACGTTTCTAAGGTAACGTTTAAAGATGGCGT
>JBNKKA010000437.1:0-505 GCA_050291585.1 Desulfobacteraceae bacterium
GCAAGAGGCTCAACATATGCCGCAGAACGACGACCATGACCAACAAGGGGAAGAAAACAACAAGGAAGAAGAAGAAGAAGAGGGCAACAAGGCTGAAGGCAAAGAAGATGAAGACTACACTCCTTGGAGCAACGCCGAGAAGGACGAGATGTTCCACAACGCCGATGAGATCAAAACTTTTGGAGATGAAGCCCTGATACCCACTGGCAGACTGAGGGATTTGCTAAACCGTATCAACATCACCACTCCGCTAGAGTTCAGAATCAAGAGAATTCCACGCCCTGGCCGAGAAGAGTACAAGGCAATCATGCAGATCATCAGTGGACCCGCTCAGCCAACACAAGGGTCCAGCCTTCAGGACCACCTGCCAGGATGTAGTAGCTAACGCTGCATGGCAGGCGATCACCACCTACAGTTGTAGATATCATGATGAGCTGAGGAACACCGTCTACCACTTGCTACCACAGAGGAAGCGAAACCAGTTCAAGGTTTCTGGGGTCAAGAC
>JBNKKA010000438.1:0-504 GCA_050291585.1 Desulfobacteraceae bacterium
GTAGACCACCCAAAATACAGCTATCGATTTCCACCGTAATATCGGGTGACTCTATGACCAGGCTGGGTAATGTGGGCGAAACCGGCTCGCCCTCAATATCCAGACTGCGACCAGGAACCAGCGTGCAATGGCGCAGATGCAGATGTTCCAGATTGGTATCGGCGGGGACGCGCAACTGGTTCTCACTGACTAGCAGGCCATTTAGCGAAGCGCTTGAATTGCGAGCTCCGATTATCAGCAACTCGCCCGTCAATACCAGCGTTGGGCGACTTTCGTTGGCGGCACGCAACTCCAGGTGGGCATCTGCATTGACTGAGATATTTGATGCAGATGCCGCAGCGCTGTACCGACCACTGTCTTCCACCTCGACGGCACCTGCACCACCCAGTGTGTCGAGTGCATCCTGGATAGAATTGGGGGAATGAACACTGCTAGCCGATGGCAGGACAGGATCAAAACTGTCCGCACGTTCATATTCACCGCCACCCATATCCGCGCTAAAGC
>JBNKKA010000439.1:0-504 GCA_050291585.1 Desulfobacteraceae bacterium
ATTCTCAGGGAAAAGTATCCCGACATGGCCATCGAGATGGGCATGGCCGGGGAGTTCGTCCTGGGGATGCACGGGGAGCTGGAATATGATGGCACCCGTCTGGCGGGACTCTACCCCCAGGATCAGGTGCGAATGGCCGAAAAGGCCGGCGCCACCATCTTCGGGCCGGCGATCAACATCGTCACCAGCGAGAGTCTGCCCTGGAACCTGGCCCGCTCGGTGACCTTCACCAAGGCCTGCTCGGAGGTGTCTAAGATCCCACTGCACGCCAACCTGGGCATGGGCGTCTGCGGGATTCCCCTGACCCTGACGGTCCCGGTGGACGCCCTCTCGCGGGCGACCAAGGCCCATGTGGAGATCTGCCGTCTGGACGGGTTGTAGATTGGCGTCGGCGATCCCTTCGGGATGCATGCTGCACACGCGATTGTCGCGGGCATGGGCGGTGTGCGCACCACCGGAGATCTGGTGATGCGCCTGCAAATGAACCGTGGCATGAGAATCGAT
>JBNKKA010000440.1:0-504 GCA_050291585.1 Desulfobacteraceae bacterium
TTTACCCATTGTCTCAGTGTGATGTACAAAGGTGGCTGGAAAGGGTTGGGGCACCGGCGTATCGACTGGCATGAGGCGCTCATGGATGAGTCCTCATTTACACAGACTTTATAGAACAGTGTGCCAGTATGCCAGTGTGCCAGTCCGTTACTGGCAAACCGGCGCACTGGCCCACTGGCATACTGACCTTGACCTTGACTTTTCACGGCATTGTGGCTAAATACGCGCAGTATCAGCGTTTCCGGACCGACAGGTGCCGAGCGCGTGCAGTCAGCCCCACCCATCGCCCGGGTGATGGAATAGGTAGACATACGAGACTTAAAATCTCGGGAGGCTTGTCCTCGTGCGAGTTCAATTCTCGCCCCGGGCACCATTTCACTTAAGGTGAACGGTTCGCTTTTGGCAATTCGCTGTTAGTCTTTAGCAATTGGCCCTGATCTGTTGCTAATTCATCCGTAACGCGATGCTCACCTCATCGGAGAATGGCAACACTTGGGCAATTCT
>JBNKKA010000441.1:0-482 GCA_050291585.1 Desulfobacteraceae bacterium
CGTAACGTGTATCAAGGTGGTTTTTGCCGAATCCATACCGGTCCCACCTGAGCATGAAAAATACTGCATCGATGTTTCATGCCCCTGATGCACCAGAATGCACTATGTGACCCACAGATCACATCTGATGCAAAAACACAAATTCAGCGTAACGTATCTCGATGCGCTTTTTATGGGAACCGCACCGGGCCCACCCGAGCATGAAAAATAGTGCGTTGATGTTTCACGCCACGGATGAACCAAAATGCACTATGTGACCCACCGATTGCATCAAATGCAAAAACACAAGTTCAGCGTAATGTGTCCCGGCGCACTTTTTATGGAAACCACCTCGAGCCCACCCGAGCATGAAAAGTACTGTATTGACGTTTCACAACCCAAACGCCCGTGCTTTTTATGAAAACCACCCTGGGTCCACCCGAGCATGAAAATACTGTACCGACATTTCACAACCTGGACGCACTGTATGTAAAAACACAAGT
>JBNKKA010000442.1:0-503 GCA_050291585.1 Desulfobacteraceae bacterium
ACTCTGGGCTCATTTTCTTGCCGTGGGAGCACCTAGAGGATGAGGGGACCAAGGGGATTCTCACCATGGTGTTGGCGGGCACCGGGGCGCGCGCGGTTTGGTGGGGCGACGGTGGATCGAGGTGGCGGTCAGAGTTTCTCGACGGGGCAGTGTTTGGAGCATGGAGAATGGGAGTTGGGGGCGGGATTGGATGTGGTGGAGAGATGGGGTGCTCTTGGGCGCTTTATATAGGGCCGGGGTGGCTAGCTAGAGCGGCGGAGGAGAGGAGTCGGTGGCGGCCGGTGGAGTTTAATGGAGCAGCGGTTTGAGCCTTGAATCAGCACCGAGGGGGAGGGGAAATGAAGGGGCGGAGCTGGGAGAGGGAGTGGAAAGGAGGAGGAGGCCGAGCGACGTCCGGTCCCATGCGGAGGAGGTGGCCAGAGGCGCACGGCGGTGCACGACACGGTGGCGCCAGCCAAAGGAGGCGGCGGCTCGGGCGTGACCGAAGAAGGAGAGGCCCCGGG
>JBNKKA010000443.1:0-503 GCA_050291585.1 Desulfobacteraceae bacterium
TCGGCACCGCTTTCGGCGCGTCCGCAGGACTCTCCGGCACATCCTCTTGGCGCCCGTTGCGGAGGAAGGTACCTGGCCGGGGACTGATGAGCCCTCGCCAGCCGCCTCTTTTGCCGCGGCCTCCTCTGCCGCCCTCCTGTCCGTCGTTGCCTCCGCGCCCGCGGCCTCGGCTGCTACCGCGACGGGCGAAGCGGTGCCAAGACTGCTGGACCCGCCAGCCGGGAACCGCGACCGTAGCCGCACCTGCAGGGGTTCGTCCTCGTCGGACGATACCTCATCATCATCAAGGATAACGCACATCTGTTTGCCCTCACCAAGGGCCGCGGCGCTGGAACCATCGGCGGCGCCCCCTTGATCGCCCGCCGAGGCACCACTGCGGCTACTTGCTGGACCGCCACCTGCCGGGACGCCTCCGTGGCCGTGAACACCAGCGGCGCCGCCCGGACCGCCATGCCCGGGGATGACCACGCCGCGGGACTGGTCACCCCTCTGCACGGGGCAAT
>JBNKKA010000444.1:0-502 GCA_050291585.1 Desulfobacteraceae bacterium
AGAAGGCCCCGAACGGCCGAGGAGGTACGAGAATGCCAAGTTTTGTAAACCCGGATAAATGCGATGGGTGCAAGGCGCTCGACAAGACCGCCTGCCAGTACATCTGTCCCAATGACCTGATGGTTCTCAATAAGGACAAGATGAAGGCATACAACCAGGAACCCGAGCAGTGCTGGGAATGCCAGTGCTGCGTGAAGATTTGCCCGACTCAGGCCATTGATGTCCGCGGTTATGCGGATTTCATGCCTATGGGCGCTTCTGTTGTTCCGATGCGCTCCACCGACAGCATTATGTGGACTGTCAAATTCCGCAATGGCAGCATCAAGCGCTTCAAGTTCCCCATCCGGACCACTCCGGAAGGTAAAGCTGAGCCGGCCGGCGGTTGGGCCAACGAGCCTGATTTCGACAGCCCCGCGCTGTTCACCGAGCCTGAATCCCTGGGTCTGTCCGAAGTTTGGACCAAAAAGTAAGGAGAATTGGCAATGACTAATTTTGAAACTGT
>JBNKKA010000445.1:0-501 GCA_050291585.1 Desulfobacteraceae bacterium
GAGGGCGCCGGTGAGACGGCCGGAGTAAAGGCGACGGTAATGGCGTTTAAGGCAATTAAGGCGCGATTACGCTCGGGTTTGAAGGGGATTAAGGGAGGAGTGATGGGGGGCGGGGCGGTAATGGCCCAAGGTATCCCGAGGCGCGGCAAGGGCGGCGCGAGGCGCGGTGGCGCGGGGTGGCCGGCTCGGTGGAGAAGAAACATATGACAGGTGGGGCCCAGGTGTCAGCGGCGGAGAGAGAAAAGGCGCTGCTGACGGAATGCGCGAAGTCAAGGAGAAAACGTATTTCACCAAAATACGCCATCCACGCGCGCGGGCCGGGCGGCTAAGAAGCCAGTGGGCCGGGGCGTGGAACGGTGGCTTGGGCCGGTCGGCAGGCCAAGGCCGATGGGGGTTGGCCGGGCCGGCTGAGGCGGAGGCCCAGTGGGGAGAGGCAGGCCGGCTGGGCCGAACTAGGAAAAGAAAATAAAAGGATTTCTGAATTAAAATCGGATTTTTGAA
>JBNKKA010000446.1:0-501 GCA_050291585.1 Desulfobacteraceae bacterium
CTTCGCATGAGTCCTATTAAATATATTTCACTCCAGCTAAATATGCCCTATGATTACAACTTAAGTTGTTTCAATCATCTCGCTCGAGCGGCAGAACATTTCATTCCTTCTGGCCTTTGCAAGTAAATATTTCATATAACAAATATTCTATCAAAGCTTAACACCTTCGTATGAGAATGCAGCCATGAAGGAAACCACCCTTTCAACCATTTGTAGGCTAATCGAAACTCCATAGATACTAGCACCAAATAATGTTGCTCGCATTCTCTTTCTTCGACGACCACGATGTAGGAGCGTGTCATCATTGCCGCTGACACCACCAACCTTGCCTCCATTACATCAACGGATCAAGGGGCTTCGGCATCATCAACCCCACCTCCACCGCATCAATGGCGCAAGGGGCTTCAGCATCATCAACCCGACCTCTGCCGCATCAATGGCTCGAGGGGCTCTGACATCATTAACATCACCTCCGCTGCATCAATGGCTCGTGGGGCTCCG
>JBNKKA010000447.1:0-501 GCA_050291585.1 Desulfobacteraceae bacterium
AGGGGAGGGGGACGAGCCCAGCGCCGCACTCGGCTTCCGCCGGCGTTTAAAACCCGTTAATCCAATTGGTTAACAGGGGCGGCCAATGGATCCCGGGAGCCCCATATTAGGCTTGCTAAATGGGTTGGCAAATGTTAGCCTGATAAGGATTTACGAGTCCAAAAGGCGTTTCGCCGTACCCTTGCCTTTCCGTTCAGGTTTGTTCCCAAAATAAGGATCTTGTCAGCAGACGACCTCGCACCGTGGCCTTCATTACTTGCCCGGATATACTGAAGGCGCGTCCGAGTTCCGGCTGACAATTCGTGTGCAGGAGCTTCTGTCTAGAAGCTTAAAACCCCAATTTTCATAGAAGGAGGATTGGATCGATGCCTTACGATGCAGTAAAGATGGCTGACTGGCAGATCTCGGAAGAAGCTGAGAAGAACATGCCGACCCCGGAGGAGTGGCGGGAGAAGCTGGGGCTCCAGGCGGATGAGATACTGCCCATGGGGCGTCTCGCCA
>JBNKKA010000448.1:0-500 GCA_050291585.1 Desulfobacteraceae bacterium
CTGGTGACCGGGGTGCTGTCGATGGTCGGAGGCGTATTGGGAATGGCATCGACCGTGACATCGAAATTCTGGGTGTCGCTGCCGCCTTTGCCGTCCTCGACCTGCACGCTGACGGACTGGCTGCCCACCTGGGCGGTGGTCGGCGTCCAGCTGATGAGGCCATTGGCGCTGTCTATGCTCATGCCCGCAGGCGCGGTGGCGAGGCTGTAAGTCAGCGTATCACCGTCCGCATCACTGGCGTCGACGTCGTAACTGTATACCGCTCCCTCCGTCGCGCTGGTAACGGGTGTGCTGTCAATGCTCGGCGGATTATTTGCCGGCGCAGAAACCGTGAGGGTATAGGACTGGGTGGCAAAACCGCCCTTTCCATCGCCGGCCCTGACGGTGACGCCATGACTGCCCACCTGGGCAATGGCCGGCGTCCAGGTAACGAGGCCGGTAGCGGGATCGATGGACATGCCGGCGGGCGCCGCATCCAGGGCGAAAGTGATCGGGTCACT
>JBNKKA010000449.1:0-500 GCA_050291585.1 Desulfobacteraceae bacterium
GGTGGTTATGTCACATTATAAAATGTTAATTAGGGACCTAAATGTAAAATTACAGGGACTAAAATATAATTTTGGAAAAGTTCAATGGGTTAAATGCATAATTTCATGAGCTATGTATTTTCAGAATTATTTTTCTATTGAAAATCCTATGGAATAGGTCCACGGTCTCATGGACCGGGTCTATGGCGGCTCACGGGTGTGGTCCACGGGTTCATTAGACCCAGGTCATTGGCTCAGCTATCTACGGCTCAGATGAAAAACGTGAAGGGATATCCTCTTGATCTAATGTCGGTCATCGATTCACACGTGGATGACGGCGGGTGCGTCTCCTTCCTCGGCTTTGTCTGGCCGAAGCAAAGCACCGGGGCGCCATGGCCACTGGCTTGAGACAGCTCAAGCTCAAGCAACGGTGCACCATTTGCGATGAGGTTTCTTCCTAGGTGATCTATGCGACGAGAGGAATCCAATTCGCCCACTTACCACGGTGGAAATGACTGAGG